>JAJTGQ010000089.1 GCA_021299455.1 Flammeovirgaceae bacterium | reverse complement strand
TCCTTTTGTACGATTGGCGCAGAACGAACAATGAATTTTTTTAACACCTAACATCTATGGATTGGATTCAAATAGCTGGACATGTCGGTGCATTCTTAAGCAGCATCACGTTTATTCCACAAGTTTATAAAGTCTGGAAAACGAAGAGCGTTCAAGATCTTAGCTTGGCAATGATGTTGATTGTCGCATCAAGCACATTGATTTGGCTCGTGTACGGAATTGCTTTAATGCTTTGGCCGGTGATATTAGCGAACGGCTTCATCTTTTTTCTAAGTCTGTTGCTGATCTATTTCAAGTTTGCCTATTCGAAGAAATAAGTAAAGGCAAATAGTCATCGATAGATTGAAATCTTCCGATACCTACAAACCAATCACACAAATCGTGTGATGACGATGGTTACAGAATTATGTCTAATTTTATTTGAACGCAAATTCTAAATCAAGACTTCACCATTCCATGAGACAAGCTCATTTATTTTACTCAATTTTAATCATCTCGGTATTGTTCGGCTGCAAAATTAAACCCAACAAAACACTGGTTTGGGCAGACGAGTTTGAACATGCAGGCGCGCCCGACTCAACGAAATGGACAAATGAGTTGGGAGACGATTGTCCTGATCTATGTGGATGGGGCAATAACGAGGCGCAATTTTATACAAAAAACCCAGAAAATGTACGTGTAGAAAATGGGCGCTTGATTATTGAGGCTCGAAAAGATTCGATGGGTGGACGAGCATATACCTCTGCGCGTTTGATTACGAAAATGAAAGGAGATTGGCGGTATGGCCGTATTGAAGTCAAAGCAAAGCTGCCCCGTGGCAAAGGCACCTGGCCTGCGATTTGGATGCTATCTACTGATTGGAAATATGGAGGCTGGCCTGAGAGTGGCGAGATCGATATTATGGAGCATGTGGGTTACGATCCAGGTGTGATTCACGGAACGATTCACACTGATTCATACAATCACATCAAGCAAACTCAAAAAGAAGGCAAGGTGACGATAGCGGATGCACAGGATGAATACCACGTCTACGCCATCAATTGGACGATTGAAAAAATGGAATTTTTTGTAGATGATAAAATATATCATGTTGTGAACAAAGGGGCAAATGATACGTTTAGAGAGTGGCCGTTTGATCATCGTTTTCATTTGATCTTGAATATTGCTGTGGGAGGAAATTGGGGTGGGAAAGAAGGAATCGATGATTTGATTTGGCCACAACAAATGGAGGTGGATTGGGTGAGGGTTTATCAGTAAAAAAATACGAGGTAAGAATTACGAAGTACGAGGCCGAAGATTAGATTCTCGAAGGTTGAAGGTTGGCAACGTGTATCCAACTTTTGACGTGAATACGACATATCAACCATTTGCATAAAACCACAAAGTGAAACGCTTCGTATATTCGCAAACAACATCTAAAAAAATGAAAAAATACTTCACTCACATTCTCGCCATAACGATTTCTTTAACGCTAGCTTCTTGCAATGCACAATCGGGAAAGAAGCAACAGGGTGATTTAAAAATGAGTTTGACTCCGCCAGCCGGCAAAGCAGTAGCCGCCTTCGCGGAAGGATGCTTTTGGTGCTCGGAACATATTTTTGAAGCAGTTGAAGGCGTGGATGCTGCAATATCCGGCTATGCTGGTGGAACCACAATAAATCCAACTTATGAATTGGTCAACACTGAAACGACTGGTCACGCGGAAACAGTTCTGGTGTATTACGATCCGAAGAAAGTGAGCTATGCTGAGTTACTGAATGTATTTTTTACATCACAAGACCCGACCACACCCGATCAACAAGGGCCTGATCGCGGTAACTCGTATCGCTCCATTATATTTTACAGCACACCGGAAGAAAAAGAGTTGGCAGAGAAGGCCAAGGCTGCTTATGCCCCAAAATTCAAAAAACTAATTGTCTCAGAGATAAAACCACTAACCGCATTTTACAAAGCCGAAGACTATCACCAGGATTATATCGAGCACAACCCCTACAGTCCGTACGTAATGGGCGTGTCTATTCCAAGATACGAACTTTTCAAAAAAACGTACAAGGGAAAATTAAAGCGATAGGCTTTTTCCTAAAGAATAGTTTGAGCGGAACTAAGTGGTTTTATCGTAAATACCGGAATTCTCTCAGCCGCGATTCTGTTCCTTTCTGTCTGGAGTTCCCTTGAAAGCTTGGCCTGTTTTTCAAGGGATTTCTTTTTGTACTCTTCTAGCTCGTGTGTTGAAAAATTCAATAAATCCTTTGTCTCTTTTGCGTCACTTGAAATCAGTCTTAGCTTTGCCAAAAGACCTCCCAATAGTAAGAGCATTCCCAAAAGCACGATAAAGACTCCCGACACAAACAGTGTTTTACCAAATGAAAGTCCAAGGATCGAAATATGAGTGCTGTCATATTCCAACCCTTGCTGAGAAGCTCGCACCTTCTCGATCAGACTACGTTCGTCTGAGAGGGATTTCTCTAATTTAGCAATAGATACTCTTTGTGTTGCTAAGGCGACTTTTAATCGGTTGACAGTATCCTGCGAAATTCTCCAAACACCATCCAGCGCAACTTCTTTGATTACTTTGTAATCTTGAAACGTCTGTGATGTGGTTTTCATTAAATCAAAACGATTTTGAAGTGTTAGTTCTTTTGGTTTGACCGCTTCAAGTTGGCTGAAGGCTTCGAAACTAAAAAAACAAGCAAAAACGATAAAAAGGTATTTCATAAATTCTCTTTGTACCCACGAAACTAGCTGTTCGTTAGGGATTTAACTGTGGACAATAGCCCAGCCGCCAAAAAAAGCGATGGATTAATTCTTTGAAGTGTTGAAGCTCCAGGTAAAAAGAGAAGAAAATCTACGTTGAAGCCACTCGCCAGTTAAGAACAAGCTTTTTTTAAGGTAGGTGACTATAAGGAAACTCAGCCAACCGCCAATTTTACTTTGACAGCATTGGGCCCTTTGTGTCCCATCTCTACTTCAAAAGTTACTTTATTGTTGTCTTTGATAGGATCTAGTAAACCATTTGCGTGGACAAAAATGCTTTCTTGTGTCTCAGAATCTTTGATAAAGCCGTAACCCTTAGAATCATTAAAGAAGGTAACAATTCCCTTGCGCAGGGTGTCTTGCACTACATCAACCCGCTTTGGCACCCCAATTTGAATATCTTCAGCGCGGACAGTATCCTTTCTGCGAATGGCAGAAGGGGGCGTAGAACTTAAATTTCCATACTCATCCACATAGGCGATCATATCGTCAAAACTGGTACTTTCCTTGGCATTGGCTTTCCGCTCCTCCTTCTTTTGCTCCTTATCCTGTCTTTTCTTCAGGCGCTTCTTCTCCATTTCCTTTTTGTTCCAGGTGTCTTGCGATTTAGCCATAGTTAATAATAGTGGTTGATTTACTGCAAGGTACGATTTCAAACAGAAATCTCTATCATTTATGGAAAACAAGACTACTATTCGATCAAATGCTTAAAAGATCCGACCCTATACCAGTTGTTTTCAAGGAAGTATGCTCAAATTTCTATGTACCGTCACCTCAACACATACCCCAACGAAACGAAGTACGTTCTTCCGTCACTTGGCAAAAGGCCAGGACCAGGATAACCGCCCGACCTTCGCGTAAAGTAATGCACGTCTCCCAGGTTATTGGCGCCTGCTTTTACTTTCACACCTGTTTTGTGCTGATAGCTGATCGTGAGATCGTCCACGGTATATCCGGGGATTATTCCATTTTGGCCATTGGCCGATGTTGTTTCGGTATTATTTGCATCTGTAAATACCTTATCCGTGTAGCTCCGCTGAAGTGTGGCAGAAAAACTCTTATACGTATACGTTACCCCTGCACGGAAAATATTTTCAGGAGCGTACTCCACTCTTTTGTCCTTGTAGTTGCTTTCTGACAATTGATTGTTGACAACCGTTACCACCCTAAAACTATTATACTGCGCATTGTTGTAGGCATAAGAAATAAAGAAAGAGAGATTCCCAAACGCTGCCGGGATACCCAATGACTCACTTATATTGCTCTCTGCAAAAGCCTCAACTCCTGTAGTCGTGCTGCTGCCCACATTGGTGCGGAGATTGTAAAAAGATCCATCTTGCCGCTGTTGACGAATGGTTCCTATTCTGTTTTGATAATCGAGTAAAAAAAGACTTACATCAAATTTTAAATAGCTCTTTACATTGCCGCGATAACCCACATCTACATTCAATCCTTTTGCATCTGTTAGGTTATTATCAATTACATCGGTAGTAGGTGCAGCCGTAAGATCTGCAAACTGAACAGCCCGGTACGATTGAGTGGCATTTGCATAAAGTGAAGTAGAACGGGTAACAGAATATTCGGCTCCTAGGCCAGCCAGCAAGAATACTCTACTGCGCGATTGATCTTGTATGGCAACAGGAACACTATTGTTCAATCCATTGTAGCCGCTCGCTTGAGATGTAATGTATTCGTAACGAATGCCCGGCACCAACAGCAGTTTATCAGTGAGCTGAAAAAGATTTTCGGCAAAAACAGCCACGTTCCCACTTTGATAGTTGATGTCGCTAACCCAAAGAGTACCTTCCTTGCGATCGATAGAATAGTCTGTCCCGGTTGTGCCAACACCACCTCGATACCGAAGTGTATTGCCTCGGTATAGTCGCAACCCGGCACTCAAATTACTTTGTTGCTTGCCAATGTTGTATTGAAGAAGGTAACGCGCCTCTGCGCCAAAATTCCTGTATTTATCAATATCAATGGTGCGTGAGTTATAAGTGCCGATCGTTGTGTTGATCGTATCTTTCACCAAGATGCCTCCACTTGGAAAGAAGCCCACACTATTTCTGTCGGCTACTATCCCGAACACTTTTACATTCAGGTGTTGATTACGGTTTATTTTATAATCGGCCGTTACACCAGGGGTTAGCCAATCTAAGTCAAACCAATTTCTGGCTCGTAAACTTTGCTGTGCGTTTTGCTGAAACTGACTATCGGTAAGACCACCTGCCTGCTGGCTACGACTAGCCCATTTTGTAATTTCTGTTGTTAGCGAGAATCGGTTAGAAATTTTATAAGTGATGGTACCTGATAAAGTGCCGCTATTGAATTGACTGTTGTCACGCCAACCATTGCCAGATCGGTGATCATAAAAAGCATAGTAGTTTACTTTCTTTGTATTACCACCTATCGCGTTGTAAGAATTGAACAGACCATTGCTCCCCACGGTCTGGTTTGTCTCAAATTGAAAGGGCTTTGTAAATTCACTGCCGTTCTTGAGTATACAATTGACCATTCCACCTAGTTGTGGTCCATACTGCAATGAGCCGTGCCCCCTAACAATTTCTATTCGCTGCACGGATTGTAGCTGTGGATTGTAGTAAGCCTCGGGATATCCAAATGGATCAGCAGCAATGTCAAAACCATTTTGACGTATATTAAATTCCCATGATCGGTTGGGGCTTAATCCCCGCGCTGCGATTCCTATTTGTATGCCGCTGCTTTCGCTTTCCCAAACAAAAATGCCCGGAACCTTCCCTAACACCTGGCGCATTGTATTGGAGACAATGTTTCCTTGCACATTATCCATCACCACCAGAGAGCTTTTTTTACCGGCATAAATGGAGGTGCCAACGATCTGCGGAAGCTGATGAATATCTGATTTGCTACCGCGACCAACCAAGGTCAATTCGGGAAGTATCTGTGTGGTTAATGTATCGTTTCTGGTTACATCTTTTTGAGCAAAGCCGTAAGAAGTGATCAATAAAAAGACTAGCGCAGCCAGTTGTCCATTTGGCAATTTCATATATTATTTAGAATGATTATAAATAATGCAAGTATCTCATTATTTATAACTATTCCAAATAGTGATCATAACAATGCTGTAACTATCAGTTGGTTAATAGTTTGAAAAATAGGTAAAACAAGCCAACGAATAATATCCCCTCAACAAAAAGAAGCTTGTGTGGCTAGTTGGAGAGAAAACCATCAGCGGACAGTTGTGCCGACTTGGCAGGTATTTTCAATAGTTAGACGCCTTTGTTTCACTTTTAGTAAAACCACTAATCAATCTTATACTGATTTTTCCCGGTGGAGCTTTCCCCTGTTGTGAAACCGTTTGCAATGTGGCTTTGCAAACTCAAGGGTGACAGAAATCAATCGAGCATGAGCCCGATATCATGAATTAGAAATTCCGGGACTGCTAATTTTATTTCCATATTAGATATCCACTGAACTTATGATTAAGCATGTTCTCGCTGTTTTAATTACAGTTCATGGCCTCATCCATTTGATGGGCTTTGCAAAAGCATTTCAATATGCTGAAATGAAACAGTTAACCATGGCCATTTCAAAACCGGTAGGCATGGTGTGGTTGTTAACGGCTTCGCTCTTTGCTATTTCGACAATTCTGTTTTTGCTCAAAAAAGATGCTTGGGTATACGTTGCTATCCCCGCAGTAATTATTTCGCAAGGAGTAATCCTCCTAAGCTGGCAAGATGCGAAGTATGGTACAATAGCCAACGTTATTATTTTGATCGCGGCTATTATGGGATTCGCCACAGGGAAATATTATAGCAACTATCAGCGCGATGTAAAGCAGGGTTTGCTGCAAAAAGCGTATTTCCAAAATTCCCCACTTACGGAAGAAGATATCCAGGCCTTGCCGAAGCCGGTAAAAAAATACCTTCGCTACACGGGTTCAATCGGTAAGCCTACGGTCAATCATTTTGAAATACACTTTAACGGTAAAATAAGAAAGGACGAGCAATCGGATTGGATGCCTTTTTCTTCGGAGCAATATAACTTTATGGAGACTCCCACCCGTCTATTCTTTATGAAAGCAGTCATGAAGGGGCTTCCGGTGGCAGGCTATCATTGTTTTAATAATGGAGATGCCTTTATGGATATCCGGTTATTCTCGCTACTGAAAGTACAGTTTCAGGATGGACCGGAAATGGATACAGCAGAAACCGTTACTTTTTTTAATGATATGTGTTGCATGGCTCCGGCCACGCTTATCGACAAGCGCATTGCATGGCAAGAACTTGGGGAGAATACTGTTAAAGCAACCTTTACTAATAACGGAATTGCCATAACGGCCGAATTATTCTTTAATGATATTGGGGAGCTTATAAACTTTAAATCAAATGATCGATATAATGCAGATGCTGGAAGGAAATTGCCGTGGGCAACACCCTTAAAGAACTACCACGAGATCAACGGATACCGATTGGCTGGGTATGCAGAAACAATTTACACCTATCCCGACCGGGACTTGTGCTATGGCACATTTGAAGTTTCATCCATAAAGTACAATGATCATCGCATGGAATAAAACTAAGATGAGCTCCTCTTTGAAACAGTATTTGCGATTAACCTCAATTTCTCTGCTACTCCTTACAGCAATAAATGCTACTGTAGCTGGTGTGTTGTTTATCATAGACCCATCTGGGCATGGGATGGGTATGAGTGTTTTATACATAAAGGATTCTCCATTCACTTCCTATTTAATTCCCGGAATAGTATTGCTCATCGTTAATGGACTCCTTAATTTTATAGCAGCCTATTTCGTAGTTAAGAAAAAGGTATTCGCTCCATTTTGGGTTATTACTCAAGGAATTCTACTGAGTGTATGGATAGTGATACAGGTAATCATGGTGAAGGACATTTCAGTGCTTCATATTATTATGTTCACGATAGGCATAGTACTGACAATATCAGGATTTTTACTTTTAGGGTTAATCAGAAAAGATGCCAACCATTAACATTGATTTTATATCAGGCGGGGGTTATTTTGACTTAACAGGCTGTTGTTGCGTTGAACAATGGAGTCCTCCTCCTTCCCAATTTTGTGGCATCATGTCAATGAAAACCACTTTACGATCGGGGAAGTATTCTTTAAATATCTTTTCAACTCTTTCTTCTTTTTCCTTGGAAGACCCCATGGCCGTGTAGGTGGGTAGCATCACCAAGCCATTCGTTACCAGGTAATTCATGTAGCTGGCCGCAGGTACTCGCAAAATACTATCGCCAAGCTTGGGAGTTTCTGAAGGGATAAATCCGTCCAACTCGATATCAAGGGTTACTTCGTTGTCTTCAATCTTTTTGCGTACAGCCACTTTCTTAAAAATAAAATCTGGCAACGGAACTTTTACAATTGTGAATGGCTTTCCGTCTTGATCGGTTGCACTTTCTAGGATTTTTAGGTTTTCACACATCCGCTCATAGTTCATTTGGTTAACCGGATTGTTATCTTTTTCAGATTCTTCTACCCACGCTAATAAAATAGTGGTTGCATTGGCAAACCTTACAAATTCATCGGTATGTCCACCCGTCCCACCACCGTAGTAGTTTCCGGTAATCTTTCTAAAAAAATGTAACGGATCGTCAGCCAATCCCTTCTTCGTCCAAATGATTTTTGACACTCCCAGCACCCGCTTGAACTCACTTTCAATATATTCCTTCTTCAAGTCAGGGTTTCGCTCAAAAACTGTGGCTTCGCAAAGAATCAATGTACCTTTACCATTCACTTCTATCGCACCACCTTCATGCACCACATCGGTCTTTAGAACTTTTGCACCCTCAGCTACCGCCATCAAACTATCGACCGAGCCTGTTTTTTTTGTGTAGACTTTATACTTATCCAAATATTTTTGAACACTATCCATGTTTCCATTGTACTTCTCTTTTAGAAATCCAGGTCTTCCATAACTATTCCAGGCAAAATCTGCTACACCTAACTCTCCTTTTCCATTGGTTAAAAATGCTGCTCCATGATCGCGAATCCAGTAGCGATCACCAGGCATTACGTAAAATCGGATATTGGCTGTATCTACTTTTTGTGCAATTAAATAGTGCTTTGCCACTTGCATCAAGCTATCTGAGTTAAAGGCCATCTTCACCTTCACGTTCGGTGTTAATGTGTTGATAGCTTTTATGATTGGAGGATAGTATCCCCTGATCGTATCCTTCTCCCATCCCAACCATACGGCATCATGCTGTTCCCATTCAGCAGGCATATGAAATTGATCCTTAGGCTTGCCGCAAGAAAAAAAGATCATTAGCGAACTGACCATCGTTGCCAATTGAAAAATTTGTTGAATTGGTTTTATCATTTTCATAGAAATACTTTTTGTTGTAAAGCGCCAGAAACTACTGAAGATGTTAGACGTTTAGAGTTAATTATCTAACTCTTAAAATTTTTACCTAATACTCTCTTTGCATTACCACCCATCACTTTTTCTACTTCTGTTGATGAAAGTCCTTTTGTTTTTAGGGCTTCAGCAAAAGTTGGATATTGTTCATAGCTCGAAAGCACCGGCTTGAAATTGCCGTCCATATCAGTGCCGATACCTACATGTTCGATACCAACCACCTCAACAAGGCGCAATGTGTTCTCAACGTATTCGTCAAAGCTTTTATTAAACCCTGAAGGCCAGGCACCGATAATGCCACCTGTCTGCGCTATTAGTTTTGCATGGTCCTTTGAGATCGCTCTTTTTGCAATTGGTCGATCGGCTTCCATTTCTAAAATACTGTGCGATAACATGATGGGAGAATCGGTGATAGAAACAACATCCTTTACAGTTTGAAAATTGGCATGGGCTACATCAATCAACATTCCCAGTTTATTCATTCTGCGCACCACCTCTTTGCCAAATGCTGACAAGCCGTTGTTGATTGGTTCTGATGTTTGCAGATCGCCAACCTTGTTAGGGACATAGTGAACCAACTGAATAGAGCGAACGCCATCTTGATACGCTTCATCTACATTATCGACACTCGCTTCCAGAAAATCGCCACCTTCTACTGATAGATAGGCTGTAACTTGCTGACTATACTCTAAATCTTTTTTATGCTTTCCTATCGCAACAGAAACGTTACCAAGGAAATTCTTCATATCCTTCATCTGACGTTGATACTCCTTCCAGGCCTCACCAGGTGCAAACTGTCCTGCGATCAACACACCCGTAGCACCCAGTCTTATCAAAGGCGAATCAGCTACTAACGAAAAGAACGCACCACTCACATAAGCGTTCTTCATGTCAATAACAGTCCGTGTAGAACCAACCTCTCCAAAACCACCGGCTGCACTTGCAAAGAGTCGCCCGGGATGGCAATGAAGATCAAATGTAAAATTGCGTTCAGTTTTTTGAGCCCGTACATCATTTGCAAAACCATGAAGAAACGAATAGCCAGCAGCCATCGCCAGTGAGCTTTTCAAAAATTGTTTTCTGGTTTGCATGGTAGCAGACGAAGTAGTTTTATTTCTTCTTATCAATAATCGCCTTCATCTGTTTGTTCATCAATACTGGATTGATCGCATCAATGCCCGTCTTGAGTGTTGTTTCCAATTTTCCAAGGTGAGTATCCAGCTCTTTGTTAAGTTCTTCAAACACCTTGTACGCACCTGCGGTAGGTTTGCCATCGCCTGTTTCTAAACTGCGCCTCAATGCCGAAAGTCGATTGCCCAATTTGATCGGGAAGTTAAGTGGATCTTGGCCACTCCGGTTTTTGGTTTGATACAAATCTTCTTCAATGGCAGTAATTTTTGCTGTAAGCTCTTTTGCCGATGAAGAGAAGGCGGGGTCATTCACTTCTTTAGCTCGTTCTTCAATTTGTTTTTTCAAATCGCGTATACGGATCACGGCTTCATTGGCAGCCGATTCGCGATCGCGGATTTTTATTGCCAAGTCAAACGTCTCTTTCAAGTCCGATTCACTTACACCTTTTACATTCGGATTCATTTTTATATTGAATGAATACGTTTGCGAATAGCTCCCTGCTTTAAAGCGAACCTGATATTTTCCAATGGGTGCCTCAGGTCCATTCTGCGGACGTGCGCCCCAGATGATGATACCATCAAAAATAGTAGCGCCTTCATAACGACCGTTCCATCTAAAAGTATTCAATCCCGCGGCAGCGGTAGGCTTGCTGTCGCCACCACCCCAAAAGTCTCCGGCAATCGGTTTCTCTTCGGACTTTGTGCCAATGAACTTGCGAACCAAATTTCCATTGGCATCGAAAATTTCAATTTTAACCGTGTCTACTTTGTCTTTTAGATAATATTGAAAAGCCGCATCGTACACACCGCGAATCGCATCGCTGGGCTGAAAAAGAATCACATTTTGTTTCATCAACTCAGGCGTGAGTTGCCGTAGCGGATTAATGTCATCCAAAATCCAAAAGCCTCTACCATGAGTACCCAGAACCACATCATCATTCTTCACTACCAAATCGCGAATAGGTGTATCGGGCAAATTGAGTTGCAGCGCTTGCCAGTTGTCTCCTGCATTGAAAGATACATACGCTCCATGCTCTGTTCCCAAAAACAAAAGTCCAGGACGCACGTGGTCTTCACGCACTGATCTGGAGAAATGCCCGTCTTTGATTCCCGTTACAATCTTCGTCCAAGTTTTTCCAAAATCTGTTGTTCTAAAAACATAAGGCTGGCGATCATCTACTTGATAACGGAACGCAGCCACACAGGCAGTGCCTGCCTTGTGCCGAGATTCATCGATGATAGCCACCACGGAATTTTTAGGCAAATCTTTTGGCGTAATATTCGTCCAGTTTTTTCCGCCATCGCGTGTGATGTTGATTTTACCATCATCACTGCCGGCCCAAATGGTATTGACATCATGGAAAGATGGTGCCAGCGCAAACACAGTAGCGTAGATTTCCGGACCGTTCATATCGCGCGTGATTTCTCCACCAGATATTCCTAGCGTTTCCGGATCGGCATAGGTTAAGTCGGGAGAAATTTTTTCCCAGCTCTGCCCGTCATCGATTGTTTTCCATACGTGCTGCGAACAAGTGTACAAAATTTTTGAATCCTTGGGAGAGAAAACAATCGGGTACGTCCACTGCCAACGCTCGGGCAGTGAACTGGCCGGCTCCCCGGAAAAAAACCGTGGATATACTTGTATGTCGCGCGTCTGTCCTGTAGAAACATCCTTTCTGGTAAGCAATGCACCTTGACTACCGGCATAATAAATATTAGGATTGTCTGGATGAGAAGTAATATATCCACTCTCCCCACCTCCCACGTCATAGCCCCATTCGCCCAGTACATTCATGTGGCGCCAGCCTTCACTAGGAACTGCAATAGTTGAGTTATCTTGTTGCGCGCCTGCCACATGATAGGGAACATGGTTGGTGGTGGTAACATGATAAAATTGCGTGGTGATGTAATCTTCGTCTGTCCAGCTCTTACCTCCATTAACAGAAACGGCACCACCTCCATCGTTGGACGTAATCATCCGTTGCGGATTGTTGGGGTCAATCCACAAATCGTGATTATCACCGTGTGGCACAGTTATTTCCGTATCGAACTTCACACCACCATCGGTCGATTTCCAAAAATCAACGTTCAAACAATAGACGGTCTCACGGTCAAAGGGGTCGGCATAAATACGTGAATAATAAAAAGCTCTTTGACGAAGTTTACGCTCATCATTCGTCTTTTTCCAGGTTGCACCTGCATCATCACTGCGATAGACTCCGCCATCATTTGCCTCGACTATCGCCCACAGTCTTTTGTTATCAGCAGGTGAGACGGTAATTCCTATTTTTCCCAATGGCCCTTCCGGCATACCGGGGTTTTTGGTCAATTCATTCCAGGTCTCTCCCCCATTTTCCGATTTCCATAATTTACAATCCGGCCCACCGCCCCACATCTTCCATGTTCTACGATAGACTTGCCAGGTTGACGCGTATAAGATTTTTGGATTCGTGCGATCGATAATCAAATCAGCGGCTCCTGCTTTTGGGCTTACATACAAAACCTTCTTCCATGTATTACCACCATCAATAGATTTAAACACGCCACGCTCTTCGTTGTCACCATATGGATGACCTAATGCTGCCACGTAAACTATATCTGGGTTTGTAGGATGGATGCGTATACGGGAGATCGCTTGCGTTTCTCTCAGGCCCAGTGAGCGCCACGTTTTTCCACCATCGGTTGTTTTATAAACACCGTCACCTTGTGTGATGCTTCCTCTTAACTGAGTTTCACCTCCGCCAATGTAAACGATATCTGGATTTGTCTCTGCTACTGCCACTGCGCCAATCGAAGAAGACGAGATTTGTCCATCCGTTACCGGAGCCCATTCTTGTCCACCATCAGTTGTTTTCCAAAGTCCGCCACCGGTCGCGCCAAAGTAGTATTCATTGATTCTACCCGGGCTTCCGGACGCACCCAATGAACGCCCCCCTCGTGCCGGGCCTATGTTGCGCCACTTGAGTTTGTCGTAGTATTTGGAGTCGACAGTTGTAGAAATTGGAGTTTGTGCTATCGCACTCCATGACAGGGATGTTAGCAAAATAAAGACATATCTTTTCATATAGAAGATTTAGGAAATGAAAAGATAATCAAAATTCGGTACGCGGAAAATTCAAATTACATAGACCTTTTTTTTCGCTTCCCCGATCTCGCCACTCATTAAGCAATAGGTGTCACCCAACAAGCAAATGTGTCCAGCCATTAACTCATGACCAGTTCGTGGTAATGTATTGCGATTTTTGAATCCTAAAACAAAAATCTATGCTCCATTTATTCGATCAAACCAGAAAAACACTAGCGGTAATCACACTCCCAATATTGGTTACTTTCTTTCTTGTCTCTTGCAGTGAAAAAAAAGAAGATGTACAGCCTCAACCAACCATTGCGTCTCTAAGTGTTGGCGAAGGTGAGGTAGGCACTAACGTGACCATTACAGGAACTAATTTTGGCACAATTGCTGCCGATGTTGAAGTGCGCTTCAACAATACCGTGGCCGTTATCAATACTGTCTCAGCTACACAAATCACCACGAGTGTACCTGCAGGCGCAACCTCTGGTACTGTAAAGGTCAAAGTAAAACTGCTTGAAGCAACCGGGTCGATTTTTACCGTGCTTGCACCAGTTGCGGTAACTGTCTCTCCATTCAACGCGACCCTCGCAGAAAATCCCTCGCTGGGCGCAGTGATTGGTACAATAACCGCTAGTACCAACCGAGGCACCTTAAGTTACTCGCTGACTTCTCAGACTCCGACAGGGGCAATGGCTATTAATACATCGTCAGGCCAGCTTACAGTAGCAAATGCTGGGCTGTTTAATTTTGAGGTAAACCCAACCATTTCCGGAGTTGTATCCGTTGCGAATGGAAGTGAAGTTAAAACTGCATCAATAACAATCACCATCACAGATGTGGCTGAACCTACGGTAACCGTAAGCAACTTCACCGCGAGCATCGCTGAAAATGCAGCCGCAGCCAGCGTTTTGGGTACTCTTACGGCTACCGCCACACTGGGCACAGCCACGTTCTCGATTTCGTCTCAAACCCCGGCAGGTGCTATTGCAGTGAATGCCACTACTGGCCAACTAACCGTAGCTGATGCATCCAAATTCAACTTTGAATTGTTTCCGACAATTACCGCGAACGTGCTGGCAACCAATAGCTCGGCTACCGCTACTGCCACAGTGACTATTACACTTACAGATGTAACCGAAACCGTACAAAAAAGATTGGACGATGGTGAAACACCCTTGCAGATTTACAACAGCAACAACGCGCTACTAAACGAAATTTATGGTAAGACCTATAGAGGTGGATTAATTGCCACTTTTAATACAGCAAATGGTACTGGTGTTATTATGACAGCAGCTGCCATTGCCGGTGGGCCTTTTACATATTTAAACGCAGTAAGTGCTGCCAACAACTTAGTCTTGAATACTTTCGAAGACTGGCGATTACCAACTGAAACAGAAGTGAATTCTATTTGTGGAATTTTGGCAAGTGTTCCAAATCTTTGGCAACCATTTGGGGTTGCTTATTGGGGTATAACGACTTGTTGCGGTGGCGGTGGTGCAAATAACTATTCCTTTTCAAATAGTGGCTGTAGTGGAGGTTTTAGCCCTATCAGCCAGTTGTCTGAAGCCAGAGCAGTTCGCAATTATTAATAGCTCGCTTAGTCAATAAATTTAGGGCTGTTTTACAATCTGTAAGACAGCCTTTTTATTACTCTCTGCTTTATGCGTATGTTTATTTTTAGATGAAAATTTTAGTCATTGCTTCACTTATTGCAATTGCCCAAGTTTGTTCTGCACAAGAGCGAAGCAGCTTCAACATTACACAACAAAATGGACTCCCATCCAATACGGTTTATGACCTGTTTCAAGATAGCCGTGGCTTTTTGTGGGTTGCCACTGAAAACGGCATTGCTCGATTCAATGGCATTGAGTTCACTTCCTACGACCATAAAAAAGTGCGCTCAAAAGCCGTTAGTGGTTTGTTTGAAGACAAATTCGGTCGCATTTGGTGTCATAACTTTTATGGCGAAATTTTATTTATCGAAAACGATACACTCAGAAAATTAGACTCATGGGAAGGTCGATATGAGGAGGGTTTTCCGAGTATTTCTAACCTGGGGGATAGCCTTCTCATTAGCACACAGCGGCACATCTACTCATATGATCTGCTAAAAAAGCAGTGGCGCTTGTTAGACTCAAAAATTGCCAACCGGCCTACCCTTATACGTTATCATGCAGTTCATGATCGCGAAACGTGGGTATGCGCTACAACGGGAACAAAAACTTTTATTAAGTCGCTATCCGCGGACGGGCAAGAGTTGGTGATCCCCAAACGAGACGAATCCAAATCCCCCACGTTGTTTAAATTAAATTACTGGAGAGGTAAAACCCGGATTCTGAACATTGTGGATAATGAATTGTACGAACTTCAATATGATACTATTGTGGATGTCAGTTCAGCTTACAGAAAGCAATTGGCAAAATCAAGATCTATTAAATCACTAGGTGACTCTATTTTCGCATTCTATGGCAACCAGGGAATCGAACTGTTTTATAAGAATAGCTGGATAGCGCTACTAAACGGAAAAAATGTAAGCTCAGTCTCCAGCGATAGCGAAGGCAGTTTATGGGTATCGACCCTCAACGAAGGACTATTCTTTTTCCCCAATCTCTTTACCACGATTTTCTCCAAAACGAAGCACGGGCTTTTTACAAAACTTGCGTTTGATTCTATTCACCACCGGTTGTTTGCTGGAAAATACAATGGGCAAGTAGATGTTATCGATTCGTCTGGAATTGTAAAACCCATCTTCACATCAAACCAAAAAGAAATTCAAAGTCTTTACGTGGATCAAGAATCTAAACAACTCCTCGTATTTTCAGATCGCCTTTACTTTTTTGACTTAACCAGTTTTCAAAAAAAAGCACAAGTGGAAATTGGTGCCGTAAAGTCCATTATTAAACTAAAAGGATTTTTTTACCTGGCTACTTCCGGTGGTGTTTATTTGTTAAATCCATCTACCCATTTAACAACTCGTTTACCCTTTGATTACCGAACTTCGCGTATGGCTTTTGTACCCACCACCAATGAGTTGTGGATTGGCACACAGAAAGGTGTGATGATTTACGCTTTTGAAACGAACAAACAGACCTGGTGGAAACCCGATTCCGCGACTATTTCTCCAGGGGTTTCTGCTATGGAACTACTGCCAGACAATCAACTAATCATAGGCACGCTCACAGATGGCGTTTACCAGCTTAGCGGCCATAGGCTGTTGAACAAAATAACCAAAATGAAAGGACTGCCGTCCGATCATGTAACAGCGCTTTCATACCACCAGGGAAAAATATGGATTGGAACGGATCGTGGACTTTGTTCCTATACTCTGGAAGACAAAACCCTCTTCACATTGGATGCTGCAAAAGGGTTGGCCGGCAACGAAGTATATTCAATCACAGCTTCGTCAATGGGTCTTTGGGTGAGCCACTCAGAGGGGTTGCAATATTTTAAACAGCTTCCCGGTAAGAACACCTCGAAACCAATGATCCATCTAAAACAAGTCACGTCCGATGGAAAGTCGATTAATAATTTCATACGAGAAATAAGGTTGCAGCCACTCTCGCGCCAATTGACCATTACTTTTGATGTTTCTAATGACTTGAAAGGACGCGGAACAACAATGATTGGGTACAGAGTCAAAGGAATAGATCTAGACAGATGGAATGAAGTATCACTGGCTGCTCCCGTTGCAAATTTTCTGTCCATCCCTTCCGGAAATCATACGTTAGAAGTTGTTGCTCTTAATGAAGATGGTGTCCTTTCGTCCAATAGGCTTCTTGTTCCAGTAATTGCGATGGCACCATTTTGGGAAACACGCTGGTTTATTTTTTTCGCTGCATTACTTTTAATAACAGGAATCTCTTCAATACTCTATTTCCGATTAAGAAGGCTGAGCGAAATAAACCAAGCCGCGCTGGTACAGCAAAATCTCAGCCAGGAGCTTCGCATTGCCCAACTAACTTCTATACGTGCACAAATGAATCCGCACTTTGTTTTTAATACGCTAGCTCACATTCAAAGTCAAGTGTTGAAGGGAATGAAAGAGGCAGCCAACCAAAGCATTCAGGACTTCTCTAGCTTACTGCGCAAAGTACTTGATTTTTCATCCAAAGAGTTGATCCCCTTACAGGATGAGATTGAAGTACTTCAAAAATATTTAAGTATTGAAAAAGACCGATTTGATAGATCATTGCAGTACGAAATCGCTGTTACAGAATCCGTTCGAAATGAAATGGTGCGTATTCCATCTTTACTCACACAGCCATTCGTGGAAAATGCACTGCGTCATGGACTCATGCACAGAACCGGAGAGAAAAAACTAACGATTCGTTTTGATCTGGAGAACGACTGCTTAGTTATTTTAATTAGAGATAACGGGATCGGCCGCAAAGCCTCAGCCGAGTTTAACAAAGCAAGAAAAAAGGATCATCAGTCATTTGCCCTTGAAGCTTATAGCCGGAGAATTGTTCTTCTGAACGCATCGCGTGACAGAAAGATAGAGTTAGCCATCAATGATCACTACAATGAACTGGGGGCGGCCACTGGCACCTCTGTTTATATAACTATACCCCTTGAAGATGAGCCTGCAAGAAAAAAATGAGTCGATATCAGTGCTTTTGGTCGATGATGAAAAATCGGTTCGAGCTGCACTAAAGGAGCTACTGCATCCTTTCTCTTCGATCACGATCGTAGGCGAGGCGGCTAATATTCCGGAAGCGGTGAAAGAAATCCACCTTCACAAACCCAATCTCATTTTTCTGGATATAGAAATGCCCGGCTACACCGGTCTCCAACTACTGGAGTTCTTTAATCCGGCCGAGGTAAACTTTGATATTATTTTTGTAACCGCTTTTAATGAATATGCGATACAGGCTTTTAAAGTCTCGGCATTTGATTATCTACTAAAACCTGTTAACCAGCAAGAGCTCGAACAAACGTTGCAGCGTTATATGGATAGTGTGCGAAACGTAAAACTCCCTGAGCGGGTAAACCTTCTAAAAGAGGTGTATGCAAAAGATGAAATGCCAAGTCAAATCGCAGTAAGTTCGTTGCAAGGCATCGACTTCGTACAGCTGGATAATATTATTCTTTTTGAAGCTTCGGGTACTTACACGAACATTATTCTAAAGGCAGGAGAACCCCTTTTAGCCAGTAAACCCCTTGGAGAATTTGAATTAGTTCTTCAAGAAAATCCGCGCTTCTTCAGAGCGCACCGCTCCTACCTGATTAACTTGAAACAGGTGCGGAAACTTTCCAGCAAAGAGGGCGATGTAATCATCATGGAAAAAGAAATAGAAGTGCCCCTTTCGAGGTATCGCAAAAAGGAGTTTGAACAAGCCATCGCAGGGTTTAAGATTTAAAAAAAATCCTTCTTATGAGAGCTTTTTCAATAACTAGAAGTTAAATAACAACACCACCTGAACCTTGCTATTTGCTAGACTAGTAATTGGTCTAGTTCCGATTCCGAACTCGTAACGCTCAATTGATCAAAAACGAGTATTTTTGGAGCTGTGGATACGAAAAAAATCACCGAACCAATGCTCCTGATTCTTGCCTTTGCGGCTTCGCTCGTTATTGTATCTTCGGGGCTATTCTACATCTTTCCGGAAAAATTTATTTTTCAACCTAAGATATTGGCTGCAGATCACGTGTTTCAATTTGATCAACCATTTAGCGAGCACTTCATCAAAACACCAGATGGCGAAACATTGAACGCCCTCTTGTTTAAATCCTCTACTCCTTCCAAAGGATTCATCCTCTACTTCCACGGTAACGCGGGCAATTTGCAGCGGTGGGGAACCTACGCTATCGACTTCACTGAACTCGGTTATGATATTTTAATGGTAGACTACAGAGGTTATGGAAAGAGTACTGGCAAGCCAAGTGAAGTTGACTTTTACGCAGACGCACAAGTTGTTTTAGATTGGACAAAAGCAAACATCCCATTCTCCCGTCTGATTATCTATGGTAGATCACTAGGCTCTGGCGTAGCCACCCAACTAGCTGTCAAGAATACCCCAGAACTCCTTATACTTGAAACACCGTTTAATGAGTTAAGAGGCGCGATCAACACTCCGATGCAACCATTGCTTGCGCTTTTTCCTGCACGATATCATTTTCCAAACGATAAAAATATTCCCCTGCTAAAATGCCGGAAAGTAATTTTTCACGGAACACTTGATTGGGTTGTTCCCTTGTCATCGGCACTCAAGTTAAAACCATTGTTGAGTCAGGGAGATCGCTTTTTTATTATTGAAGGTGGTGGACATAGAAACCTAAATAAGTTCAAAGAATTTCAAAAGGGGCTTGCACAAGTGTTGAATTGAATTCAATCTAGTGACGCAAGTCAACTTCCGGAAATATTTCCTATCTTGGCTTTAATGGTGTGGCTTTTTTCTATCGCGGGTATCTATATTGGCTTCTGCCTCTTTTTCTATTTCTTCCAACATCTTTTTTTCTTCAGGCCAGAAAAACTGACAAGAGCTTTTGAGTATAAGTATGCTTTCCCCTTCGAAGAATTAGATTTCGAAATGGAAGATGGCGGGCGAATCAATGCGATCTATTTTAAGGTGCCTAACTCAAGGGGAGTTGTCTATTACTTAAAGGGAAACTCGAAAAGTATCAAAGGGTGGGGAAAGTTTGCGAAAGATTTTTTGAGTAACGGGTATGATTTTTTTATGATGGACTATCGTGGCTTTGGTAAGAGCCAGGGGAAGCGAAGTCAGGAAAAAGTATTCAACGATGCTCAGTTTATCTACAAATGGCTAACAAAAAGCTATCCTGAAGAAAAAATAGTTTTATACGGAAGATCTTGGGGCAGTGGTATTGCAGCGCGAATTTCCTCTTGGAATAAACCTCGCATGCTCATTCTGGATTCTCCTTATTTTAGTTTCTTCTACAACATTAATCGGTATATATTTTTTACTCCTCTTCGGTGGATGCTAAAATATGATATCAGAACAGATCAATATTTAAAAACAACGGAATGCCCCATACATATCATCCACGGCACAAAAGATCGGCTCGTTTCTTTTGAACAGAGTGAAAAGCTAAAATCCCTGTACCCAGCTAAAATTGAGTTGCACGCAATAGAAGGCGCCCGCCACAACAACCTGCCCGATTACTCGGAATTTTTTGAAATCCTCTATTCGGTTCTGTATGTGAAACCTAAATCAGAAAAAGCAGAATAGATATGGCTATCGTAACAAAAAAAGTTGATTTCACCCGTGTCTTTGAATTGATTCATTATCAAAAAGAAAAATACCCTAATCAAAAAGCTTTCAATTCATTTTCACAAGGTCAATGGAAAAGTCAATCCACAGAGGAAATTCAAAACCGAATAAATGCACTATCCTGCTGGTTTTTGGCAAATCAATTTAAAGCCGGAGAAAAAATTATTTTCGTTCCTGTCATTGGCAGTCCCGACTGGGTAATATTAGATTTTGCCTGCCAGCAAGTAGGTCTTATAGTAGTACCTATTCATCCCACATTGAATGAAAATGAGTTTAATGCCATTGTTACCGAAACGGAAGCGCGTCTGTGCATCACACTGGATGAAGGGCTGTACTTTAAATTCTTCGCCTTCAAAGAAAAAGTAAATGCTGGTCTTCAACTGTTTCATTTGCAACCTGAAAAGGTAAATTTTTTTAAACCAATTCAAGAGTCTAAAACGAGTCACGACCTAATGACCGTTGTAACTTCCTTCCGAAACACCATCGGAGAAGACGATATTGTTACCCTACTTTACACATCTGGAAGCACTGGACTATCAAAGGGTGTAATGCTATCTCATCGGAACATTGTGCACAACATCAAGGCAGTTTTAACTATTCTGCCACTTGAGCCGGGAGATCGAGTGTTAAGCTTCCTGCCTTTCAGTCACATCTTCGAGAGGGCTTCCTGCTATGTATACATTGCTTTTGGCACTTCCCTCTATTTCAGTCAAAACAAAGAAAGTTTTGTAAACGACTTCAGAACGGTTCGTCCAATTTTCTGCAGTAGCGTTCCGCGCGTACTGGAAAAGATGTACGACTATATGGAAGAGCAAACCTTGGGAAAGAATATTCTTAAAAAGAAGCTCATTACGTGGGCGATGAATGTAGGCAAGCACTACGGACCAGAAAAAAAACTGAAACCAATTTATCAGTTGGAACTGATCATTGCACGTTTACTCGTTTTGCGACAATGGAGAGAACGTTTGGGCGGAAAAATAAAATACATGGCGGTAGGTGCGGCCTCCCTACGACCGGATATAGGAAGGCTTTTTTCTGCTGCCGATATATATATTGTAGAGGGGTATGGAATGACTGAGGCAGCTCCACTTATTTCTATGAACCGTTTTGAGCCGGGCCTCAATCGATTTGGTACTGTCGGTTTGCCACTACCTGGCGTTGAAGTGAGAATAGACAACCCAAATGAAAACAACGAAGGAGAAATTCTCGTGAAAGGTCCCAATGTAATGAAGGGCTATTACAAAAAACCAGAATTAACAGCTGAGACAATCACACCCGATGGCTGGTTTCACACAGGCGACATCGGCAAATTCGTTTATAAGCGTTTTTTAAAAATAACTGATCGAAAGAAAGATATTTTTAAAACATCCTCCGGAAAATATATAGCGCCACAACAACTTGAAAATCATCTGAAGCAATCTCTTTTTATCGAACGCTGTATGATTATCGGCTTTCAGCGTCCTTATGTCACTGCCTTAATAGTCCCTCAATTTGAAAGCGTAAGATCATGGTGCGATCAAAATGATATTCACTGGACGGCTCCACAATTTATGGTTCACAATATCAAAGTGCGCGCAAAATTTCAACAAGAGATAGACAAGCTCAATAAAGAACTGCCACATTATGAAACCATTAGAAGTTTTGTTTTATGTCATCAGGATTGGAGTATCGAGAAAGGAGAAGTAACGCCCACCTGGAAACCCATCAGAAAGCAACTCGAGAAAAATTATGAATTAGATATTGATAAATTGTATCGATAAAATCTAAAATAAACAACAAATCCTATGGAGAAAGTTTTTACAAATGCAGCCCCTAAAGCGATCGGGCCTTATTCCCATGCCATGAAATCAGGTAATCTGGTTTTTTGTTCTGGACAAACTCCTTTGAATCCGGAAACCATGTTGATTGAAGGAGCAACGGTAACTGAACAAACCACTTTAGTACTAACTAATCTTGAAGCAGTATTGATTGCGGCAGGCTGCACGCGCGCCAATGTTTTGAAAACATCAGTATTTCTAAAAAACTTTGCTGATTTTGAAAAGATGAACAGAGCCTATGAGGCCTTTTTTGGAGATCATAAACCTGCAAGAACCACCGTGGAAGTCAGCCGACTTCCACGAGAGGCCTTGGTTGAGATTGAATGTATAGCCGAAATAACAAAGAATTAGGCAACAACTTCTTCTTTAATTACCACTTTCTCCATTACGTCTCCTTGGCGGATAGCATCAACGATGTCCACTCCTTCCACAACTTTTCCAAACACAGTGTGATTACGGTCTAAGTGTTTGGTATTATCACGTGAGTGGCAGATAAAGAATTGAGACCCTCCTGTGTTTCTTCCGGCATGAGCCATTGAAAGAACGCCACGATCGTGGTATTGATTATCACCCGTGAGTTCGCAATCAATTTTATAGCCAGGGCCTCCATTTCCTATTCCATTAGGGCACCCCCCCTGAATCATAAAGTTGGGAATCACCCTGTGAAAGGTGAGTCCATCATAGAACCCTTTCTCAGCCAAAGTGATAAAATTTTTAACTGTGTTCGGGGCATCTTTCTCAAAGAAATTAATCTTCATAATTCCCTTTTTGGTGTGAATTTCCGCTATCTTCATTGGTATAATTAAATTTCGAGCAAGGTACTAGCAGATTTTCCAATTGACAACAACAAAATGAAAACGTGCCCTAGTCACAAAAGGATGTACCCAACAGAAGAAATTGCGGAAGATGCTCTAATCGAGGCACATACACGGTTCGAATACGGCAAACAGGGCGGTCCGATTGCCGTCTATCTTTGTAGCGATTGCGGGCACTTTCATTTCACATCACAAGGCTCCCCCAATAAAAAGTTAAAAGACCACATAGAGAGCGGAAAGATGAAAACACAAAAGCAAGCATATCAATGGGAATTGAAAATCAAAAAAAGGTTTTGACTTGACCGAATCACCGTAAGAAAATCAATTTCAAAGACCAAAACCTTGAAACTACGCTGCAAAGGCCAAAAAGTGGCATTAAAAAAAAGAATCGTCAGCTTGGTTTCATTTCGATTTGACAGTGGATAGATAGCCAAATTAACAAAGGCATGTAACCAACTATTCTTGTTGCAGGTTAGAGACAATCAAGTCTCCGTTTTTTCACACTCAATTTAACAAACATTATTATGATTAGACTAGCTCTCGCGGTCGGGTTTCTGGCCGTATTCGGTATTGTGGCGTATGCAATTGTGTTGCTACTGACCAACTATTTTTCAAATAAAAACAACTCTAACAAAAAGTAAAACCCCTAATTCAAATGGACACAAACAACCCTATCATTTCAAGAAAAACTATTGCATTTGGCGTGCTTGCCATCATCTTTTTAATTTTCTTCCTCATCGTTAATCCATTTTCATGGAATGATGCGGGAAACAGAACAGTGGTAGAACGAACCAATGGTCAACAGATCGTTCAATTCGCTCCAGGAATATTCTATGCGGGTTTTTTTGCCAAGGAAAAAGAATGGCCCAATCAGATCTCAGTTACTTATCAGGAGGTAAAACCGAAGCTAGATATTGAAGACAATGGAATTGAAGTCGGCCAAATCATGATCCGTTTTAGTGACGCTACTACAGCCGATGTGCGTGGTATCACACAGTTTATATTGCCATCTGATGAAAAAGAAATGATCTTGATTCACAATACCCACCGTACGCCTCAGTCGTTGGTAGTAAAGAGACTTGCTCCGTACACGAAAGAGTGTTTGCAATCATCTGCTCAATTAATGAGTAGCGAAAAGCACTACGGTGGTGGCCGTGCACAAATGGCTCAGGATTTTTTAGATCAACTGAAAGAAGGCGTTTATCTACTCAAGACAGAGGAGAACCTTGTATTCGATTCAATGGAAATGGAAAAGAAAAGAGTATATCAGACAGAAATTCAGTTCGACAAAAAGACAAATGTGCCCAAACGTAAACTTTCTTCCATAAAGGAATACGGTATTACAGTAGCTGACGCAGCAATCACTGACGTGGATTATGAAAATAAGGTCGATGAAAAATTAGTAAAAATTATCGATGCGGTTACCAAGTCATCTATTTCAAAACAAGAATTGATGACGGCTCAACAACAAACCTTGACTGCAAAAGCGAAAGGTGAGCAAGCATTGGTTGAAATTGAATACCAACAAAAACAAGATCAAACCAAGCAGGTTGTTGAAGCACAAACCAAAGTAAAGGTGGCCGAACAAGACAAGCTGCAACAAAAAATTGCCTACGAAGGCTCTATTTTGGAAGCAAAAAAGATCAAAGAGTTAGCAGATGCAAATGCTTATGCTAGACAACGAATCATGCAGGCTGACGGTGCGTTGGAGATGAAGTTAAAAGCCCAAGTAGAAGTGCAAAAAGTATGGGCCGATGCTTTTAGCAAATACACGGGAGCAGTGGTGCCACAAATCCAAACAGGAGGCGGCCCAACAACCAATGGCGCACTAAACTTCATGGATATCATGACAGCAAAAACGGCCAAAGATTTTGCGCTGGATTTGAAAAACAAAAATTAGGCGCAAAACAATCAACATAAAGGAGCGGGAGAAATCTCGCTCCTTTTTTATTTTCGGAATAGTAGCATTGTCCAACTTTCATTTCATCAAGTACTTCTCCAGAAATGATCGAGAATCTAGCACTTCTATATCCGAAAAGAAAAAATCATCTGCGTCCTCCGTAACAATGCATTTGCATTTAACTGCCTCTGCCGAGTAATATTCAAGGCCGTCTTCAAAATCACGAATGGCTTTATTCTGAATTGTCTTCCGTACCGCTGCTACATCGACTGCCGCGATATTCAGTTTGTCACAGAGAATTTCCAGTTTTTTTTTAGCCACCAAAGTGCCGTTCTTCTTCTCGGCAAAATAAAAAGCAATGGCCAAACATATAGGTGATGTGTAAACCTGAAAACTTGGATTGCTGGCTAAACTCAAAACCCGCGATGAGTACGTGAAGAGTGGATATTCTTTGTTAAGAACTGAAACCAAAATATTCGCGTCCAGAAACAACTTCATTTCTTGGCTTTGAAATATTCTTTTTTTAATGACTGACGAGAACGTACTTTTCTTTGGTATTGTACTTGTCCCTCTGCCACCATACTTACCCAATCAGCCACCGGTAAATCTTCCAGTTGCTTGTATCTTACTTGGGTCATTTTAGAATAAAGAAACTCAGTCAGTCTTGATAAGCTAATGTTATTGGCATCGGCAAATTTCTTGGCCCGCATAATGGTGGCATCATCAAAACTTAATGTGATCTTGGCGTCCATAATTAAATCCATTTATTATACGACAAAATTAATTATTTTATACGTATAAAAAAATTTCACTTAATTTTACCTTTGAAATAAATAGGAATGAAAATAGGTCTTCTGTCAGATACACATAGCTTTTTAGACCCAATGATTTTTGAGTACTTCAAAAACTGCGATGAGATTTGGCATGCAGGTGACATCGGAGATCCGGAAATAATTCATTTAATAGAAAAAGTAAAACCACTAAAAGCCGTGTTTGGGAACATCGATAACAAAGAGCTACAAAATTCACTCCCAGAAGACCTCTGGTTTCCGTGTGAAGGATTGAGCATTTGGATGACTCACATTGGCGGTGCACCTCCCAACTACAATCCTCGAGTAAAAAAAATTCTAAAAGAAAAAGTACCCGATGTTTTTATTTGCGGTCACTCGCACATTCTGCGAGTAAAGAAAGACCCTGCCTACAAGGATATGCTCTACATCAACCCAGGAGCGGCAGGCAATCATGGATTCCATACCATCAAAACGGTCATTCGATTTGAAATAAAAAAAGCTTCCATATTTAACATGGAAGCCATTGAACTCGGAAAAAGAGGTGCTCTTTAAGTCTTTTAGTCCCTGTATAACACAGCTTTAACTGCTTTCACCGTTCTAGCAACATTTGGCAAAATAGCGTCAATCAACGTAGGCGCATAAGGTAGCGGTACATCAATGCTATTGATACGGTGGATTGGGGCATCCAAATAATCAAAAGCATGTTTTTGGATATGATACGTGATCTCAGAAGAGATGGCCGCAAGTGGCCACGCCTCCTCCACAATAACCAGGCGATTTGTTTTCTTAACGGATTCGACTACTGTAGCATAGTCGATAGGCCTCACACATCGTAGATCGATTACTTCAGCAGAAATACCATCCTTCTCTAATTCAATAGCTGCTGCCAAAGCGACTTTCATGATCTTTCCAAAAGAGACGATGGTTACATCGATACCTGCCCGTTTTACATCTGCCACTCCAAACGGAATTAAATACTCTTCTGTCGGCACCTCGCCCTTATCTCCATACATCAGTTCCGATTCCATGAAAATAACGGGATCATTATCGCGGATGGCAGTTTTTAAAAGTCCTTTTGCATCATAAGGTGTATAGGGCACAACTACTTTTAGCCCTGGGGTATTCGCAAACCAGTTCTCAAAATTTTGCGAGTGTTGTGAGCTAAGCATACCGGCATTTCCGGTAGGTCCACGAAATACAATTGGAATATTAAACTGACCGCCTGACATCGACAGCATCTTAGCCGCAGAGTTGATTATTTGATCGATGGCTACTAACGAAAAATTGAAGGTCATAAACTCGATAATCGGTCGAACACCATTCATCGCTGCACCTACTCCTAATCCGGCAAAACCCAATTCAGCAATGGGGGTATCAATGACCCGTTTGGCACCAAACTCATCCAGCATTCCCTGGCTTACTTTGTAAGCGCCATTGTATTCAGCTACCTCTTCGCCCATTAAAAAAACGCTGGGATCCCGTCTCATCTCTTCGCTCATGGCCTCGCGCAATGCTTCTCTAAACTGAGTCTCTCTCATAGAAATCGGATTATTATTTAATGAACCAAGATTGTAAAATTAATGGCAGAACAGTCAGAAAGAAAATTTTGGCTGTTCTTTTTAAGACCACCCAAATAAAAACCCCCGTCAGGCAGCTGACGGGGGTTTTGATTCCAATCTATTGGTATTGCTTATTTCAGCGCATTCCGGAATGATTCCGTAGTATTGAACTTAGCAAACTCAAGATCCGTTAGTGCTTTTTCTTTCAATGCTGGGTCAATTTTAACGGCATTTACCAAATTGCTAACCACTGCATCTCCATTGCCAGAGCGAGCGGCTGCTACTGCCGCACCATAGTAGGCGATCGCATAGTTCGAATTGGAACGGATCGACTCTGCAAAAGAAGATGAAGCATTGCTAAAATCTTTGCTTAAAACCTGAGCTAAACCTTTATTGAATAGATTAACAGAGTTGGCGTTTGCAGAAGATGTAGAACTTACAGCAGCACCATAATTGGCCATGTAAATCTCGCAAGCACCCTTCACTCCATTTACACCACGTGTTACATCATTGTTTGCACCAGATAGTGATGCACGAACATGGCTGTACGCTTTATAAGGGTTTCCTCTCATCAACGCAATAGACGCAAGGTTCGCGTGAACTTCCGGTGATGGATTCAACTTAGCTGCAATTTCTAGCTGAGCAGCTGCTTTGTCAACCAAGTCCGTTTTTGCCGGATTCTCGATGACTGCCTGTAAATAGGCGGCTCCCAAATTATTGTGTGCAGTCCAGTTTGTTCCCTTTTTTGTAGCTGCTTCATAGATCGCAGTTTTTTCCTCCAGCGAAGGAGTCAATGTAGCAGAATACATAAGTTCATCGAATGTCAATGCATCTAGCCCAGCTTGGCCTGTTGTAATTTGCTTAGCTAAAACGGAAATCTCTGCTTCCGTTTTTTTCACCTTGATCGTTAAAATCTCAGTTTTCGCTGTACGTAAGCCAGGATAAACGTCCTTAAACACTTTGTTATAGGTTGCTAATTTCTTCAATTGCTTCTCCTGATCTTCAAAAGACCCACCATTATTTACTACGTTCAAATAAGCAGCTTTTTCATCAGCTGTTATCCCAGCGTAAGCGGCCAAGGCAGTTTTAAACTCTGACCAATCTTCAAAAATGGGCTTCAATATAAAATTGATCTTGGCTGCCTCGTCCTTGTAGTCGTATTTCTTCATCTGTGCGCGATAGAATTTTTCTATGGCAGCAGCACGCTCTTTTGATAGATTGGTGTTGATTCTCTCTAAACCCTCTGGCGAGTGAGTTCCTGTAATCGTTACCGTGCGAGTTACGTTCTTAGAAGCAATGAATGCGTCCAATTGTTTTCCTTTTTCAGCTTTCGTTTCCGAAGTACGCAAAACAGATTTGCCCCTTTCAAAAATAAAATCAGGGATAACAACCGGAATCAACTCTTCTTGTGGATTGTAGCTGTGAGATGCAAAGGCAGCATAGTAAGAATTTTGAACTAGTTTAGATGTTGTGATGATGCCAGTGGCATATGACAACCTAGGAGTTGTCTTGGATTTCGTGCCTTTTGATGCTACCCCCTGAATTTCTACCGTTCCGGTTTTGTAGGCGTCCTTATAAGGGAACATAAAAGCTTTGCTAACTTTAGTCTCTTCTTTAGCACTATTGGGATAATCTTCAGCCTTCAATGGAAGAGCTGGCAGTGCTAACTCGTTTTCTCCATACTTGTAAAAAGTATTGAGTGTATAAACAGTTCCTTTTTTAAGAAGCTTCACCGGTAGATTGCCTGACAGGTCAAAATTGACAGTGTCTTTGTGTACTTCCAGCGGATTTGGCTTAATTTCGAGCTTCTGCTCTTTAGCCATTTTAATCATTTGCGGAAGCGTACAACTTGTGAAAGTCAAAGTTCCGATGATCAGCAGTGAATAAACTAATTTTCTCATGGATTTGGTGTTAGTGGTCTTTTTTAAAGAATGGCAAATTTAGGTGTAAGCCTTTTTTTTTGCAATAATACTCAAAAAAATAGAAAATTGGTCAGTAGAAAGCCCCTTTGGAACGCTTATATTTGTTGTTTGAAAGAATAATCGTTGAAAAGCCGATTTACTCGGGTAAAGAGTCAAATTAATTGAATTTTATGCAGTTCGTTGAGCCAATCAAACATTACTTTGAAAGACATGCGTTTGGCGTTTGCTCTGCTTTAGGAGATAAGCTCGGAATTGCAACCTCCTCAATACGATTATTCTTTATTTACGCCTCTTTTTTGACCCTTGGGTCGCCCATTATCATCTACCTTTCCCTTGCTTTTGTAATGAATATGCGAGCGCATCTTCGAAAAAGAAGCACTATCTGGGATCTTTAAAACCGCAGCTGGTTAAACTTGCTTTTGCGTAAAAGGAAATAATCTACTACCAACCAGTTGGGGTAAATTTGAGTAACCTTAAAATTATTGAGTTTGCTTGCTAGCCCGCTGCGTTTACGGACTTCAATTTGGATGTTCCTGAAGAAATCAAATTGAGCACGAAAAACCGCAAAAAAGTCCTTTGGTGAAGGCTGTAAAAGGAATTTGAATGCGGCTGCCCAATCCAAGACAACCCTTACGGGCAGTTTCCAAATCAATTGGGAAGTAGGCAGATGCTTAAAAATGAGACTCAATCCATTTCGAAAGTTCAAATAGGTCTTTTTTGGACTCGCTGATGACAGCGTCCCCCCACCAACGTGATAAACAGTGCTACCCCCCTCAAAATAAATCTGATAGCCTGCACGCTTTAGTCGCCAACAAAAATCGATCTCTTCCATGTGCGCAAAATAGTCTTCATCGAGCCCACCCATTTCATGAAAAATGGTTGAGCGAACAAAATGACAGGCACCCGTAGCCCAAAATATAGGAACGGTATCATTAAACTGACCTTGGTCCTGTTCCAATTTGTCAAATATTCTTCCGCGGCAGAATGGATAGCCCAATGCATCTAAATACCCTCCTGCTGCACCAGCGTATTCAAAATGCGTTTTGTGCCTGAATGACAAAATTTTTGGTTGGATAGCTGCAATAGTCGGATCCCTATTGAACAATGAAACGATTGGATGCAACCAACCATTGGTAACTTCTACATCTGAATTAAGAAGAACATAGTAAGTGGCTGAGACTTGTTTTAGCGCAAAGTTATAGCCACCACAGAAACCTAAATTGCGTTCGATATTAATCAACTGAACGGTCGGAAAAAATTTCCGAATAAATTCAACAGAGTCATCAGTGGAACCATTATCCGCGACTACAATAAGTGCACCTTCGCTATGTGAAATGACCGTTGGTAGAAATTGTTCTAAAAATTTCTTTCCATTATAGTTAAGGATAACAACGGCAAGCTCAGTCATCCCATCAAATTACTTAGATCAAGTCCGGGAATGTTTGGCAATAATCCCTCGGTGCTTTTCTTCAATTCTTCCTTCGCTAACGCATCCGCCTTTTCGCTAGCAATGTTTACTGCGGCAATTACTAAATCCTGAATGAGTATCTTATCGGTTGACGTCAATATCGCAGGATCAATATCCAACATCACCACTTGTTTTTTTCCATTCACTGTTGCTTTCACCATACCTCCACCCGATTCTCCAACAGCAGTTACAAAAGCGAGTTTATCCTGGGCTTCTTTCAAGCGCGATTGCACCTCTTTCATCTTGCCCATCATTTTCATCATATCAAACATAACACTCCAGTTAAAGTGGGCAAATGTACGTTTTATGTTTGGGGGAAAAAGCGGAAAAATATAAATACTGAAGAGTATAGGATTACTTCCGAAGCAATACCACTGTTCCAGTCCGCTTCAACGAGCGTCCTGCTAAATCAGTAATGGTTGCAGTCCATACGTATGAAGCCAAGGGCATTGGTAACCCAAGTTGGGTACCATCCCAAGGCTCATTCTTGTCAGAATAAAAAACCAGCGCACCCCACCGATCAAAAATCGATAGTTCGAGTCGGGTAATAAACTGACCTCTCAACTCAAAAACTTCATTTTCTGTGGGCCCTCTCCCATCGGGGGTGAAGGCTGTCGGGTAAACCAGATTTATCGATTTGATAAATATTACTTGATTAGAAGCAGAGGCAACCAAACCAGCTTGGTTAGCTTTTGCAACCACCCGATAGGAAACAATCTGATTCTTTGTGTCGGGCTGATCATCAATGAATGTAGTGGTGTTGCCAAGATTGAATGTTCGAACGAGCACACCCGCTTTGTCGTACTTCTCGAGCGAGTAACTTTGAACGCCCAATCTCCAACCGGTATAATCTGACCAAGTAAGTGTTACTTCATTGCTATTACTTATCGTTCCTTGTAGCCGGATGGGACAAACCGGCTCACTGTCATCACTTTTATTTTTACATTCATCTATATAATTGATCTTATAACAAAATGAGCCATTGGTGGTGTATGTGTCATCAACCAACTTAGGCGGAATTGTGGTTGAAATTGGGGTAAAAATTCCTTGATTAGAAGAACGCAGAATGGTATAGGTAGATGCCTTGGATGCAGGTTCCTGAATCCAATCTAATTGAACACCCGATGAAGATACAACTGCACTCGTATTTAGAACGGTGGGTGGCTTTGTGGTCGTAACTGAAATACCACATTTTTCGAGCGAAGTGCTAGTAGCCCCACCAACAAAGGTGCTTCGAATTTGATAGCAGTAGTTAATGTTACAATCGACATCAACATCGCTAAAGGTGACTGGTGCACCAGGAATTGATGTATAAAAATTTTTGTCGCGGAGCACGTCTACTTTTGTCACTCCTGCAGATGAGGTCAGCCAATTTAGGCGATTGACATCACTGATTAGTGTAAGATCAAAATTATGACTGCACACAGGTTGTGAGAAATTGATACTTTGTCCACTGCAGGGATCAAACGAACTTAATCTGAAACAGTAGAAGTTGTCATCTAGTCGCAAACTGGGTATTGTCAATGAGCTCACACCATAAAGAGTTTGGAACTGCTGAAAGTTAGTTGAGTTGATAGCGATTTCTAATTTGTATTGAATATTCGTCTGTGGGGTAAAGTCCAGCCTGAGTGTTGAGGCATCAATGGCCGTCAATGAACTTATTTGCGTTGTTGGAAGAACCGGTATCGCCTGAAAGGGCTTGACAAGTGAATTGCAATTATTAGCAGCATTTAGTTTCTTCCCTCGAACAGAAATACTAAAATTGCCAGGAGCAGCGTACGCATATTGCGCAACTTGATTGTTGCTAAATGGAATTTGCACGACTGGAGAACCATCACCAAAATCAATCGCGTACTGATCGTAGCTCTTGTCAGTTACCTTAACAGAAACCTGCGAATTCGTGCAGGTATATAATTCGAACGCAGGCTGGATGTTTGGATCAACGGTGACGGTTATATCGTCATTCAAAATGCTTTGGTAAAAAACAGAAAGTTTGTAGGTTCCTGGATTTGTATAAGTAAAGGTGAACTGATTTTGTTGCTGTGTATTGTTACCAAGAAAATCCATCAAGCATGGCTTTCCCCCTGTGCATTCATCAACAGTAATCAAATTGGCATTTGTGATGGTAATAGTAAATGGAGCACAGCCTCTCACTTGGTCTACTTGAAATCGACCCTTGCGGCTGACATATTGAGCTTGCCCCGCAATTACCGAAAAAACCATAACCAGTAAAAGGATCTGTTTTCTCACTCGTCTAGCTTTACCTGCTTCAAAAACTTCTCTGCTTTCACCATGTCGTCATGCAATAAGCGGTCTGTTTCTATAAACGGAACTGCTTCCCTAAAAGTATCTACAAATGCAGCAAGCTTGTCAGACGTCTTTGCTGGCTTTCTGAAATGCAATGCCTGCGCTGCTGTAATTAATTCGATGGCCAAAATAGAATACAAATTATTGACAACCCGAAATGCTTTTGTTGCTGCATTGGCGCCCATACTGACATGATCTTCTTGCCCATTGGATGATACGATCGAATCGACCGAGGCGGGGGTACAGAGTTGTTTATTCTGACTAACTAACGAAGCTGCTGTGTATTGTGGAATCATCAAGCCCGAGTTAATACCTGGATTAGCCACTAAGTAATTGGGAAGATCGCGTAAACCGGAAATTAACTGATACGTTCTTCTTTCGGATATGCTACCCAATTCTGCTAAGGCAATCGCCAAAAAATCCAGTGAAAGTGCCAATGGTTGACCATGAAAATTACCCGCTGAAATTATTTTATCCTCTTCTGGAAAAATATTGGGATTGTCTGAAACACTATTGAGTTCTGTCAGAATAGTGTTGACGACAAATTCAATAGCATCAAGACTTGCTCCGTGTACCTGAGGAATGCAACGAAACGAATACGGGTCTTGGACATGTTTTTTACACTGAGAAATAATCTCACTACCAGCAAGTAGCCGCTGAATTTCTTTCGCCACTTTCATCTGCCCATTGTGGGGGCGAATTTGATGTACTAGCTCATCGAAGGGTTCTATACGACCATCAAAAGCATCCAACGAAAGCGCACCAATAACATTTGCCAACCGTTGAAGGCGCTGCGCATGAAGTGAACACCAAACACCATAGGCGCTCATAAACTGTGTTCCATTCAACAGCGCCAACCCTTCTTTGGCTTGAAAGTGAATGGCATTCCAGTTTAAAAGTTTTAAAACCTCCGCACTAGGATAGACTTTTCCGAGATAATGCACTTCTCCCTTACCTATTAAAGGGAGCGCCAGGTGCGCAAGAGGAGCCAAATCTCCTGAGGCGCCCAAAGAGCCCATTTCAAAAATTCGAGGCAAAACACGCTCATTGAACATAGCAGCCAATCGCTCAGCTGTTTCCAACTGAACACCGGAATGACCATACGAAAGGGATTGCACCTTTAGAAACAACATGAGTAGAACAATCTCACGGGGCACTTCTCGTCCTGCACCGCAGGCGTGAGACATTACCAAGTTCTCCTGCAATTTCTCAAGTTGATCTTTTGGGATGTTGCGATCATACAGTGAACCAAATCCAGTATTTATTCCATAGACCGGTGTGGTCGATGAGGCTATTTTGCGGTCTAGATACTCGCGGCAACGAACAATTTTATTCGTAGAATCAGCAGACAAAGCAATCTTCGAATGACCATGAAGAATTTGATCTAAATCATCCAAGGTTAACTGCTTGTTCGATATAATATGGGTTGACTGCATTAGACTCGTTAAAATTCAAGAATCAAAATTCCGGATTCAAATTTCAAATGTTCATTTCATTAGCTTACTGATAATCTCATCAACTGAAAGTTTTTCTTGCTCTCCCTTTGTCATGTCCTTTAACGTTAAAACTCCGCTTTCCTTTTCATCTGAGCCAATGACAATTACGAACGGTATTTCCTTCTTGTTCGCGTAGTCCAATTGCTTTTTCAATTTAGCTACATCAGGGTAAACTTCTGTAGCGATGCTGTTTTCGCGGAGTTGGTGGGCGACATGCAATGAGTAGCGCAACGTGGCATCATCAAAGTGTGCAATCATTACTGTGGAAGTCGCATGCGCTTCTTTAGTAAACAGTGATAGTTCTTCCATGGCATCGTGGAGGCGATCTACCCCAAACGAAATCCCCACACCTGAAACATCGGGCAGACCAAAGACACCTGTTAGATTGTCATAACGACCACCACCACTAACACTGCCAATGGCCACATTATCTATTTTTACTTCAAAAATGCAGCCTGTGTAGTAGCTCAAGCCACGGGCAAGAGAAATATCAAACTCCACATGCTGCTCTGTTGCTCCATAGCTTTGCAATAAGCTCAACACTTCTTCAAAATCAGCAATTCCTTTTTTTCCTTTCTCAGAATTTGAGAATTTTGACCTTAAGAAATCAATTTTCTGTTGAGTGCTGCCTTTGAAATTTAGAATAGCAAAAACCGAATCGATGCCTTTATCTTCAAATCCGCGGGAGCGCAATTCTTCTTTTACTTTTTCTTCGCCAATCTTATCCAGTTTATCAATAGCAACAAACAATGAAGATTCCTTTTCAGAGCCTATTAATTCAGCCAAGCCAGAAAGGATTGCCCGATGATTTATCTTGATCGTAAAATCGTTAATGCCAAGAGATTTAAAAACTTCTTTGATCATCAACACAATCTCTGCCTCACAGATTAATGAATCTGTACCAACTACATCGGCATCGCATTGGTAAAACTCGCGGTAGCGTCCTTTCTGTGGTCGATCTGCCCGCCACACGGGTTGGATTTGGTAACGCTTAAAGGGGAAAGTAATCTCACCTCGGTTCATCACAACGTATCGGGCAAATGGAACGGTGAGGTCGTAGCGGAGGCCTTTTTCTGAAATCTCGGACGTTAAAAGTTTCGAGTTTTTGGTTTCTAGTTTCGAGCTATCTACGTCTTTCAGATAATCACCGGAGTTCAACACTTTAAACAACAACTGATCCCCCTCCTCCCCATACTTTCCAGTCAGTGTTGAAAGGTTCTCCATCGCAGGAGTCTCCAAAGGCTGAAAGCCGTATTTCTGAAAAACTTTGCGGATATTGTCAAATATAAACTGCCGCTTGGCCATTTGTACCGGGCCGAAGTCGCGAGTGCCTTTTGGAATAGTGGGTTTGTCCATGTTATAAACCGCCAAATCTAATCAGGATTTTTCAGTTACGATGACAGTTTCCTGTTGCTAGTTTCCAGTTACGGGTTTCCGGTTTCCTAATTGTGCCGTGAGTGGTGAACTTTCTGGGAGCGTGGGGCAGGGATGGCAACGGAAAGCCCGAAGTGAGATGGATTTGCGTTTGGCCGGACTTGCAGTGGACAGCCCGGTGCCCTTGCGCCACGCAGGGCAGCCCCCCAATTACTAAAACTTACTGAAACTCAAATGGGAGAAAGAACCAGAAACCAGCAACTGGCAACTTTTTCTGCCTTGCAATCTGGAAAATGATGCTTATTTTTGCCCCTCATTTTTTAACCATTACACCATGTCAGTTACCAGACTAAAAAGAAAGAACCGTAAAGACAAAGCCAAATCAGCTCGTAGAAGAACAGCGTTGAAGACAGAAGGCTTCAAACCAGTGGCTAAGTCGGTGGACATCGAAAAGATCAAAGAAAGCTTTAAGAAAAAAGCATAAAAAAAGGGACTGCTTTTTTAGCTAGTCCCCTTTTTTTGATTCCAAAACTCAGTATTTACTCCTTATTCTTAAGATCCTGAACTTCAGCACGTATAGCTTGTGCTATGTTTTTTAGGTCTTGCATACCCTTTCTTACGCGGGTTCCTGCTGCACTATTTGCTTTGTTATAAAACTTGTCTGCATCGCCTTCTAGTGATGCGATCAATGCTTTTAGTTCATCGAATTTTTTCATAGTTACGGTGTGTTTAGTTTTTTTTGATCTAATCCTAGTGCCAAATTAGCTAAAAACCTTCAAAAACAATCAAAAAACCCAACTTTTTAAAATTTGGTCACACTTACAAGCTCTTCCTTTTTGTAAAAACCACTATCTAACTTCGTTTTTAAGGCTGAGAACGCGGTTAGCGTCTCTTCCACATCCTTCAAAGAATGTGATGCCGTGGGGATAATCCGGAACATAATCACGTCTTTGGGCACTACGGGATAGATAACCACGGAGCAGAAGATGCCGTAGTTTTCGCGCAATTCCATGGACATATTGGCTGCCTCTCCGACTCCACCATTAAAAAGAACGGGAGTTGGTGGTGTATTTGTTTCATTGATTGCAAAGCCTCGGTCTTTTAATCCCGTTTTTATTGCCTTCATAATGGTGTGGAGATTAGTGCGAAGTTCAGGATGCTTCTTTACCAACTCCAACCTTTTCATCCCGCCAATTACTAATGGCATCGGCAGGCTCTTGGCATAAATCTGTGACCGGACACTGTACCTCAAAAACTTAATAATTTTTTTGTCACCTGCTACAAAAGCACCAATGCTGGCCATTGCCTTGGCAAATGTAGAGAAGTATAAATCGATGCCGTCTTGCACGCCCTGCTCCTCTCCAACCCCTGCACCTGTTGCACCCATGGTTCCAAAACCATGCGCATCATCAACCAACAGACGGAAATTATATTTTTTCTTTAGTGCCACCACCCCTTTCAGATCACCCATATTACCGGACATTCCAAAAACTCCTTCGGTAATTACCAAAATCCCCCCTCCAGTCTCATTCGCTAACTTGGTAGCTCGCTGCAACTGTTTTTCCAGGTTCTCCATGTTATTATGCGGATAAACAAATCGCTTACCCATATGAAGTCGAACACCGTCTATTATACAAGCGTGCGATTCTGAATCGTACACAATTACATCTTTGCGATCGACCAACGCATCAATAATTGACAGAACGCCTTGATATCCAAAGTTCAATAACATCGCATCTTCTTTGGATACAAAATCAGCCAACTGCTTTTCAAACTCTAAGTGATACACCGAATTACCAGACATCATGCGTGCCCCCATCGGAGACGCCAGTCCAAACTGCGCAGCCGAATCTGCATCTGCCTTACGAACCTCAGGGTGGTTGGCCAAGCCCAAATAGTTGTTTAAACTCCAGTTTAAAACAGTCTTTCCATTAAACTTCATGCGCGGGCCTATTTCGCCCTCCAATTTGGGGAAGAAGAAATAATCGTCAGGTAAGTGAGAATACTTTGCCAACGGGCCTTCTTCCATGCGGAGTTTTTCAAATAAATCAACCATTCTTTTTTCGTTTTCGGTTATAAGATACTTTACATTTAAGCCCTAAAATGACATATCTGTTATTGGCTAGAGCTTTAAAGTGGCGCAAAAATAAGAAAATTAGATGGCAAAAATTCATAAACTTCTTAACACAAAACTGATTAGTGTTTGCTTAGACTAAGTACTTTTTAAAGGTAGGCTAGGCAGCTGATAAATGGCATTGGAAAACAAAGCCAAACGATCAATTAATTTTTTAACTTTGGCTTGACCGTTTCGAAAAACAATCACCTCCTCATTTTCTATCGAATATGATAACGAAGACCCAACTCAAGCAATCCATTGACAACTTACCAGAGAAATTCACACTGGATGAATTGATGGACAAGATTATCTTAATTGATAAGATTGAAAGGGGCAACGATCAATCGGAAAAAGGGGAGACATTTTCTGAGGAAGAACTTGATATTGAACTGGCAAAATGGTTCAAATAAAGTGGACAAAATTGGCCGTGAATGATCTAAAGGGAATTTATGCCTACATCTCACGAGACTCCGAGAAATATGCAAAAATTCAGGTACTCAGAATCCGAAATAGACCAAGCATCCTTAGTAAACATCCCTTAGCTGGGAAACCCGTAAAAGAATACAAAAGCAGCACTTACAGAGAGATAATCGAAGGACGTTACAGAATTGTTTACAAAGTCATCGATAAAAACCGAGTTGATATTTTAACGATTCATCAATCAGCAAGAATACTTACTAGAAGACAAATTGAATAATGCACATGAAAAAAATCGATAAACTCCTGATCGCAAATCGTGGAGAAATAGCGCTTCGGATTATGCGAAGCGCCAAAGAAATGGGCATCAAAACCGTGGCCGTGTTTAGCGAGGCCGACCGCAATGCCATGCACGTACGATTTGCCGATGAGGCTTACTGTATTGGCCCTCCGCCCTCGTCTGAATCTTACCTGCGAAAGGACAAGATTATTGATGTTGCAAAAAAATCAGGTGCAGACGCCATTCATCCTGGGTATGGATTCCTTTCGGAGAATGAAGAATTTGCTGATTTGGTAAAAAAGGAGGGACTCATCTTTATCGGACCTTCGGCCAAATCCATGGAAACCATGGGCGACAAATTGGCGGCAAAGGAGGCTGTTTCAAAATTCAATGTGCCGTTGGTACCCGGTACCAAAACAGCAATTACAGATATCGCAGAAGCAAAAGACATAGCAAAAAAGATTGGGTATCCGATTCTAATTAAAGCCAGCGCGGGTGGCGGTGGTAAAGGGATGCGGGTAGTAGAGAATGAGGCGGATTTTCAAAATCAAATGGAACGTGCCATCAGCGAAGCAACCTCTGCGTTCGGGGATGGATCCGTGTTTATCGAGAAGTATATTATGAAACCCCGCCATATTGAATTCCAGATTTTTGGAGATCAACATGGAAATGTGGTTCATTTATTTGATCGCGAGTGTTCCATCCAACGAAGACATCAGAAAGTAGTTGAGGAAGCGCCCTCTTCTGTGTTGACTCCAGAGCTTAGAAAAAAAATGGGAGAGGCAGCCGTAAACGCAGCGAAAGCGGCTAACTATTACAATGCGGGCACCATCGAGTTTATTCTTGATGAAGACATGAGCTTCTATTTCTTAGAGATGAACACGCGCCTCCAGGTAGAACACCCTGTCACTGAAATGATTACGGGTCTCGATCTTGTGAAGCTGCAAATCAAAATAGCAGAAGGAGAAAAGCTCCCCTTCACGCAAGACGATCTGGCCATACATGGACACGCCATTGAAGTGCGGGTGTGTGCAGAAGACCCTACGAATAATTTTTTGCCCGATATAGGAACATTGCAAACCTATCGCGTGCCGCAAGGACATGGGGTGCGTGTTGATGGAGGTTTTGAAGAAGGGATGACTATTCCCGTCCAGTACGACCCCTTGTTGGCCAAACTTGTCGTACACGCAGAAACACGCGAATTGGCCATGGATAAAATGAAACGAGCCATAGAGGATTTTGAAATAAGCGGGGTTGCCACTACACTGGGATTTGGTCATTTCGTAATGGGGCATGAGGCTTTCCGTTCTGGCAACTTCAATACCCGATTTATTGAAAATCATTTCAAACCTGAATATTTAAACACTAAGGAAGACCCTGTTGAGGAACTTCTTGCTGCGGCCTTTGCAGTTGAGGTCATCAATGCATCTAAGGCTGAAGTGTCTACCGAGGCAACGCAATCAACCACCACCAGCAAATGGAGAAAAAATAGGTTGTAGCTATGGCGGAAATAAAGCCTATCCGAGCTTGGCGATATGCATCAACCCCGGGTTTCAACATAGAAGACGTGACCGCGCCTTTGTTTGACGTGGTCTCTGACAAACAGCGAGAAAAACTCTACGAAAATCCACTTAACTCTATTCACCTGTCGGTACCACAGGGTTCACATCCTGCCGAAAAAGCAAAACAATTGCTCAGCCGATGGAAAACAAATGGAACAATCCAGCAAGATGTGATTCCGGGAATTTATGTGTACTACCAATATTTTAAGTTGGCAGGCTCGTCAAAAGATTTTTGCCGAAAAGGATTTGTGAGTCACATTCGGGCATACGACTGGAAAGAGAATGTTATCCTTCGCCATGAGAACACCATTCCCAAAGCGGTAAATGACCGAGTCGAACTATTGGAAAAAACAGAGCTTCATGTGAGCCCAACCCATGGGCTATACACAGATCCTACGTTTGAACTTGAAGTCTATATGGATGAAGCAATCCAGATGCCCATCTACGAAACGGAGGATTACCAGGGAGTACGTGATGTGCTTGCGGTAATCCACGATGCAAAAATCATCCAACGATTTATCGATGTGACCGCTCCGTTAAAAATCATCTTAGCCGATGGTCATCATCGATATGAGAGCTCATTGGAACTAAAACATCGCCTCGAAAAAGCAAATCCGCATCCGACAGGAAAAGAAGGTTATCATTTTCATTTGATGTATCTGACCAACACTGAAGCTGGCGACCTGCGCATCTTGCCCACCCATCGGCTGATCAATGGAATAAAAGATTTTAGTGAAACTGAGGTTATCAATAAATTATCGACAGACTTTGAAGTCAAAGTAATTGAAAACCCAGATTCGCTTCATGAAATCATCATGGGGAAAAAATGGGCCTTTGGGATCATTCTGAAAAACCATGCCTTGAAGATTCGGCTGAAACCAGAAGCCATCTATCAAATGACGTGGCATTTTCCGGATGAAATAAAGAACCTTGATCTGACAGTACTGCATTATTTCATTATCGAACGGATTCTTGGGATTCCTGGTAAAGACCAACGCGGTTCTGACAACATTTCCTTTGAGCGGAATTTTTCGGTTTGTCTGGCAAAAGTGAATCAAGGTGAGCAACAAATGGCTATCATCACACAAGAAGTGAGCATCGAAGAGATCAAGAAAGTGTGTGCCAGTGGATATACAATGCCTCAAAAGTCAACCTATTTCTATCCTAAAGTGATTAGCGGTTTCCTGTTTAGTTCTATTAAAGAAGATGAATTTCAAACCACCTCTTATTGTCCGTTTTGAACTTATAGATCAAAATTTCTATTTTTAGGTATATGGAAACAAATCTACTTTCAAGGATTACATTAAATCCTGCAGTTTGTCACGGTAAACCAACTATCAGAAACACTCGATACATGGTAGAAAGTATATTAGAGTATTTGGCTGGTGGAGACACGATTAGTGACCTGATTAAGTCTTTCCCAGATCTCAATGAATCCGATATTCTTGCATGCATTGCTTATGCAAATCGAGTTATGAAAATGAAGGGAGCGATTCCAGAAGCTGAATGAATAGATGAATTTTTTAGTTGACGCCCAACTTCCTTTTGGTTTGAGTGTTTTGTTCACCGAGAAAGGACATGACTCAGTACATACTTCTCAGCTACCCGACAAAAATCTGACTACTGACAATACTATTCGAATCTTATCGATACAAGAAAAGCGAATTGTAGTTACTAAGGATAGTGACTTTTTCGATTCTTATATCTTGAAAAAAGAGCCGTTCAAAGTTGTTTTTGTGAGAACTGGAAATCAAAAAACAAGTGTACTCACCAATCTATTTGCGCGCAAATTTGATCAAATTATAAAAAGCTTGGAACATGGTGGGTTGGTCGAAGTGACCATGGAACATGTAAAAATTCTTTACTAGTCAATGAACGCACCAAAACACCCCCTTATTCTCGCTTCTAGTTCACCACGCAGGCAATTTCTTCTGAAAGAAGCTGGTTTTGTGTTCACCATTGATTCGCCCGATATCGATGAATCATTTCCAGCTTCAATGCCACATGACCAGGTACCTATCTATTTGGCGGAAAAAAAAGCGAGAGCACTTTCAGCCAAAATCAACGATGAGATTGTCATTGCTGCAGATACAGTTGTGATACTGGGTGATCAAATACTCAACAAGCCAGCAAATAGAGAAGACGCAATCCAAATGGTAAGCCTCTTGAGTGGTGCAACCCATCGAGTTATCACAGCTGTCTGCTTGTTAAGCCAAACCAAAATGGTGTCATTTGACGACCGTACAGAAGTAAGTTTTGCGAAGCTGACCGCTGATGAGATTGAATTTTATATTGACACCTATAAACCTTTTGACAAAGCAGGATCTTATGGTGCACAAGACTGGTTGGGAATGGTGGGTATAGAAAGAATCAATGGAAGCTACTTCAATGTAATGGGTCTTCCCATGCATAAAGTCTACCAGCAGCTTATCCAATTCTAAAACTCATAGCAGCAGTTTTTGTCCATTCGCAAAAGGCATCAGAACTTGTTAACTTTGCTGAAACAATTTCGTAGACCTAGAACATGAGAAGAATCAGGAAAGTACATTTTGCACTGGTGGCCTTGGCTTTACTTTTTGTATTGGCTTTTTCACCTGCTGAACGCTATTTCGAAATTGCCAAGAGCATAGACATTTTTGCTTCGTTATTCAAAGAAGTAAATAAACTCTACGTGGATGACATAAGTCCTACCAAAATCGCCCATAACGGAATCGATCAAATGCTCAATTCGCTTGATCCCTATACCAATTACATTTCCGAAGATCAAGTAGAAGACTATAGAACACAGAATACGGGACAATACGGTGGCATTGGAGCTTTGACGAGGGTATTTAACAAAAAGACAATGATAACCATGGTGTACGCGGACTACCCAGCGTACAAAAACGGTCTTCGAATAGGAGATGAAGTGATAAAAATGGATGGTATAGAGCTTTCCAAGTTATCTCTGGAAGAAGCGAATCACCTCATGCGAGGACAAGTGGGGACGCCTGTTAAACTCACGATTAAAAGGTACGGACAAGATCAGCCATTCGATCTTGAGTTTAAGAGAGAAAAAATAAAGATCAACAATGTTCCTTACTCAGGCATGCTGGCCGATGATGTGGGTTATATCCAGCTGACCGAATTTACACCTGATGCTGGTAAAGAAGTAAAAACTGCACTGGTCAGTTTAAAAGAAAAAGGCGCAAAAAATATCATACTCGACTTGCGAGGAAATCCAGGCGGTCTTCTGTTTGAAGCGGTCAATATATGCAATCTCTTTGTCCCCAAAGGCAAAAAAATTGTCGACACAAAGGGCAAGCTGGCAGAACACAATGTGACGTACGAAACCTTAAATAACCCTGTGGATACTGAGATCCCAGTTGTAGTATTGATTAATCGTGGTAGTGCTTCAGCCTCTGAGATTGTGGCGGGTACACTACAGGACTACGACAGGGCTGTCATAGTCGGTGAACGGTCATTTGGAAAAGGTCTGGTTCAACTGAGCAGACCACTCCCTTATCATGCGCAGGTAAAAATTACCACTGCCAAATATTATACTCCTACGGGCAGGTGCATTCAAGTTTTAGACTATACACACCGGAGAGAAGATGGCAGTGCGGGTTCTGTTCCAGATTCGTTAAAAAAGGAATTCAAAACCTCTAAAGGAAGAAAAGTGTATGACGGTGGAGGCATTGATCCGGACGTCAAATTGCCAGCCCAAGAAGCCTCTTCGATTACTCAGGCGCTTCATGTAAGTGGTTTTATCTTTGACTATGCGACACAATACGCGTTTAGCCATTCGACTATTCAAGATCCAAAAACTTTTGCATTGACCGATAAGGAGTATGACAATTTTGTTCAATGGATGAAGGATAAAAACTATACTTACCATACTGCGCTTCAAAGCGAATTGAAGGCATTGGAGGAAGAGGCAAAGCGTGAAAAATATTTCGACCAACTAAAACCTTCGATCGAAGCCATCCAAGCGAAGTTAAAAGAAAGCCGAAAAAACGATCTGATGAACTTTAAAGATCAAATCAAAATTTTGCTCGAAGAAGAAATTGCCGCTCGTTACTATTTAGAAAAGGGAGCCGTGGAAGCAAGATTCAAATATGACCTTGAGGTTAAAAAGGCGATAGACATCTTTCACGATCCTGCTTTCTACAAAAAAATCCTTGGCAGTAATTAGCCGATGCGCCTGCCAGCATTTCGTTACAAGTATAGTGTAGTTCCGATAATTGGGTTGCTCATCCTACTCGTTATTATGGATTCTTGCCTGCAGTTTCGAATGAGCAAAAAAGAGATTAGCTCCTATTTCAAAACGAAAGAGAAAAAAGGGACACTGCACGAGTATAAATATGATCACCAGAAAATAAACTATTTGAAGGTAGGCGATGAGGCTTTGCCCTTGGTTGTGTTTTTACATGGGTCTCCTGGTTCATTGAGCGCTTTTATCGATTTTATGGCCGATACAGTCTTGCTCTCGAAGGCTCAATTGATAACCGTTGATCGCCCCGGATTTGGCGAATCAAATTTTGGATATGGAGAAAAATCAGTGGCGCGACAATCATCTGTGTTGAAACCATTGATAGAAAAAAACAAACTAAACAGACCTGTCATTCTGGTTGGTCACTCAATGGGCGGCCCTGTTATTTCTCGTATGGCAATGGACTATCCAGAGCTCATCGATGGCCTCGTGATTGTTGCCGGATCCATTGATCCGGACCTGGAGCCAAACGAAACCTGGTTTAGGGCTCCGTTAGCAGCGCCCTTTTTGCGTTGGCTATTGCCGAGATCCTTTCGTGCATCGAATCAGGAAATCTATCATTTGAAACCTGAACTTCATGAGATGCTTCCTTTGTGGAAAAAAATCAAAGCATCTACCATTGTGGTTCAAGGAAAAAAAGACGTGCTTGTCGACCCCGCGAACGCTCAATTCGCAAAGAAAATGATCGTCAACGCGCCTGTAGAATTAATGATGATTGATGAACTGAATCACTTTGTTCCATGGAGTAACCCCGAACTGATCCGTGAAGCTATTTTTAAGTTGGTCAGCTCTTCAAGTACCTCTGCCCATTAATCTAAGCAGCCCAGTTCGTTTACTCGTAGCGCAGCGATTTGACTGGTTCAATGAGCGCAGCTTTTAACGCTTGATAACCAACAGTGAACCAAGCGATAGCCAACGCTCCTAACGAACTAATTGCAAAAATGAAAACAGTAATCTCCACACGATAGGCAAATTGACTTAGCCAGTAGTCCAGCAAGAAATAAGCGGGCACTACAGCCAAAATGATAGAAATGACAACCAGTAAAGTAAACTCCTTTGAAAGCAAGGCGGTGACACTTGATACGCTGGCGCCCATTGCTTTCCGTATGCCAATTTCCTTTGTCCGCTGTTCGGCAGTAAACGCTGCCAATGCAAACAAACCTAAGCTGGCAATGAAAATCGCCAATACGGTGAATACTGTAAAAAGTGAACCTAGGCGTTCTTCTTCCCGAAAAAGTTGATCAAAATTTTGATCAAGAAAAGAATACTCCAAAGGATCACCAGAAGCATATTCTTTCCAAAGGGTTGTTACTTCCTTCACCACATCATCTGCTTTTCCAGTATATCGCACTAATAGGTTGTTTGATTTATCCGTTAGCTGAATGACCATAGGCCGAACTTTCACCTTGTACGATTCAAAATTAAAATCCTTTACTACACCGATTACTTTCATGGGAATTTCAGTGATAATTCCTTTGCTCGGATCTCCACCAAACACGATCAATTTTTCCTGCAATGGTTGCTCCCATCCAAGTTCACGAGCTGCGGCTTCGTTGATGACCACTACGGTGGAGTCCGAAGGAAAGTCGCGTGAAAAAAAACGACCCTGCAACAATTCAAATTTCAGTACATCGGCATGGTCATAGTCTGCAAAGTAGGTGCCTAGCAAATGGTCCTTCCTTGTAACAGCATTGCGGAACGCAGTGGTATTGTTTACACCGGGAAAAACATTGTTGGTATAACTCGCTTTCTCAACGCCCCTTTTTGTTAGTATAGAGTTTTTAAACACAGTTTGGTTGGTGCCTAAACGACCAGCATTGTTTATCACCAATACATTGTGTTTATCCAATCCAGCATTTCGTTCTTGCAAAAATGTAATTTGTTGATAGACGGTAGAAGTACAAATAATGAGAATGATAGAAAGTGCAAATTGAAAAACGACAAGCCCGCTACGTATACCTTTACTTTTTAGCCCAGCACGCACTTTGCCCTTTAATACTTCAACGGCACTAAAACTGGTTAGGTAAAATGCTGGGTAACTACCTGCAAACAAACCAATAACTACCACAAGCATTATAGCGATCAACAAAATAGTTGGATCAAGGATGTTGGCCAGTGTCAACTCCTTACCAGAAAGTAAGTTGAACTGCGGCAATAGAAGTAAGGTAAGCGTAAAAGCAATAGTAATGGCGATGAAGGCATACACGAAAGACTCCGCCAAAAACTGTCCAACCATCTGACTTCTTATTGAACCCAATGTCTTTCGTAGCCCCACTTCCTTGGCACGCCCTGCTGAACGAGCCGTAGATAAATTCATGAAATTGATGCAAGCGATCAGCAAAATAAAAACACCTACACCGCCAAATACATACAAATAGGTGATGTTTCCCTGAGCTTGTATATCATCATTCCAGGTTGTGTGAAGCCGTGAGTTCAACAATGGTACAGTGTAATACCCATACTCATTTCCGCTTTCCCGAAATTTTTGTATTGATGCTCCTAAGAATTTTTCAATTTCCGGTGCAATGTGTTTGTCAGTGACATCATTAAGTTTAGACGAGATAGCTGCAATATCCGTGTTGGAACTTTTTCTGAAATAGGTGTATAAGCCATTGCTCAGCCAAATAGGTGCACTGTAGTATTCTTTTTCTGAACTTGTAGAGAGAAGGGCCGCAAATGAAAAATGAGAATTGTGAGGCGGTGTAGCAGCAATGCCTGTCATTTTAAAGGATTTGTTCTGATTGCCAATCGTAATCAGCTTACCCAATGCTTCTCCTTTGAAACATTTTTTGGCCAACTCAGGGGTGAGCACGATGCTATTGGGCTCTTTTAAGGCCGTAGCAGGATCACCCTCTAAAAGTGTAAAAGAAAAGAATTGGAAGAAATTTGAATCGGCAAATACTATCTTATCTTCTGTGAACGACAGATCGCCATTCTTAAAAACCATATTGTTTCTAAGATTGACACGAGTGGCCGCTTCCACGCCAGGGATTTCAGTAACCATAGCTGATGCCAACGGAGGACATGAACTGGCCGTATTAAGTTCTTGTCCGCTAATTTTTCCATGAAGCCCGATTCGATAGATGTTCGCTGCATCTTGATGAAACCGATCGTAGCTGAGCTCATCTACGATATAGACAAAGATAAACAGGCAAGCAGCCATTCCAGTTGCTAATCCAAAGATATTGATAGTAGAATAGAACGAGTGCTTCCTGATACTACGAAGCGCAACAGTCAAATAGTTTTTTAAAATAAATTAAAATTAAATCGGCCTATCTCAAGCCATACCACTTTCAAGAAACTGAGTATACATGTAAATGAGGTTTAGTCGTTAGACGCTGCCAATTCCAAAGATGTTACAGCATTTACAAATTAAATGAAAGCTTATTCGTCTCTCAACGTTTTCGTTGGATTCAACATCGCAGTACTTATTGTTTTGTATCCCACGGCAGCCACCGCAATTACTATCATCACTGTAATTGATAATAAAAGAGTTATCAAATTCAGTTTCATATAATATTCCCAGATGGAATCCATCAACATATCAGCCGCAAAATAGCCTGCTGCGCCACCAAGTACTGTCGCAATACCCAAATTGACAACAAACTCAAAATTGATAACGCCAGATATGTTAGCCACTGAAGCCCCAAGCACTTTTCTCACACCGATCTCTTTCATTTTCATTTCGATATTAAGGGATACAAGCGTGTAAAGGCCTATGCCAGTCATCAATGCCGCAAAAAAACCAAGGAAACCAAACATGACAGAAACGTTTTTATTGATTTCGTTTGTCTCTTGCAATTCCTGGTCAATCCATTGTCCAGCGTACAGCGTGTTGGGGAAAACCTCTTTCCATTTCTTCTCCATGTCATCATTTACCGAGGCCATCTTAGCAGGTTCTACCTTAACCAAAAGTTGCTGGTATTTATCTTTGTTAGCGTAGCGTAACATTAAAGGCTGTACGGGCCCCCACAGTGCCTGGGTGTAAACATTTTTAATAACCCCCACTACATATAGCTGCACAGTATCCATCCATACTACGCGTTTCCCGATGGGGCTGTCTTTCCATCCATATTGTTTCACAAATTCTTCCGTTACCAGAATAGATTCTTTTCTATCTGTTTCAGAATCTTTATGAAATTTTCGGCCGGACAACAAGGTCATGTCCATCACCTCCAAATAATTATCACCTATATCCATGATGTCAACTTCCCGTTCGATGGATTCATACTTAACCGGATCATTGTAACGCGAATTAGCCACATGATGGCGAGTACCGGCAATCAATTGAATGTCCTTGTTAGAAGAAAGTGCATCGCGGTAAGTATTGTAAGAATTCTCATTGTTAACCCAAGCAGAGATGACTCCGTGCGTGACAAAGCCCAAATCATAATTCTTTTGGTATTCGCCATTCTGATAAAAGGCAACTCCCATGATGATTGCTAATAAGGAAATGACAAACTGACCTCCTAACAATATTCGGGTAAACCAATTAGTGCCTCCAAATTTTGCTTTGCCTTTTAGAATGCTTACCGGCTCAAATGAAGTGATATAAAATGCGGGATAGGAACCGGCAATGAGCGCGGTGGCAACTAAGAGAAGTACCAGAAACAAAAGGAACCCTGCGTTCTCGGTGTAACTTAGATTAAGATCCAGCCAAGTCCACATATTATCATAGGCCGGCACTAGCCATTCTGCCATGAGCAATCCGGCAAGTAAACCTAGAAAACACAAAATTAAATTCTCACCTAAGAACTGAATAACCAATTGCTTGCGAAGGCTGCCCATCACCTTTCGTATGCCGATCTCCTTTAGTCGTTTGCTGGAAATTGCAATGGATGTATTTGTGAAGTTGAAACACGCCAATAGAAGAAGCAGAGCAGCCATAATAGCTGGAACAGTAACAGCTTCGCCCGGAATACCACCACCGAGGTAATCGCTATCCAGGCGTGGGGTCGCTCTGTTGCGCTGCATCAAGCCCACGAAATTTTCCAGGTAGTACTCGGTAATTTTAAAGTCTTCACGTACTTTATTTTGAGGCTCAATGTATTGTTGTAATTGCTTGGTAACAATTGCAACTTTAGAAGGATCTTCGATTTTCAAAAATAGAACGTGCGCCCAGCGTTTCCAGTTTGTTTCGCTTAACTCCTTGTCCAGATTAACATCCCAAAAATTGTCGAACAGCGTAATCACGTCAAAACCAAAACTGTTGTTTTGTGGAGGTTTTTTGAAGACTCCACCAATTTCAAACTCCTTCCGTCTTCGCACGCCATCGGCACCTAGCACAATCTGCGTCAACGATTGGCCAACTACATCTTCCTTATTAAAATACTTTCTTGCAATCCTATCGCTGATGAAAACCTTTCCCTTATCGTAAAAATTATCATACGAACCATACACTAATTTAAACGTGAATAAATCAAAAAACGCAGAGTCAGCATAGGCCATTTGATCACCAAACACTTCCTCGCCAATTCGCATATCACAGTAAGAGGACATGTATCGAACAGTTTTATCTACCTCCTTGATGTTCTGCTTAATGAAGCTTCCCAAAGGCATGGGAGCCATGCCAAACCGATTCCTCTGCCCCTGAAACTCTCTCCAAAACTGAACCCGATAAACACTTTCGGCTTTTTCATGCATCTTATCCCAGTCTGCGCTATAGCCCCAGTTCAAATAGGCAGTAATGCAGCAGGCAATGGCGAGCCCCATTCCAAAAACGTTGATCAAAATAAACAACTTGTTTTTCATCAAGTTGCGAAAGGTGATGAGAAGATAATTTTTTAACATGGTGATATGCTTAATGATTAAAATTCTATACTATTCATCTCTTAAAACAAGAGCTGGGTTCAGCCGAGTTGTCTTGAAAAGTTTATACCCAATGGACAAAATAGACGCAACAATTAGAATCGTAGCAGCGATGATCATTGACTGAATACTCACTGTTTGATAATAGTCCCAAATGCTCTCCATGAATATAGAGGATAACCAATAGCCCAAAAATCCACCACCTACACTAGCGATCAATAAAATGATAACAAATTCACGATTGACAACAGCTGTAATATTCCAGGTAGAAGCACCCAGCACCTTCCGAACACCAATTTCTTTCATCTTTTTTATGATGTTTAATGACACCAATGTGAATAATCCAGTCACCGAAAGCATAAGCGCAACTAAGCCCAAGAAGCTAAACATCTTAACTAGGTTTTTATTAACTGTATCTGCCTCTACCATTTCCCGATCCATAAACCTACCCTCATACATCTTCTCTGGAAATAGAATTTTCCACTTTGCCTCCATGAATTTATTAATATCAACAAGTTTATCTGCATTTGCCTTTACCAAAATGTGATTCACATCGTCTTTGGGTGCATATCGAAACATCACTGGATCCATCTTTTCCCATAGCCCGTTGGTGTATATGTCTTTTACCACACCTACTACATAATACTTGACAGTATCCAGCCAAATAATTTCTTTGCCAATTGGATTTACTAAACCGAGTTTACCTGCAAGACCTTCGGTGATAATCACAGATTCTTTTCGATCTGTGGCAGATTCAGACTCAAAATTTCTTCCCTCTTTTAATGTAATTCCTATGGTAGGAATATATTCCGCACTTACATCCAAAATATCCACTTCAATTTCTTTGTCCTCGTGCTTTATAGGATCGTTAAAACCAGAGGCATACAAATGGGTTTGAGAGCCAGTGATTGAAAGAATATCAGGATTTTCAGCGAGTGCATTACGATAGGTTTCATATTCCGAACGTCCATTTACATTCGTGTAAACCACACCCTTTCTATCAAAACCCATGTCAAAGTTACGCTGAAAGGTGGCGTTATCAGTAAATGCGAAACTACATACTATACCAGCCAGTGAAATTGAAAATTGAAGACACAACAACACACGTGTAAACGCATTAGTACCCCCAAATTTTAATGCGCCCTTCAATATGCTGGCAGGCTCAAATTTGCTGATGTAAAAGGCAGGATAACTTCCAGCAAGCAAACTGGTAAAGATCAATGTGAGGACCATGAAGATCAAAAAATTGGGTCGTCCAAAGTAATTTGTAGCCATGTCAAAATCCGGCCAGAGCTTATTGAATGCGGGGAGTAGAAGAAACTCACCAATAAGTATTCCTAAGATTAAAGCAAAAAAACATATCAATGTTGTTTCACCAATAAACTGAGCAATCAAATCTCTTCGTGTGCTGCCCATTACCTTTCGAATTCCAATCTCTTTCAATCTACGAGATGAAATGGCAACAGCCGTATTGGTAAGATTGAAGATGGCAATTAACAAAACAAATAAACCCATCAGACCAATACCAATAACAGCGGCTAAAGGTGATCCATCGCGCGTCCATGTTCCGTTTTTATCCGCATAGCTATCGCGCACTGCCATCCCCATAAAAGGCTCTACCAGAAAATATTTAATTATAAAATCTTCTCTGATTTTATTATTGTTTTCAGTGTACTGTTTCAACTGCTCTTGAACAGCAGCTACCCTGGCGGGGTCCTTTATCTGAACAAATAGATTGTTTCTGTACTTCCAGCTATTTTCATTGAAGTCGCCCTTTGCAAATTCAAACATATTGTCATAATGAGAATAAGCCTGCCCACCAAAACTTGAATTACTCGGTTGCTTTTTGAAAACGCCTGCCACCACATACTCTTTCTTTTTACCGCTGTCAAGTAACTGAGTCATTGGCTTGCCAAGGGCTTGTTCTTCTCCAAAATACTTCCTGGCTAACTCGTCACTTATGCAAATCTCATTGCGATTCTTTAGTTCTCCATTGCCGGCTACAAACTCGAATGTAAAAAGTTTGAAGAAACCCGAGTCCACATAAGTAAGGTTGCTATTGAAAAGTTCTTCTTTGATACGGAAGTTACCCCCGTCAGGAGAAAACCGAACAACGTTGTCAACATCAGGCACATTCTTTTTGATGGCGTTGCCAAGAGCAATTGGAGCATGACCAAATTCAGTTAATTCGTTTTGAAATTCGCGAACAGAACCCACTCGATAAATGGATGATGCATTTTTATGCATCTCATCAAATCCTGCGTTGTGATCGTAGTTAAAAAAACCAATAATACAGCAGGCAATGGAGATCGCCATGCCAAAAATGTTGATGAACAAGTACAACTTGTTCTTCATCATACTTCGAAGAGTAATCAACAGAAAATTCTTAATCATGGGGGTAGCTTGGGTGCGTTTAATAGACGACTCTAATGAAACAAAGGTTGCTTCGCGATGCCAATAAATATACCAATAGAAAAGATGCACTATTGGTCTACTTATGTCATCTTCCCGATCTATCGATGTTCAATTTTGAACAGGTAACTGTACGAAACTATTCAACAAAAAGAAAACCCACTTCAATAAAAATCGAAGTGGGTTTCTTTACTTAACCTAAACCTATGAAATTATATGTGGAATTGTTCCTTGATATTTTCGGTTACTACCTTACCATCAAACAAGTTAATGATGCGGTGTGCGTAGTTGGCATCATATGGTGAGTGCGTCACCATAATGATCGTAGTACCTTCCACATTCAATTCAGAGAGTAACTTCATTACCTCTTCGCCATTGGCAGAGTCCAAGTTACCAGTAGGCTCATCGGCCAATATCACTTTAGGTTTAGCAACAATGGCACGAGATATCGCCACGCGCTGCTGCTGACCGCCTGATAACTGCTGAGGGAAGTGATTTCTGCGGTGCATAATATTCATGCGTTCCAACACTTGTTCCACTCTTTTCTTGCGCTCATCTGATGGCACCTTCATGTACAACAAAGGAAGCTCTACATTTTCAAAAACGGTTAATTCATCGATCAAGTTGAAGCTCTGGAACACAAAGCCGATAGAACCCTTGCGCAATTGCGCGCGCTGGCGCTCAGAGTATTTAGCCACTTCGCTTTCACCAAAATAGTACTCGCCACCCGATGGATTATCCAACAGGCCAAGGATATTCAACAACGTAGATTTGCCACAACCGGAGGGACCCATAATAGCCACGAACTCACCATCTTTGATTTCCATGTTGATGCTGTTCAAGGCAGTGGTTTCCACTTCTTCGGTGGTGTAGACTTTTTCGAGATTCTTTAGTTTGATCATGTGGGGTATGATTTTAAGTGTGATGGTTCTGTTTATGATATAGTTTTATTGGATACTGTTTTTTTTTCGAGATGGTTGCATCATTAGACGCTAAATTTTTTAATTAGTTGCATTAATCTAAAAGTAATACTTCGTTGTTGCCAAAATTTTCATAAGAAGAAGTAATTACGCGATCGCCCGGTTTCAAACCTTCCAACACCTCAAAAAATTCGGAGCCCATTTTTCTACCCAACTTCACATCTCGCTTAACTGCCTTACCCTCTCCATCCATAATGAAAACCCAATTACCACCAGTGTCTTTGTAAAATCCACCGATAGGGAGCAAGAGTTCTTGAGACGGTTGTCCAAGCTCAACTCGCATTCGCAGGGACTGGCCTCTTCTTATACCTTGAGGTGTTTCTCCAACAAAATTCATATCCACTTCAAATCTTCCGTTTGTAATGTTTGGATAAATGTAGGTGATCGATAGCTGGTAGGTCTTTCCCGCGAAGTCTGTGGTTGCCGGAAGGCCAGCCGAAATTTTTGGGAGGTACAATTCATCAATCGGAACTCGTACTTTAAAACTACCTACAATATCTACCTGCCCAAGGCGCTGCGCTGTACTTACTGCCTGTCCAATTTCCCAATGGGGAGTTGAGAGTTGCCCATCAATTGGAGATTTAATCAACAGGTTATCCAGAATCTTGCTAACTCCGTCTAAACTCAAAGTCATTTGCTGTTCGGACTTTGTTACTGCTTTTAGTTGTCGAATGCGATCGATGGAGTCATTTCTATAAACCTCGTATGTAATTCTTTTCCGTTCGATATTGTATCGATAGTCAGCTTCTGTTCTTTCAAAATCTTGTTTTGCAATCAACTTCTTTTCAAACAACTGTTTCTGCCTCCGATATTGCGGCTCGAGAATTTGAAGCTGATTATCAATCAATGCGAGTTGCTGACGTTGGTCCAAATCGTTTCGCATGATATTTAGTTTTGTCTCGCGTGCACGATTAATGCTTTCATTAAAAGAAGCTTCTTGCTGTAGTACTGACAGCTCGCGATTCAAGTTTGTGAGCTCTAATATCACATCTCCCTTTTTCAGCATCGCTCCGCTTTCACGAACAATGTTTCTTATGTTACCGCCTTCAATGGCATCTAAATAAACCGTGCGACTTGGCTCTACAATTCCAGTTTGAGGAATGTATTCTTTAAACTGCCCCATCTTCACTTCCGAAATCGTGATCTTATCTTTTTCGATTTTCAATTTCGAACGCCTGTCAGCAAAAATGAATTGATACCCAATGAACCCAACTAATAACGCGATTCCGGCAAAGGTTCCAATGCGCTTAAATGTCCAGTACTTCTTTTTTATCTGTTTGTCCATTGTTTGCTATCCATTTCGGTCACCTCTTGCCAACAAGTGTGCCAACGACCCTTTTCACGACTTCAGGGCCTATTTGAAGCTTTTTGAGCAAAATATCCGTTCACATGTGAACTTAACTGTTCGATTGCGGACGATAATTAATACATTTGAATGCATTAATTGAGCAAATTAGAGCGTTTGAAAGGTATTGGCCTTTCGGTATCAATATTGTGTTTGATGGGTAAAATCAAGGCTTCAAGCTTCAGGCTACAAGCCACAAGCTGATCATCAGAACTGAAATAGCTTGCAGCTTGAAGCCTGTGGCCTAAATCTCAATGGAAAAAATTATGTCCGAATCTAAGCACGGGAAAATTCTTATCGTAGATGACAACGAAGATCTGTTGAAGGCAGCCAAGATGTATCTCAAGCGGCATTTTGCCCAAGTCGATATCGAAAAAAATCCAGAGGCACTGCCTGGCTTGATGAATCAGGAAGATTACGATGTGATCTTATTGGACATGAACTTTACGAAAGACGTAAGCAGTGGAAGCGAAGGATACTATTGGTTGGAGAAAATCCTAAGCATCGATCCTTCCGCAGTGGTCGTTCTTATAACTGCTTATGGTGATGTGCAGATGGCTGTGAAAGCGATCAAAGCTGGCGCTACCGATTTTGTTTTGAAGCCCTGGGAGAATGAAAAGTTGCTTGCCACATTATACTCTTCCATGCGCTTGCGCGAATCGAGAGATGAAATTGAGACGCTAAAGATTAAGAACCACGAAATCAATAACACCATCAACGAAAAGTTTCGCGATATCATCGGTCAAAGCCAATCCATGCAGCGCATCTTTCAAACGATCGAACGCGTGGCTCAAACAGATGCGAACGTATTAATACTAGGTGAAAACGGAACTGGAAAAGAATTGATTGCTCGCGCCATTCACAGTAATTCAATTCGAAAAAGTGAATCCTTTATCGGGGTTGATCTTGGTTCAATCACAGAAACTCTTTTCGAGAGCGAACTATTTGGTCATAAGAAAGGATCTTTTACCGATGCAAAAGAAGATCGTCCGGGAAGATTTGAACTAGCAAACAAAGGCACCCTGTTTCTAGATGAGATTGGTAATCTTTCGATGCCTTTGCAAGCAAAATTACTAAGCGTTTTGCAAAACAGAAAAGTAAGTCGTGTAGGATCGAATAAAGACACAACCATAGATTTGCGATTGATCTGTGCCACCAACATGCCGCTTTACGACATGGTAAAAGAAAATCGCTTTCGGCAAGATCTGCTCTATCGTATCAACACGATTGAAATACAAATTCCTTCGCTCCGCGATCGTCTGGAAGACATTCCGTTGCTGGCCAATCATTTTTTAAAACACTATGCTGCAAAGTATGGAAAGAGTGTGAGCAAGATCAGCGAAGCCGCCATGACGAGGATGAACAAACACCCTTGGCCTGGAAATATCAGAGAACTACAACATGCTTTGGAACGCGCGATCATTTTAAGCAACTCCACCGTATTACAACCAGAAGACTTTAACTTCACCATTTCCAGCAACAAAGAAACCGAACAATCCATGAATCTGGATCAATACAATCTGGATGAAGTTGAAAAACTGCTGATCCGAAAAGTATTAAAGAAATACAACGGCAATATCACACAAGCCGCCTCTGAATTGGGGTTGACACGATCATCACTCTATCGCAGACTTGAAAAACATGGACTTTAAACAATTGTTTGATTCGTTGATGTGCTGATTCGTTGGTAGCAACTTCGGATATTATCTAATCTTCACATTGACGAATCAACGAATTTACAAATCAGCAAACAACAAATTAATGTTCAACGACTTTCGTTTTCGGGTAGCGTTTCGGGTAGGCCTTCTGGCATTATCGGTTGGGCTGGTGATGTTTATGGTAAGTCGCCCCAATATGTTTTTTGCGGCTGGGCTCACCGTTTTGATTATCGTTTTTCAATTGTTGGAGTTATACCGCTTTACTTCACAAACCAATCGCAAGCTTACGCGCTTTCTGGAATCCGTTAAGTATTCTGATTTTATTTCCGGATTCGCCAACGATAATAAATTAGGCAAAAGCTTTCGCGAGTTAAATACGGCTTTCAACGAAGTGCTAGAAGCCTTTCGAAAAGCACGATCTGAGAAAGAAGAAAGTTGGCAATACCTAAACACGGTAGTGCAACAGGTGCGAACCGGTATCTTATCGTTTGACGCGGATGGAGAAGTACAATTAATGAATGCCAACGCAAAACGATTTATTGGTGTGAGTAATCTGAAGAACCTTAAAGAACTACAGGCCATCAACCCCAAACTGTATGAATCGTTGAATGAAGCCGAACCAGGAAAAAGTACATTGTACAAATCCGGAAACGAATTTCAGTTGACTATACAAGCAACTGAACTTCGCATCCGAGGAAACACCGTTAAGTTGGTGACGTTACAAAACATTCAGACTGAATTACAAAAGCAAGAACTTGAGGCTTGGCAAAACCTCACGCGTGTACTTCGGCATGAAATAATGAATTCAATTACTCCCATCTCTTCGCTTACCTCAACGATGAGAGAAATACTAGAAGAAGATTTAGTAAAGAAAGAAAGTCACTATGAACTAAAGGGAGAAGCGGCCGATGATTTGCGTGAAGGACTGGGCACCATCGAAAACAGAAGCAAAGGGTTGATTCAATTCATCGATGCGTACAGAGAATACACTTCCTTACCCCAGCCAAAACTTAAAACTGTAAAACTAAAAGAGCTACTTGAAAACGTAGCCAACCTGATGAAGCCCGAGATAAAAAAATCGGCTATTCAATTTTCGCTTATCTGCCAATCCGATTACTTGACCGTAGAAATAGATGAAGAAATGATTAGTCAGGTTTTAATCAACCTTCTTAAAAACGCATTTGAAGCGCTCTATCAAACAGAAAATCCAAGAGTAGAGTTGATCGGATTATACACTGGAAACTCGATTATTGTTCAAGTGACCGATAACGGGCCGGGCATCATCCCAGAAGCGATCCAGCGGATTTTTGTTCCCTTCTTCACCACCAAAAAAACAGGATCGGGAATTGGGTTGGCGTTATCGAGACAAATCATGCAGATGCACAACGGATCATTAAGTGTGGAGTCAGAGCTGGATGTAAAAACAGTTTTTACACTTCGTTTCTAATTCATTCATCCCCATACTCCAATTTCATTTTCTTGATCCGGTCTTCCAGTTTTTCGGAAGTCAGCTTCTCTCGGGTTCTATCTACCATGATCGGAAAAGCAAAAGGAGTTGGCTTTTCCGGTTGTGTGATGATTATCTTTTGCGTACCTATTCTTTCCAAAGCTTGCCGCAATCGTGCTTCTTCTAATTGAAAATCCATTACCTCCTCCAAGGATTGAAGCAACAATAGATTATCTGACTCATATTCATGAAACACGTTGAAAAAAAGTTGCGAAGAAGATTGCAGATGTTTGTCTTTCATTCGTTTGCCGGGCATTCCTTTAAATACCAATCCGGAAATTGCTGCGATATCTCGAAATTTCCTTTTTGCCATTTCTGTGGAGTTGATACTCGCATAAATGTCGGTAGACAAATTTTCCATGCCTAATACATTGGTTTCAACCGCTTCAAAAATAGGAATGGGTTGATCTGACAGCAACTCAAAACCATAGTCATTCATCGCTATCGAAAAGGTGATGGGAAGAATTTTAGCTATGCGGTACGCTACCAACGCGCCCAACCCTTCGTGTACATTTCGCCCCTCAAATGGATACATCACCACGTGATAGCCCTCGCTGCTTTGAAAATACTCAATAAGAAATTCTTTTTTTGTGGGCAAGTGTGACCGACTCCGTTGCAACTCCATCAGAGGTTTTAAAAAACGCATCTCGTCATCCGATTCGCTATTGCTGGCGGATTCATCTATCTTCAATCGGATCATTTCGCTTAATTGAGATGAAAGCGGCATCCTTCCTCCCTGCCACGAAGGAACCTTACCCGATTTGCGTTTTGATTTTCGGACATGCGCTTCCATTTCCTTGATGCGCACCAATTCTAAACATTGCCCGGCAAACCAAAATACATCACCGATGTGCAAACTGGAAATAAAATACTCTTCGATAGTGCCCAGGTATTTTCCGGTAGCATATTTTACGTGCATCAGTGTGTCGCCAACAATGGTTCCAATACTTAACCGATGCTTATGGGCAATCTGTTTGCTCTCTACTTTATACACACCATCCTGCACCATCACTTTCCGATATTCGTCATAGGCCGTAAGCGCCTCACCCCCCGAAGTGATGAAATTCAAACACCATATCCATTCCTCATCTGTAATCGATGAATAACTAACCGTGCCTCTTAGCTCACTCAAAATTTCTTCAGGCCTGAATCCATCGCCCACCGCAAGCGTCACAAGGTATTGCACCAGCACATCAAACGATCGAATGTATGGGAAACGATCTTCTACAATTTTTTGATGGATGGCTTCTCGCAACGCTGCAGACTCTGTCAACTCCAATGAATTGGTAGGCAAAAAATAAATTCTACTAATAGCCCCAGGCTGATGCCCACTCCTACCTGCGCGTTGCAAAAACCTAGCGACACCTTTCGGGCTACCTACTTGTATGATTGTTTCTACCGGACGAAAGTCAACTCCCAAATCTAAACTCGAAGTGCAAACAACAGCCTTCAGATTTCCTTCATGCAGTTGATCTTCCACCCAATTTCTGGTGACAGCACTAATCGATCCATGATGCATGGCTAATATACCAGATAGTTCGGGCGCTTTGGATAATAGTTTCTGATACCAAATCTCAGCAAAGGAACGCGTGTTGGTAAATATCAACGTGCTCTTGCTGTTGTTAATGATAGGAATGACTTTGTCAAGCAACTGAATACCCAGATGACCCGACCAGGGCATTCGCTCCAATTCATCTGGAAAAATGGAAACGATCTCTACCTTTTTTTCAATTTGCGCTTTAATGACCTTGAACTGATTTGCCTCGTAAAAATTTCCAAATAATACCTGCAACGATTGATCCATATTACCGATGGTGGCTGAAATACCCCATACTTTGAGTGAAGGGCAGATTCCTTTCAATCGAGAGAGTGCCAACTCCATCAATACGCCACGCTTGGAGCCAATGAGTTCGTGCCATTCATCAACCACAATGGCGCGTAAGTTTTCGAAATAAGCAGTGCCTCCTTTTTGCGAAAGTAATATGTGCAAACTCTCGGGCGTTGTGATGAGAAACTCTGGAGGGTTTTCCTTTTGCTTAGCTCTTTCCTTTGTAGATGTATCGCCTGAGCGAACTCCCACTCGCCATTTAGCACCCAGCCCGTTTTTCGCTTTGACTGCCGACAACTCAATTTCTTTTGCCAACGCACGAATTGGGGTTATCCAAATTGCACGAGGGCCTTTTGACTTGCTGTTTGCGCTAGGCTCCAATAAAATAGGAATAAGAAGCGAGTATGTTTTCCCGCTGCCGGTTGGGGCGTTCACTAGCCCACTATAACCGTCCGAGTAGGCTTTCCATGCCTCTCGTTGAAATTCGAATGAACTCCATCCCTGAATCTTAAACCAACTCTCCCCTTTTTCCCAAGTAGTAGAATCCATTCAATTATTAATCACTTCAAAG
>JAJTGQ010000087.1 GCA_021299455.1 Flammeovirgaceae bacterium | reverse complement strand
GATTGTCAACAAGATGGCCTTGGCTTTGTTGGACAAAGAGAAATCCACCAAAATGTCCAAACGATCAAAACGGTTGACCGCTGCATTGGATGATGATTACAGAAGTTTGGTGCTAAAATGTTAAAAGCGATTTCCCTGGGGGGTACCTTTATAGGCCATTAGTCTGCACATAGTAATTACATTTCTGAAAAGATAATAAAAAAAGCCGATGGTCTTAACCATCGGCTTCTCCGCCTATATAGTAACTCGCTACTTTTTTGCTTTTTTTTCAAAAACCATCGATACTGAATTCATGCAGTAACGTAACCCAGTGGGAGCAGGCCCATCATTAAAAACATGCCCCAGGTGACCTCCACATCTGGCGCATTCTACTTCATCCCTAACCATTCCATAGCTGTTGTCCGTTCCCACTGCTACCACACCCTCCTTAATCGGCTGATAGAAGCTTGGCCACCCTGTCCCCGACTCAAACTTGGTTTCAGAACTGAACAGCTCCAGATGACAACCGGCACAGTAATAAGTACCCGTTTCATGATTATCCCAATCTTTTCCCGTAAAAGGTCGTTCTGTTCCAGCCTCTCTAAGAACGTGATACTGTTCGGGCGAAAGTACCTTTTTCCATTCTTCATTACTCTTTTTCAAGGGTGTGATCTTTGTTTTTTCCTGTCCAGACTTGGATTGGCAGCCGCCTGTTAGGGCAATGCAAAACATAAGGAATAGAGATAAAAGATTTGTTCTCATTTTAGAGTCTTTTGGCGGTTTTAAAGTTTGTTGGGGTCACTTTTTAGCAGGTAGTGATTCTCAATGTAATTTAAACTCTTCATGTTTAAAAAGGTTTTTCGATTATTTGGCTTTGTCAGCAAAAGGACAAAACCTGCTAAAACCTTTTGATGTGGGAAAAGTGCCTATTTTGAACTATTTTTAACTCTTATGCTATCTACTTTTGACCCCAGTAAACTATTCAAAAACATAGTTATGAGGAACGCACTTGCCGCTTTATTTTTTGTGTCTTTGGGAACTTCAAATTTGGCTGCTCAGAACTACCAAACCTATACACTCTACATGCATGGCTTTGCGAAGTTTGTACTATGGCCTGAGGACGATAAAAAGACTGATTTTGAAATAGTAGTGATAGGCGAGTCTCCGTTGACGGCTGAATTGCAGAAGATGGCAGAAAAGAAAAAGGTGGGAGATAGATCTATTAAAGTTTCCAAAATAAATTCAATTGCTGAGTTTCGTAAAGGGCATATGCTTTTTGTACCCTCTACGTTATCGAGTCAACTCGGAGAGGTTCTTTCGAAGGTAGGCGGTAAGTCAACAATGGTGATCACTGAACAGGCTGGCTTGGGTGCCAAGGGCAGTGATGTCAACTTTGTGATAAAAGGTGGTAAATTGGCATTTGAATTAAATCAGAGCGCGTTGGCTAAGCATAAGCTGAAGGCGTCTACCGAACTAACCAGATTGGCAATTCTTATTTGATAATTGTATTATGGAAAATTCTAACGGAAAAAGATTCAACATTCGGTTATCTATCGGAAACAAAATATTTGGCGGCTTTTTAGTGCTCATTGCACTCTTTGCCATTAATGCCAGTATCATCTTCCTCACCGGAAATAAAATCGACAATAGTGTGATGTCGTCTTCTCAAACGATCAACCCTTCCAAGGATGCGATTAATGAGTTAATTACATTGGTTCATCGTTCTCGGATGTTAGCTACGAATTGGGTTTTCCTCCAGACCAACGATGACGACAAGGCTGCACTCCGGCAGATTATTAGCCTCGAGTACCCGGCCAACAAAGAGAGAATTGTCAAGTTGATGAAAAACTGGGATTCCGACAGTACTTCGGCCAAATTCAAGAAAGACAGTTCACAACGTGTAATGATGACCCGTGCGTTTAACAAATTTGATTCGCTGTTGAGTGGAACCAGTGAAAATATTATTAATACGCTTACCGGATTTGATTCATACGAAGACCCTACCACCAAACTCCTGGCTGGTGATTATGTAGATCAAGTAATAATCCCACAAGCAAATAATATCATTGCCATCCTTTCTAAGATTAAGGAAAAGCAAGAAGTGCTTACGGAAGAATCAGCCATGGCCTTGAGTAATTCATCGAGTAATCTTCGAACGATTACCCTAGCACTCGGACTGGCAATCATCATCATTGGTTTATTGAGCGCCACGCTGCTCGTGCGGAATATTACAGGCCCCATTAACTATATCAAGAACGTTGTTGTGAAGTTGGGTCGCGGGGAGTTGGTAGAAGATAAAAAGCGAAATTTCAGTAAGGATGAAATTGGAGAAATGGCAATTGCTACCGACAATTTGGTCTCTGGGTTAAAAGCCACAACCGTTTTTGCGGAAAATATTGGCGGTGGTAAATATGATTCTGAGTTTACTCCGCTGAGTGAACACGATGTGCTGGGGAATGCCTTGCTGAATATGAGAGCGAACCTGGCAAAAGTGGCCGATGAGGACAAGAAAAGGAATTGGGCCACTGAAGGCATTGCGAAGTTTGGTGAAATTCTTCGGAGCAATAATAGCGATGTGCAGAAGTTATGTGACGAAATCATCGGCAATATGGTCAAGTACATGAAGGCAAATCAGGGCGCCCTTTATTTGATTGATGATACGGATGACTCGGAAGAAAAAACGATGTCGATGACGTCTTGCTATGCATGGGATAAAAAGAAATTCATCAATCAGAAGATACATAAAGGAGAAGGACTAGCAGGGCAGGCCTGGCAAGAGATGGATACCATTTATATCACCGATGTGCCGCAGAACTATATTCGGATTACCTCTGGATTAGGTGATGCGAATCCAACATCGATTCTTATCATGCCGTTGAAAGTGAATGATCAGATTTATGGAGTGATTGAACTAGCATCTTTCTCGTCATTGGCCGAACATGAAATTGAATTTGTTAAGAAGGTGGCCGAGAGTATTGCCTCTACTGTGTCTACTGTGAAAATTAACGAACGCACACAGAAGTTGTTGACAGAGTCGCAGCAGATGACCGAAGAAATGAGAGCACAGGAAGAAGAGATGAGGCAAAATATGGAGGAACTGCAAGCGACCCAAGAGGGCATGAAACGACAAGAAAATGAACTCATTGATTCAATGAATGCCCGATTGCGTTCGGTAGAACAGGAAGCTCGCGACAGAGAGGCTGACTACATACGTCAAATAGAGCAGCTGAAGAAGAAGGCGAATTCCTAGAATTTAAAAAAGGCCAAAAAACCAAAAAGCCCCGTCCGTCTGACGGGGCTTTTTGTTACCTAAACCTAAACCTATGAGAGAATTACTCTACATGGTTCTATTAACGGACTTTGATATAACTGGTTGCGGAGAAAGTTCAATTTTTTTTAACGATCCTAAAAACAAGCTTTTATTTCAGTTTTGAATGAAATTGCTTTTTAAACTTTTCCACTTTTGGGCGCACTACATATTGGCAGTAGCTCTGGTTGGGGTTCAAATCAAAGTAATTTTGATGGTAGTTTTCAGCGGGAAAATAATCCGGCAAAGGGCTGATCTCTGTCACTATGGGATTTTGGTACACTTTTGAAGATTCTAGCTGACTTTTGTATTCTTCCGCAGCCTGTCGCTGAACATCGCTGTGGTAAAAAATAACAGAACGATATTGTGTGCCTTCATCGGCCCCCTGTCTGTTAAGCGTAGTGGGGTCGTGGGTGTTCCAAAAAACTTCCAGTAGCTCTTCAAACGATACTTTTGTAGGGTCAAAGGTAATTTGCGTAACTTCTGCATGACCGGTTAAGCCCGTGCAAATCTCCCGATAAGTCGGATTCTTTACATTGCCTCCTGCATAACCTGATACCACCTTACTGACCCCTTTTACGTTTTGAAATACGGCCTCGGTACACCAGAAACACCCGGCACCAAAAGTGGCCAACTCCACTTTGCTATCACTCATTTTTATTATTTGATAAGACTTAAAAACCCAGTCGCGATGAATAACCTAATTTTCAACTGAAAGGTTCTAATATTTTCAATTAATACCTTCTGTAGAAGTTAGCGAGTTGTTGAGAGAGATTGGTTTTCAGGTTCGAGATGGCCTGATTATACAAACTCTGGTCATCCGGAGACGCCTCAGTTCGCTTGGTAAGATTAACCTGATCGGAGTTCATCGCTCGGTTATCTCCCTTAAATGTTGCCCATGTGTATTGCCATTGTGAATTGCCTTCCACTGAATTGTTCAGAAGCATCGCGTTACTTTTCGCATCTGTGACAGAAAGGGTCGCGTTGCTATAAGCTCTCTTCGTTTTAGTATAGTAAGTGATCGTTCCGGCTACCTTTTCCATCACATCCTGCACTTTGCCATCCGCTCCTTTTTTTTCTCCAACCTTTACTTCTCTCTCAAGATTTTCGTTCCGTGAAGAAAACTGAGGACGTGCGTCCTGCCGGTAGTCATTGAAAACAATTTTTAGGTATTGTTGAGGTGGCACTGTGTCTTGTTGCTCAATGGGGCGAAAGGACAAAAACTGGCGTTGCAATGAGTTGATAATAGGTTGGAGACTACCGTAGTTAATGCGAGATGCATTTATCTCTTGGTAGGCAACTCTCAACGTGGCGTTAAATTCTGCTTGCGTCATTAGTTCAACTACTTCCCGATAGCCGGGCTCGTAGCCACTCGCTTCTTTAAAACTGAAATAGGCCGATTTAGCATCATCGCGCGTGTTCTTTAGCATGTATTGAATGCCATCGTTATAGCTTTCTTCAGCTGCCTTTGTTTTTACCTCCGCCAATTCTTTGAATTTTGTAACAGGGTTGGTAATGATTTTCATTGCTCCCAGAGAGGTTTTGATTTGTGTGTTCAGGTTATTTATTTGATTATAGCCTTCCACTGCATTCCGCCATTTCCGGGGATCATCTGCAGCAATTCCATTCTGGATGCGCGTCTGTATAAAATCAATGGCCAAAGGATAACTCTGCTGCAACACAACTTTTGCTTTTTTATGGTCTGGTTTAGCCCGGAGTCTGTTCACCGACTCAAGAACTGCCTCGTAATAATTTCCATTTTTGAGTGCTGCTTTTCCGGATGCACAAGACTCCAATAGGGCAATAACCGCTAAGAAAAGAAGCAATGTTCTCGATTTCATCTTTTATTTCATTTTTTTATTAAAGTTGATCAGCCACACTGGTTAAATGCCAAACAGATCTATTAAAACATCATCGATCAGGTTTCTCCAGTTACCCCAGCTATGGCCTTCATTCACTTCCCGATAATGGTATATGCAACTATTGGCTTCCAATACCTCTTTCATTTTACGGCTTTCTTTGCTTGTATCATTAATCACTCCAGATGTCATCGAGATTTTGATTGAAGGAGCGACTTGATTGGTGCAAAGTTGATAGATCTGAGGCTTGGTCCAAAATGCGGGAGATTGGATGCCGACTAGCCCAAATACACCAGGCTTAGTGAAGGCAAAATACGTGGCGGTCAGTCCTCCCATCGATGTTCCCATGATGCCTCGTTCGCTTGCCAGTTTAGAGACGGGAAAATTTCTTTCTATTTCTGGGATTAACTCATTCGTAAAAAAGTCGAGGTATTGTGTATTCATTGCCAACTCCTGCATCCTTCTGTTGTTAGAACGATTGATTGGTTCTCGGTGATCGACAAAAACAGCAGCAATAGGTTTGATTTTTTTTTCCGCGATCAAATTGTCGAGCACCGTTGTCATGTTTCCTAGTTGTGGATGGAGATACTCGTAACCATCCGTTACATAGATCACGGGGAGTTGACCTAATTTTTGAAACCCAGCTGGCAAGTAAATGCTATACGTCACTTGATAGTTCAGGATTTTGCTATTGATCAGAATATCACTTTTGATCGTGCCATGTTCAACTTGTTTGGCTTGCTGTTCAACCGATTCTTTCCAATCAGGCATACGCAACTCTGAGTTGGCGCTACCTCCGCCTACACCGCTCCATTGTTGGTGGGGATTGGATGGGTCAAGAATCCAATTGTTGCCGTCTACTAGAATCTTATAGTCTAGTCGTGCGTTTTTCGGAAACTTTGCCTTTAGGATCCATATTGAGGTGCCTTTTACGTTTACTCCTGTGCTGATGAATGTTTTGTCATAACCCCACCCGTTAAAGTCGCCCATCCAAGACACGCTGATTGCTTTGCCGTAGAAAATAAAGGCGACTGAGTCTTCGACAATAAAAGGAATGGTGTTCTTCTTTTTGAAAACTTCAAACTGCACACTGTCTTTGAGCGACTGAATAGTGTTGGTAAAACCAGAATAGTCTTGAGCGCTCACCAAGAGGCGAGAGGTAATCAAAAATCCTACAACCGCTATGGCTCGCATGCTGTCAATTAAACAACTACTTCTTCAGACGACCTCACTCGGAGTGAAAGCAACGATGCAATGATCATGCAGACGCCTCCAAAAACTAAAATGTAAATAGACTGGCCACCGAAAACTGCTTCTAGAATAAATCCCAACACAGTTGCAGCAATGATTTGCGGAATTACAATAAAAAAGTTAAAGACTCCCATATAATAGCCCATTTTCTCGGGAGGTAATGAACCCGAAAGCATTGCATATGGTATTGACAAAATACTTGCCCATCCAATTCCAATTCCGATCATCGAAAAGATCAAAAAATTTGGCTCTCTTATGAAGAAAATGGAAATAAGCCCTAGACCACCACATAAAAGGGAAATAAAATGAGCTACCCTTCTACTGCTATACTTTGCTAAAATTGGCAGAAACAATGCGGCCAAAGCTGCTACACCACTATACATTCCAAATAAAACACTGACCCAATCAGCGCCATCATTGTAGGCGGTTGACGTTGGCTCATTTGTGTTATAGATGTAACTTGTAACAGCTGGAGTAGTGTAAATCCACATGGAAAACAATGCAAACCAAGAGAAAAATTGCACGTAAGCTAGATCAACCATAGTTTTTGGCATATAGTTAAGATCTCTGACCATATGAACCAATCCAAGATAACTCCTTCCTTGCCTAATGTAGAGAACAGTTAATAGATGGATTACTCCAAAAAATACCAATCCACCCCCCAACAAATAAAGTTCTTTGTACTTATTGCCGAGATAATTCACCAGCCAAATGATCACGATCCCGATTGAAAGCAGGAACATCCCCACCTTTTGAATTCTAGATTTGGATTCTTCCTCGTTTTCGATTTTTCTTTTCTCTCTATTTTTTAAATTTTGGTGATGCGGCTCCGGTGGATATTCTTTAGTGGTAAATACCGTCCACATTACAGTAATAAATAATGTGGCAGCGCCAAGATAGAAGGAGTACTTTACAGAGTCCGGCATTTCTCCTTCAACCAGAGCAGTATTGCTAATACCTAGCCAATGTGAAAAAATGTAGGGCAAGCACGAAGCAACAACACCTCCAATTCCAATAAAAAAGCTCTGCATCGCGAACCCAGTTGTACGTTGCAAAGGAGGGAGCATGTCTCCAACAAATGCACGAAAAGGTTCCATGCTGATATTGATCGAAGCGTCCATTATCCATAGCATTCCTACAGCAAACCAAAGTGAGGGTGAGTTTGGCATTATGCAAAGAGCCATCGTGGCCAAAATTGCACCAATTGCAAAATAGGGTCTCCTCCGTCCCCACTTTGGGTGCCAGGTGCGATCGCTGTAGAAACCAACGATAGGCTGCACAATTAATCCGGTAATGGGCGCGGCTGCCCAAAATAAGGCAAGGCTACTGGGTTCTGCTCCGAGCGTTTCGAATATTCTACTAGTGTTGGCGTTTTGAAGGGCAAATCCAAACTGGATTCCTAAAAATCCGAAGCTCATGTTCCAAATCTGCCAGAAGCTGAGTTGTGGTTTTGGTTTGCCAAGCGAGGGTGATGTCATGGTAGGTTTAATTTGAAGTAGATGAAGTTAGTATTTCAAACGAATGCGGGTTTAAGGTAAGCGTTGCCTTCTTATTTTCAAATTCTATTTTTCCGGTAAAATTTGTTTTCGCTGAAGCAGGTACTTCGCCAATGTCTATTTTTTGTACTTCAGCCGACTTATTAAACACCACCCAAACCTGATTTTGAAAATAGCTTCTCCGATAGGCCATAATTTTATCTGTGGTTGCCATCCAATCGAAATCGCCAAACAACAGAGCCATTGAATTTCTGCGTAAGTGAATTAGCTTTTCGGTTGTGGCACGATTCCGCTCTTCCTGGTTTGACAAGTTTTCGAAACGCATCATTCGCCTGTTGTCGGGGTCGTTGCCACCCGGGTCTCCAATTTCATCGCCATAGTAGATAACAGGTATGCCCGGCACGGTCATCATAAAAGCGGTGAGTGATTGAAGTTTTGCATAGGCGACAGTATCCCTGATTTCTATTTTTCGTTTCCACCCCGCTTTTTTAGCGTCTTCATCAAAGCGAACAGAACCATCAGCATAAGAAATAAACCGAGCCCTGTCCTGATTGCCGGTGATGTTTCCCATCAAATTGTGATCACCAAACCAAGACATACTTTCTGTTAGTGAATTGCTTAACCGAGTGAACGGCACTTCATCTCTGGCGAATGTGTTGACGGCATCATCGTACACATTGAAGTCAAACTGTGCGTCCAGCATGCCGGTATTTACATAACTGTTGACGAGTTCACGGCTGCCATAGGTTTCTCCTATTTGATAAATGGGACGCTTCACTTTTGATTTTACTTTCTTGGTTAACTCACGCCAGAAGAGCAAGTCAATATGTTTGGACGCGTCATGACGAAACCCATCCAACTCATATTTCTCCAGCCAAAACAGAGCCGTATCGGTCATGGGGTCCACTACCTCTCGCTTGCGCAAATCAAGCGTAGGCATAAACACATCAAACCAGGTGGTTAGTCGCTGATCGTCCCACCGCTCGGTATTGATCGTGCCATCCGGTAGGTAAAGAGGAGTGAACCATTCCGGTTTAAGTTTGAAAAGCGGATGTTCCTGGTGAATATGATGCGCCACATAATCCAGAATAACGTTCATATCCTGTGCATGCGCTTCGTTCAAAAGCTCTTCGAGCTCGGCTTTGCTTCCAAAACGATAGTCGATTTGCTGAAGTGACACAGGCCAGTACCCATGATAGCCTGAAAAAGTAGTAGGCGGGTCAATGTACTTTCCGTATGCTCCTTTTGGATTTTGCGAAATAGGGGAGAGCCAAATCGTATTCACTCCCAATTTTTTAAAGTAGCCGTCTTTGATTTTTTGAGTTACTCCGGCAATATCACCACCGTAATAATTTGCCTTTGGCAAAATGTTCGGATCTTTTACCGGTTCGTCATTTTCTTTTTTTCCATTGTTGAACCGATCAATCATCATGAAGTAAAGTAGTTGCGCCTCCTTGTCTTGCCGAGTGAGAGCCGCTGCATCTAAAATCACTTCTCCATTTTGCAATGGAATCAGCACATCGTTGGATATGCCCGTTTCATTTGCCGCCCACACACGAATGTGAGTTCTCACTTCCTTGGTTGCCTGGTCGGGGATGGGTATGGTCAACTGATCTTTTTTCTGAACAACGGGCAACGAAAAGTTTTTCCAATAAGCGGTCACTTCCGTAGCCGGATTCGAGAGCTGCAAGGTGATTGATTGCCCACTTGTTTTAAAGGTAGTTAGGCGAGGTAGCTTTTTGGCATCCGGACGCTCGATTTTTAACAAAGAATTCCATCCTCCTGCTCCGTTGTCGATCGAGTCGTTGTTGGAGGGGTCACGGATTTCTTTGCCGTCAACCACAAAGAGATATTGATAATTGCCCGGGTTGAGCAAAAGGGAAAGGGTAAACATTCCACCCTCATTTTTAAATTCAGAAGCAGCGGCATTCCACGCATTGAACTCGCCTTTTGTTTTTACCTCTTTTGCTTTGCCAGCATAGGTAAATGTGACTGCCTTCTTATTTACTTTTTTAAGAGGAATTGCGTACGACACCCCGCCACTCCACAATTGCAATGAGGCGATCGTGGATTTCATTTCGCCCGTTAAAGATAGATTCCTGCCATCTCTATTTTGGGTAAGACCAGTAGGGACAGAAATCGAATCAATTTTGGTCAAGTCCAGAACATAGTCTTCCAGATTTACTAACGTAGAATCGGGATTGATAAGGATCGGAGACGCGTTGCCTATAATCAAGCCAGTATCATTGAATTGAACCTTACTCTTTTTTTCACAAGAGCTTAGACCAATTAAAAGGATGGCCAAGAAAACACAAACAATATTACCAGTTGATAACAATCTTTTTAGTCTCATTGGTAGTGGTGACATAGGGTAAATTTATTTTAGGTCCTTCCGGCTGTGTATTCACCGGATCATAATTCCGAATGGATTCAACAAAGCGATACTCTTTCCAATTAACTGATCTTGCGACCCCATTAACACGTACTTCACTGACCGAATGAAATCCATGCAAGTACACTTTCAAGTTGGTATAGGGAGATGTAAAGGTTCCTTCTTTGTCTTGAATAATTATTTCGTTCTTCTCAGGCGTATAGGCAATTTTTCGTTTTGAGAAAGCTCCATTTTCGTGTTCAAATGAAATTCCGTCATCTTCATAAAGTGTAAAGTCATTGTAGGTATCGCCCTTGTAAACATGGATTTCCAGCGTGTCGCCATAATCATTGGTGTTCTTACCTGCTTTTTCTTTCATGGGAATAATTGACGATCCTTTCACATACACCGGAAGGTGGTGAATCGGGCAATCTTCCACGAATTGTTGATTTCCTCCACGCAATTGATCTGTCATTAAATCATACCAGGTGCCTTGTGGTAAATAGACCCGCAGCAAGTCCTTGTTGCTTTCTACAGGAGCGACTAATAGTGCAGGGCCAAATAAATATTGATTGTGAAATTGATGATCATATATCTTCTCATCGAATGGAAAATAAAATGCAAGGCTTCTGTTGATGGGCATACCCGTTTTGGCAGCGTCAAAAAACAATGAGTAGAGATACGGCATCAGGCGATACCGAAGCTTCATGTAATTGCGGGCAATCTCTTCTACCTTTTCTCCGAACGACCAAGGCTCTGAATCTCGTGTGTTGATCATCGTATGTCCACGGAAGAAAGGAGAGAATGCCCCGATAGAAATCCATCGCGCAAAAAGTTTTTCATCGGTATTCCCTACAAATCCGCCAATATCATAGCCGGTAAAGGCCATTCCTGAAAGCCCCATACTGTTCACGAGTCTGACGCCCGCCAGCATGTGCGCATCGTATGCTACGTTATCCCCCGTCCACACAGCCGCATAGCGCTGAATGCCTGCATAGCCCGAACGTGTCAGGTTGAAGGGGCGCTTATTCATCAGTTTTTTTGTTCCTTCATACGTACTTCGCGCCATCATTAGCCCGAAGAGATTTCGCCCCTCACGCATTGTTGTTTTGCGGCCTTCTAAGTCAAATTCAACCAGATCGGGAAGTGTATTTCCCCAAGTGGCAATTTCATTCATGTCATTCCAAAAACCTTCCGCACCTAGAGCGACATATTCTTTGAAATGAGTGGCCCACCACTCGCGTGCAACGGGGTTTGTAAAATCGGGGAAGTGGCACCAACCAGGCCACACCTGCCCACTGTAAAGCCCACCGTCAGGATATTTTAGAAAAATGTCTTCTTTTATCCCTGAGTCGTATGTCTCATAACCAGGCTCTATTTTGATACCAGGATCGCACATCAAAACGACATGAAAGCCCAACTTTTTCAATTGATCAATCAGGCCTTTCGGGTCCGGAAAGTTTTTCTTGTCCCATGTGAATATTTTGTAGGCATCCATATAGTGAATGTCTAAGACAATCGTGTCTGCCGGCAGGTCACGCTCGCTAAAGTTTTCCGCTACGCGCAACACCTCTCGATCGGGATAGTAACTATAACGACATTGTTGATACCCAAGACTCCAAAGCGGAGGAAGGGGAGTGCGCCCCGTCAAATAAGTATACGATTTTATGATATCACCTACTGACTCACCCGCGATGAAGTAATACCTCATCTCTCCGCTATCGGCAGAAAAGCTCGCAAACCGATCATTGGACGCACCGAAGTTGAATACACTTCGATAACTATTGTCGAAGAAAATGCCGTAAGTTTTTTGGTGATGTACCCCAACGTAAAAAGGAACAGTACAATACAAAGGATCGGTATCCGTACCATACGCATAGGCGTCTGTATTCCAGTTGATGTATCCTCTTCCGCGTTTATCGAGTGGGCCAGTTTTTTCGCCCAATCCGAGAAAGCGTTCGCCCTCCTGCAACTTTTTATAACAACTTACTTGATCGTTAATCCATTGAATGCCCAGGCCGGCATCATCTTCGTTGATCAGCACATCTTGCAAGTCGGTCATTTGAACTCTCACAGGTGATTTGCTGATTGTTACTTTGAGCGCGGAGGTAGTAAGCTGGATTTTTTCGGGTAAATCAGAAATGGAAAACTCGATCTTCATCGGTGTACCCACCACCGCATAAGAAAAGTCCTCTTCCCGCTTTCCCATGTACCCCCACACTTGAACAATTCGTTCGTCAAAGAAGGCAATGCTCACATTCCCAAAAGAGGTTTCTATGTCTATTCCGCATTCGTTTTTTTTGTAAGAGATAAGTTGGCCAAGCCCCTTGCTGGCAGATCGATTCGGGCGGTCTTGCATAAACTGTTGTTAGAAACTTCTGGAAATAAAAATAAAGTGTTTCGTTAATCCTAACGAAACCCCTAATCAAAAATCAGAAAACGATTGCACTTGGTTTCGGCCAACTTTTATGTTAGTTTCACTTCATTAATTTTTTTGATACATCAGATCGGCAATGTTTGCGTATGGAAAACCCAGTTGATAAAATCACTCAGTCGCCCCTTTTACCCCGCTACTTGGAAGAAATTCAGGTTTTCTGGCACAAGGAAGAGGGTAGGCGGAAGCAATTTTATAAAGAGATGGACGATCGCAAGGTGGAGTTTATTAATGGCGAAATCTACTTTCAATCGCCTGTAAAATTACAGCATAATGAAGCGGGAAAGTTTTTGCTGAGGTTAATCGACATTTTTGTTGAGTCCAGCCAATTGGGCTTTGTCGGTTACGAGAAAATGCTCATTTCGCTTACTCGAAATGACTACGAGCCAGATATTTGTTTCTGGAATAAAGATAAATCGATAGACTTCAAGAGAAAACAAATGCAGTTTCCTGCGCCAGACTTGGTGGTAGAGATTTTGTCGGAGAGCACAGAGCAGATCGATAGAGGTGTGAAGTTTGAAGACTACGCGCAACACAACATTGCTGAATACTGGATTGTCGATGCCGAGAACCAAACTATCGAACAGTATGTTCTAGAGTCAGGCAATTACGCCTTGAAGCACAAAGCAAAAAATCAAGAGATCATTTTCTGCCAAGTTTTGAAAGGATTTGACATACCCGCCATTGCCGTTTTTGACAAGGTTGAAAATGTTATTGTTTTAAAGAAGTTGTTGTCAAAACAGGAATAAAAAACGCATCCGGGTCTACTTTTTCTTTACCTGTTTCTTCAAAGAAGAGTTTCGGATTATCAGTCTGGTCTTTAGAATTTTTATCTCCTCTACAGCTTCGTATTGATCCTTCACTTTCAATTCGATTTGGCGGATCAATAAACGAGCAGCTTCCTGGCCCATTTCAAAACCCGGTTGGTCGATGGTCGAAAGAGAAGGCTCCATCATTTCGCCAATGAACCAATTGCTGAACCCAATGACGGCAATATCCTCTGGAATTTTCAGCCCCTTTTCTTTAATGGCCATCATGGCGCCCATTGCCATGGGGTCATTGTTCGCGAATAACCCATCTATTTTGATGGAACCCTTTAAGAACTTTTCCATCACTGTTTTACCTTCTTCAAACGTACCCTCATTGCAGGCAAGGATAAGTTTTTCGTTGACTTCCATTTTGTTTTCTTTCAGCGCATCCTTGTATCCGCGCAACCGATCGATGCTTATGATCAGGTTGGGTGCACCTACCAAATGCACAATGTTCTTGCATCCTTGCGAAATAAGATGGTTAGTTGCTTCCTTCGCGCCCGCGTAGTCATCGACAATCACCTTGCTGGAAGTAGGGCTGTTGTACATCCGATCATAAAATACGATCGGTACACCTTTGGAGATGATCGATTCTACGTGATCAAAATTGGTCGTTTCTCTGGAGAGAGATAGCAACATGCCATCTACTCGGCTGTTAAAAAGCGCTTTTACATGTGCGACTTCGCGGGTATACGATTCGTTCGATTGAGCCAGGATTACATTGTATCCTGCCTGATAGGCAACATCTTCAATTCCACTGATAACAGTTGAAAAGAAAAAATGCACCACTTCAGGTATGATTACGCCAATCGTATTCGTCTTTTTCTGGCGTAGATTGAGTGCTACTATATTGGGCTGATAGTTCAGTTTTTCCGCCAGTGCATTCACCGCTTTTTTGGTATCTACCGAAATATCAGGATGGTCTTTTAATGCGCGCGAAACGGTGGAGGGGGAGATGTTAAGCTCGCGGGCAATGTCTTTAATGGTTATTTGGTTGAACTTCATGGAGGTTTTTAAAACAGTTGATTAAAAAAAATTTTCGCAAACGGTTGCGGTCACGTTTTCAGCAAATTTTTAAGGGTTTTTATAGTGTTTCAAAGTAATGCACTCAATATATTTAACCAAAATTTGTTGGCTGATCAGTGCAATCTAACAAATTTGATTTCGATTAAATACAAGTTTTTTTAATTAACCCTAATTTTTATTCTATGACCAAATTTTACCGAACAGTGAGTAAGTACTTGGCGGTTTTCCTGGTTTTTGCGTCCCTCGGGCTGCAAGCACAGGAGCGTACCGTGTCAGGGAAGGTTACCTCTTCCGATGATGGATCACCAATTCCAGGAGCAAACATTCTGGAAATCGGTACCACCAACGGAGCAGTAACAGATGGAGATGGCAAGTTCACCTTGAATGTAGGTGCAAACGCCACGTTGTCAATTTCGTTTATTGGTTACAAAACCACGCAGATTGTAGTTGGGACCCAAACGAACATAGATGTAGTGTTGGTTTCTGATGTTACCGCTTTGCAGGAAGTAGTTGTAATCGGTTACGGTGAGGTTCAGAAGAAAGATGCAACTGGTGCAGTCCTTGCTATTTCGAATAAGGACTTCAACAAAGGTGTTCTTACCTCGCCTCAAGATCTTTTAGTGGGTAAATTTGCCGGAGTTCAAATAACTTCTGCGGGAGGTGCTCCAGGGGCGGGTAATACAATCCGTATCAGAGGTGGTTCATCGCTCCAAGCAAGCAACGACCCGCTAATTGTAATAGATGGGTTTCCAGTTGACAATATCCCGTCAACAGGGACCGGGTCGTTAGGCGGTGTCTCAAATCCACTTGCGGCTTTAAACCCTAATGATATAGAGACTTTCACTGTCCTCAAAGATGCCTCGGCAACAGCCATTTATGGTTCGCGCGCGACAGGAGGAGTCATCATAATTACTACCAAAAAGGGTGTCTCGGGAAAACCTCAATTCTCCTACAACGCCAATGTTTCAGTAGCATCACCCATCAAATTTGTAGATGTAATGAGTGCTTCTCAGTACAAGTCGCTGGTGAATACCTTGGCTCAAACTGGCACTTCTGGCATCGATGCAGCGGCTGTTGCTAAATTGGGTAATGCCAATACAGATTGGCAAAAAGAGATTTTTCGAGATGCTATTTCACACGATCACAATTTGAGTGCTTCAGGTTCATTGAAAAACATGCCTTATCGCGTCTCTTATGGATACACAGATCAACAGGGTATTTTGAAAACGACTGGTTTGCAACGCCACTCGTTGAACATTAATGCCAGTCCATCGTTTTTGAATGGAGACTTAAAACTAGACATGAGTGTAAAAGGTAGCGTAACCTTCAACAACTTTGGAGAGGCTGGCGCTGTAGGAAATGCAGTTGCCTTCGATCCTACACAACCTATCAAAGACGCTGCCGCGCAACAATATGGAGGGTATTTTTCTTGGCTGAGCAAGGGCGCAATTAATAGTACGTCCAACCCCGTTGCCCAATTGGATCAAACCGATAACCAGTCCACGTCTAATCGTTTGATTGCTAGTATTAAAGCAGACTACAAACTTCCGTTTTTTCCGGATGTAAAATTGACAGTCAATGCTGGTGTAGATAGATTTGTTAGTGACGGGTTTAACAGAGCACCGCTTACAGCAGCGTTTGCCAATAACAATGGTGTCTTAGTAGGGAGAGACGATACTTATGGAGGCAGAAATCAGTCTGAGTTATTAGACATTTATGCGAACTACCTAAAACAATTTGGTCAGCATAAAATTGATTTCACGGCTGGTTATGGATGGCAGCATTTTTACAGAGAGGCATATAGTATCAATAAGAATACAGCTCGCACCTTGTCGCTTCCTTCAAAATCAGAAAACTACTTGGTTTCTTTTTTTGGGCGCTTGAACTATACGTTCAACGGAAAGTACTTGTTGACAGCGACCTTAAGAAATGATGGTTCTTCTCGTTTTGCCGGTGCAAATCGGTGGGGCTTGTTCCCTTCTGTGGCATTGGCTTGGAAGATGAAAGATGAGTCTTTCCTATCTAAAATTGACGCTATTTCTGATTTGAAGCTGCGGGCAGGATACGGACAAACAGGACAACAGGATATTGGCGGAGATTACTATCCCTATCTAGCTACCTATCAGGTGTCGGATGCACAAACTCAGTATCAGTTGGGATATAATTCAGACGGTAGCCCACGTTTTTACAATTCGCAAAGACCAAACCCATATGATCCAAATATCAGATGGGAGACCACCACTACTATCAACGTGGGTTTGGATTTCGGTCTTTTTGACGACAAGGTGACCGGTTCGGTAGAAGTGTTTCAGCGCGACACTAAGGATTTGTTGAATAATGTTCGTATCCCTAATGGTTCTAATTTTTCCAACTTCCTTACTACCAATGTAGGATCTATGGAAAACCAAGGTGTTGAGGTTACGTTGAGTACACGTGCTGTGACAAAAAAGGACTTCACATTGCATGTGGGTGCAAATTTTACTGCTATCAACAACAAGATCACCAAGCTTAATCTAACAAACGATCCGAACTTCATTGGAAATTTCACAGGAGGAGTTGGTGTAGCCACCAATATTCAAAATAACCAAGTCGGTTTTCCGGTTCGTTCCTTTTTCCCTTACCAGCAAGTTTACAATACAGCTGGCAAGCCTATCGAAGGTTTGTTTGTTGACCGCTCAGGAGATGGCGGTAACGTGTTGGGTAATGATAGAAATCGCTTCCGCTACAGAAGGCCTGAACCCGATTTCTTAATTGGTATCAACTCAAGAGGAAATTATAAGAAGTTTGATTTCTCTCTTTCTGGTCGCTTGAGCATTGGAAACTACGTGTATAACAATGTCGAGTCAGGTCGCGCCTTTTACAATGGCGTGTATGACCTCGGACATTTTAGGAACGTGCCTAATTCAATTAATGATGCTCAATTCACCACTCAACAACTCTTGTCTGATTACTACATCCGAAACGGGTCGTTTTTCAGAATGGACAATATGAGTGTGGGTTACAGCATTGACCGAGTTTTTGTTGACCGTTTGAAAGCGAGAGTTAGTTTGACGGTTCAAAATGCTTTCTTGGTCACGAACTATAAAGGCATTGACCCCGAAATCGAGAATGGAATAGATAACAATATCTATCCCCGTCCTCGCACGTTTTTGTTAGGTGTTAATTTTACTTTTTAACCAATGATTCATATCAGTATGAAAAAACAATATTTTAATCGCTATTCCATCGGAACACTCACGCTAGTGGTTCTGATGATGTCGTGTGTGAGCGATCTGGACGTAAAGCCGATTGACCCATTCGTAACTACAGCAGACAAGGTCTATACGACAAAGGATTCCTACAAGGAAGGACTCGCTAAGTTGTATGCCACATTTGCCCTTACAGGGCAAAGAGGCCCAGCCGGTAACCAAGATGTAGGTGGTGTAGATGAGGGCTTTAGTTGTTTTGTTCGTTCGCTTTGGTACATGCAAGAATTGACCACCGATGAAGCGGTTTGGAGCTATCCGAATGATGCAAACGGAACGATTTTCAATTTACACTATAATACTTGGTTGCCCTCTGACGGAATTCCTGAGGCACTATATGCCCGTATCGCCAATGTGGCGGCTTTATCAAATGAATTTATTCGCGTCACCACAGGCAAAACAGACGACCCTGATTTCAAGAATTTTCAGGCAGAGGCACGTTTTTTAAGAGCCTTGGCTTATTTCTATGGAATGGACTTGTATGGTCGATTGCCATTCTTGACAGAGAAAGATCAACCAGGTTCGTTTTTCCCTCCTATGATCCTACGTCCGGCTCTTTTCGACTATATCGAAAAGGAATTGAAAGCCATCAAGGCAGACATGGGTGCTCCTCGGTTTGAGTATGGACGGGCCGATAAGGCAGCCTGTGCCATGCTATTAGCAAAACTTTATTTGAATGCAGAGGTTTACATAGGCACCCCCAAATACACCGAAGCTTTGACGGAGTTGAACGAAATTATTGCAGCGGGTTATACGCTTTCGCCTCGCTATGCCAATCTATTTCGAGCAGATAATGACAAGAACAATACAGAGATCATTTTTGCGCAAGCATTTGACGGAGCAAAATCGCAAGCTTACGCGATGACGCAGGTGATGATCAACGGCAATGCAGGGAATGGAGGTTGGTCGGGGTTGCGCACTACTTCTGCATTTGTGGGTAAGTTTCCAAACTTAGCGGAAGCAAGGGCAATATTTGCGGATAAGAACTATAATGAAGACCCAATAACAACAAGGAGTTTAGAAATTGATAACGTTGCGAAATCAGGCGAAGGTTGGGGTATTTATAAATTCAGAAACATTACCTCAACAGGAGTTGATTCGCCCAATAGCTCTACAGGTTTCCCCGATACCGACTATCCGATGTTCCGGTTAGCGGATGCTTATTTAATGTATGCAGAAGCAGTGATACGTGGAGGCACCGGTGGCACTCGAGCCAACGCGCTTACCTATATCAACTCAATCAGATCAAGGTCTGGCGATGTTATAGCTGGAAATGCTCCAGGCTTGATTACTGACCCTCAGATGACGTTGGATTTTATCTTGGATGAGCGCGCAAGAGAGTTGTATTGGGAAGGACACAGAAGGATGGATTTGATTCGCTTTGGCAAATTTACCGGTGGCTCTTACCTGTGGCCTTGGAAAGGTGGAGTCAAAAATGGTACTGCCATTGACGATAAGTACAAGATTTTCCCTATTCCTTCCAGCGATTTGGGAACGAATCCTAATTTGAAACAAAGTGATGGGTATTAACAATCAAACAATTAATTATACTATGAAAAACCTAAAGTATATCTTTTTTCTAGTAAGTGCCTTTTTGGTTTTCTCCTGCGATAAAGAGGAGACAAGGGTCACTTTTTTGAAGAGCACGCCACCCGAATTGGTGGTTTCCAGCACCGCTAATTTGGTGTTGAATAAGGCGCAAGAGAATTTTAGTTCTTTGCAATTTCAATGGACCAATCCAACATTTGAATTCTCCAATGGAGTAAACACACAAAACGTAAGTTATGTGCTTCAAATAGACCAAGCTGGAAAGGATTTTGGAAGTGCAAAGCAGATTGGACTCGGGTTTACAAATGCAGTGTCCAGGTCATTTACTGTGAGGGAACTAAACAATACACTATCGGGACTCGAATTGGCGGATTTTGTACCTCAGGATTTTGAATTTAGAATCAAAGCAACGCTATCGAATAACAGTGTTCCTGTTTATTCAAATGTCGTGAAGATTAAAATCACTACTTATTTGGATGTGGTATTTCCTGTACCCGCAAACTTGTTTATTACTGGCCCAGCGGCACCAGCGCCTACTTCAAATGGGGATGGATGGATGGATGATGGTGAAACCGCAGTCTTAACTCAAAAATTTACTCAAATAAATTCATATACTTTTCAGATTAATAGCCTACAAATAAATGGCGGGAAGGAGTTTTTGTTGGTTCCAGTTTACGGAAACTGGGCTAACAAATTTGGTTTTACAGGCGAAGGGGCAAAAAATAACCCGTCTGGTGATTCTTTTAAGCCTGAAGGCAATAACTTTATCGGACCTGCGGCTTCGAGAGCTTATAAGATCACAGTTAATTTTAAAACAGGAAGGTATTCATTTGAATAATCTAAAACATTTGATGTATGAAGATCGGATTTAAGTTAATAGCGGTTGTTGCCTTGATGGCGGTAGCCGTGGGATGCGTCAAGTTAATTGAGCCAACGCCCAGTTTTGCGCCTAGTACAGTAGCATTTAGTGCATCCGCTTCGGCCACTACGGTGGCAGTGGCCGCAGCCGACTCAACCAAAGCGGCACTTACTCTTACTTGGAACGACCCCAAATTTTCTGTGGGGTTGAAGAATAGCAAATTCACGGTACGCGTAGCCAAAGTAGGGGCTAACTTTGCCACCTTTTTGACTAAGGAATTTACCAATTCCTTAACAGGCGAATTGATGGGCAAGGACTTAAATGCGATGGCACAGAAGTTTGGTGGCGTGATAGGCCAGCCAATCGCACTCGAGATGATGGTGGTGGCCTCACAGGCAAACAACAATGAGCCTAAGAATTCAAATGTGCTCCCGTTGACAGTCACACCATTTTCTGATCTTGTTTTGAACTCGACAACAAGGTCAGTAGTTACCTCTGCGGCAAACGCATCACAAGAGGGCGTTGCTTTTAGTTGGAACGCAGGCTTTATCGGCTTCGAAGGAACGCGGACGTATAAGTTAGAATACTCAAAGGGGGGAACCAACTTTACAGCGATTACTACAGTTAATGTAGCAACTCAGTCAAAATCTTTTACGCAACTAGATTTAAATAACATTGCTGCACTGAGTTTTGGAGTTCCAGCAGGATCTGTTGGCAACATCGATTTCAGAATTAGAGCAACAAATGGGTTAGACAAGGTTATCTATTCTAATATTGTTACAGTTGCTGTTACGCCTCATTCTTCTAAGCCAGTGCCGAAGTATCCAGTACCTGCTAACTTATTTTTAGTTGGCGATGCTTCTCCAAGTGGTTGGGATAATCCTGTGGCAACTCCGAGTCAACAGTTCACCAGGATTGATGATAATACATTTGGTATGATTATCCAATTAACAGGTGGCAAGCAATATCTACTTTTACCAGTGAACGGTAGCTGGAGTAATAAATACAGCGTCAGTGTTGCAACTAATGCCGCTAACCCAAATGGAGATTCCTTTCAGCCAGATGCTCCCAATAATATTCCAGGCCCAGCTAATAGTGGATTATATAAGATAATTGTTGATTTTGTAGCTGGAACTTATGCAGTTACTCCAGTTAGCACTAACCCAATTCCGCCCAATTTGTTCATGGTGGGTGATGCTACACCAGGAGGATGGGATAATCCAGTACCAACTCCTTCCCAACAATTTACTCGACTAAGCAATGGGGAATTTCAGCTTATACTACCACTAACCACTGGAAAATCTTATTTGTTTTTGCCAGTAAATGGAAGTTGGGCTAATAAGTTTGGAGGCACAAGCGCGACAGGTGGTGATTTGTTAGTGGATGGCAATGTTCCAGGGTCCAATACGCCAGCACCTAGCGCCAGTGGCAGTTATAAAATAAATGTAAATTTCTTGACGATGAAGTATTCGGTAACATTACAGTAGAAGTCCAAAAATGACAGAACCCAAAATCAGGAGTTACGACTCCTGATTTTGTTTTTATCCTAACATAAATTGTATGCGACTAGTACTTTTTCTTTTATTTTTTCCTTTGCTTACGTCAGCGCAGCTGGTAAACACATCACCTGCATTTCCAGTGGCGAATCAACCAGTAACGATTACGGTAGATGTAACCGGTACATCACTCGCCAATTTTACGGCCTACGATGCCACTACCAATCCAGTGTACATTTGGACGTGGATCAGAAAGCCAGGCACACCAGATGTAGATGCACCTACCAATGTAAATCCGGCTACGGCTGCCCAAGACGCAGCAAAGTGTACGCGCGTGTCCACAAATGTTTATTCAATCACATTCACGCCAACAGCTTTCTTTAACAAACCAGCAGCCGATATTCCTCGGATCGGTTTAAAATTGAAAACACGAAACTGGAGCGATAATAAGCAAACTGATGTAGATAAGTTCATCGACTTTAGTTCAGGCTTCAATGCTTCATTCGCCTCCCCAACAGAAACTTCCTTTTTCAAAAACACCGGAGAGCAAATTCCTATTACGGTGAATGCATCAGAAAGTGCGACTCTTACCATCAAGGTAAATGGAACTACTGTGTCGTCACAGACTGGTGTCACCACGCTAAGTTATACGCACACTGTAACAGAGACGAGCGGCACCACGCAGGTTACGTGCGAAGCCGTTGCTGGCACCCAGACAAAAAGCCTTGCATTTAGTTATACGATCCGATCAACAACCGTCAATCAGGCTCGCCCAGCAGGGCTAAAAGATGGTATCAATTATTCGGCAGATCCTACGAAAGCTACCTTGTGCTTGTGGGCGCCAGGGAAAAGTTCAGTGTACGTGATTGGTGACTTTACCAATTGGGATATCAACTCAAACTACTTAATGAAAAAAGATGGCGAGCGGTTTTGGCTAGAGATTTCAGGGTTGACGTCAGGCGTTGAATATGCCTTTCAATACTTGGTAGACGAAAGTCTTCGAATTGCAGATCCCTATACTGATAAGGTGTTGGATCCGGATGACTCGTTTATTCCAGCAGCTACCTATCCATCACTAAAGACTTTCCCTTCGAAGGCAGTTTCTGATAAATGGTATTTTAACAGATTAGCAGTGCTGCAAACAGGCCAACCACCCTACGTTTGGCAAGTCGCGAATTTCCAAAAACCAGCAAAAGAGAAGTTAGTGATTTATGAATTGTTGGTTCGTGATTTTTTTGGATCAAATGGAAGAAACTACCAGAACCTGATTGATACGCTATCCTACTTTAAGCGCTTGGGTGTGAATGCCATCGAGCTAATGCCCTTTACCGAGTTCAACGGCAATGAAAGTTGGGGATATAATCCTACGTTCATGTTTGCGCCCGATAAATATTACGGTACTAAAAACAAACTGAAAGAATTTATTGACAAGTGTCATCAAAATGGCATTGCAGTCATTTTAGATATGGTAATGAACCACCATGACGTACCTAACCCCTATGTGATGATGGATTTTGACTTTACTGCGTTCAAGCCAACGGCAAATAATAAATGGTTTAATACTGATGCGCGGCATCCTTTCAATGTCTTTTTTGATATGAACCATGAGAGTAGCTATACTAAAAAGTACCTAGATACGGTCAACCACTATTGGTTGAATGAGTATAAGATTGATGGGTATCGGTATGATTTGTCAAAAGGATTTACGCAAACAAATAACCCAAGTAATGTAGGAGCATGGGGTGCGTATGATGCGTCACGTATTGCCCTTCTCAAACGCATGTCCGATAAGATATGGGCACACACCCCCAATGCCTATGTGATGTTGGAACACTTTGCAGACAATTCTGAAGAAAAAGAATTAGCCGAATACAAAGCGAGTGAAGGAAAGGGCATGATGCTTTGGTCTGGTTTTCATGGTGCTTTCGGTCAAAGCACAAAAGGTGAGTCCTCTAATACAGATATCAGTGGAATATATTTTGCCAATCGTGGTTGGACAGTGGCACACAATATCGGCTACATGGAAAGCCATGACGAAGAACGGTTGATGTATGGTAACCTTCAGTCAGGACGTTCAAATGGAAGCTACAATATCAAAACTCTTGGCACTGCGCTGGATCGGATAAAAGCAGCAAGTTTGATTTTTTATTCAATTCCCGGACCTAAAATGCTTTGGCAGTTTGGGGAGCTAGGCTACGAGTTTAGCATCAATACCTGTACTGATTTATCCATCAATTCGAATTGTCGCCTTTCGCCAAAGCCTGTGAAGTGGGAGTACCGATTAGATCCTGCCCGGAAGAGTCTCTTTGATGTGACAGCTGCCCTAATCAAATTACGAAAGACGCATACGGTATTCACCAATGGTGATGCAACCGTTGGTTCAGGCAGTGGTTTTGTAAAGCAAGTTTCGATTAAGAATAAGCCATTCAATCCTGCACCAACAACAACGGCAACTATGAATGTGGTTGCAGTTGCCAATTTTGATGTTACTGTACAATCGCCACAGGTTACGTTTTCTCACACAGGCACATGGTATGATTATTATGCGGGCGGTCAAGCGATTACGGTGGGTAGTACTTCTTTTACAATTGAATTGCAGCCGGGTCAATACAAGTTGTATACCGATGTCAGCATTGGTGGGCAAGTCGTTACAGGAACTGAAGAAAATGACGAATTGGCTATTCAACTTTTCCCGAACCCAACAAATAACATACTCAAAATCGAGGCGCCAGAACAAATCATTTCAGTTAGTCTTGTTTCAACGCAGGGGAGTAAGCTGCCGTTGACTCGAATTGACAACGCAAGTTGGGATGTTGCCTCAATCGCTACCGGATTGTACATCGCGGAAATTAGAACAGAGGGAGGTCTAGTGCGAAAGCGAGTAATCAAAAAATAGTTGAGTAGGGGTTGAAGTTTGTTTGCAAGGCCATTGATCGAGTTCCTTGCGCTGACACGACTTTTATTACTTTTGTGTAATCGAATCTTTTCTGTGCTACTAAATTTGTTAGCTCGTTTTAACCTTTTGAAACCACGTTGGACTTCGTCATGGTATAGTGCAGCAATAGGATTTCTTTTGTTGTTTTTCTGTCAGAGTTGCGACAAGAAAGATGCCTCGTTGTTTACCCGATTAGAATCTGCAAAATCAGGAATTGATTTTGAAAATTCTATAGTCGAAACACCGGAGATTAATATTCTTACCTATGAGTATACTTACAACGGTGGGGGAGTAGCCGCTGGAGATTTTAATAACGATGGACTTTGCGATCTTTTTTTCACTGGAAATACGGTTAGCAATCGCCTTTACCTCAACCAAGGCAATCTGCGGTTCAAAGATGTAACCAAAAATGCCGGTGTGGGCGGCCGTAGTCTCTGGAAGACAGGCACCACAGTGGTTGATATCAACAATGACGGCTGGCTGGATATTTATGTTTGTTATTCCGGCCCAGATCTAAAGAATAATCTTTCCAATGAACTCTTTGTTAATGGCGGTTCAACTAACGGCTCGACTCCTGTTTTTAGTGAACAAGCTGCTGCCTATGGGTTGGATGCACCAGGTACGTTTTCTACGCAAGCAGCGTTTTTCGACTATGATCGTGATGGTGATCTGGATATGTTTTTAATTAATCACGGGGTTCATTTTTATTCTCCATTTATCAACACCAATAAACTACGAAACGAGCGACACCCCAATTTTGGAAACAGATTGTATCGCAATGATCTTGTAGTTGATTCTACAAAACAAAGTTCACAGAAGCGGTTTTTCACTGAAGTAAGTAAGGAAGCCGGCATACATGGTGGAGGGCTCAATTTCAGTTTGGGTGTTTCAATAGGAGACGTAGATAGTGATGGGTGGTCAGATATCTATGTTACCAACGACTACGAAGAGCAAGATTATTTCTATCTCAACAACCGAGATGGGACGTTCACCGATGCTACTAAAAAGTCATTCGGTCATTTGTCCAGAAATGGAATGGGCACCGATCTGGCAGACTTTAACAATGATGGTAAACTTGATTTGATCGAGGTGGACATGTGGCCGGAGGATAACTACCGGCAGAAGTTACTACGAGGGCCAGATGATTATCAACGGTATCAGTTGATGTTGGACAGCGGATTCCATCATCAACAAATGAGAAATACACTCCAGGTTAATAATGGAGTTGGCCCGGATGGGTTCCCACTATTTTCTGAAATTGGTCAGCTGGCGAACGTATCTTCCACTGATTGGAGTTGGGCTCCGCTTTGGGTGGATGTGGATAATGACGGATATAAAGACTTGTTTGTTACCAATGGATACCTGCGCGATTTTACTAGTATGGATTTTTTGAAATATACGGTGGAGGATGAAAAACAGAAAGCGCAAAAGGAAGGTAAAGAGTTGGAATTGTATAAACTTATTAGCCAGATGTCCTCTACCAAAACCAGCGATTACTTGTTTCAAAACAATGGAGATCTGACGTTCACTGATCGTTCCAAAGAGTGGGGGATCTATCAGCCAAACTTGTCTTTCGGTGCTACCTATGCCGATCTGGATAATGATGGAGATGTGGAACTGATTACGAATAACACAAACGAGCACGCGACTATTTGGGAAAATCATGCAAGCGATCAATTGAACAAAAATTTTTTAAAAATTAAACTGAAGGGCCCGGAGAACAATAGGATTGGGGTCGGTGCGCGTGTTGAGGTACAAACGCGAGACAGGACACAGGTGCAGGAGTTAATACTTACCCGTGGCTATCAATCTGCAGTGGATGCTTTGCTGTTGTTTGGTGTAGGCGATCAAAAAAAGATTGACCAGATAAGGGTCGCTTGGCCGGATGGAAAAATTTCGATCTTGGAAAATCAAATCTCCAATCAGCTTCTAGAAATCGACTATGGTCGTTCAATAGTTGATCTCTCTAAATCGGCAGCTGTGGCAAAGCCCTATTTTGAAGATGTGACAAAGGAACTTAACATCGACTTTGTTCATCGGGAAAATACATTTGTTGACTTTGATCGGGAGCCGCTGTTACCTTATCGGTTGTCAATGAGTGGACCTCCGTTGGCAGTCGCTGATTTAAATGGAGATGGAGATGATGATTTTTATGTTGGTGGTGCCGCGGGTCAATCGGGTGAGTTGTATGTAAGTAATAGCAGGAATCACTTCGACAAATCGATCCAGCGCCCGTGGCAGATGGATGCCGCCAAAGAAGACGTTGGCGCAACTTTTTTTGATGTAGATGGCGATGGTGATCAAGATTTGTTTGTGGTAAGTGGTGGAAACGAATTTGAAAATGGAACTACCGAACAGGAAGACAGGCTTTATATTAATAATGGGAAAGGAGATTTTCAAAAAGCCATTGAGGGAAGTGCGCCTGTTGACCATGTGAGTGGCAGTTGCGTAGTTGCTGGAGATTATGATCGCGATGGCGACCTTGATTTATTTGTGGGAGGCAGTTCGTTGCCAGGGAAATTTCCCCTGCCGTCACCGGGTGCTATTTTGAGAAATGAGCTAGATCCATCTACCGGAAAGTTCAAATTGGTTGTTGCTACTAAAGAGATCAATCCCGATTTGCGCGAACTAGGTATTGTAAAGGATGCGCTATGGACAGATATAAATAAAGATGGCTGGTTGGATTTGATCGTGGTTGGCCACTGGATGCCCATTAGAGTTTTCTATAATAATGAGAGCGGCAAATTGATTGAATCAAAAAATGAAACATTATCGAAATCAGGCGGCCTTTGGAATCGGGTAATTGCGGCTGATATTGATAGTGACGGTGACATTGATTTTGTAGTAGGTAATGAGGGCCAAAACCTGCCTTGGAAAGCGACTACTGCGCATCCCCTCCGTCTTGCTGTGGGCGACTTCAATAGTGACGGAAAAATGGATCCCATCGTTTCGTATTTTAATGGAGAAGAAAGTTATCCCATCGCTTCGCGCGATGAATTATTAAACCAACTCAATCCGTTGCGAAAAGCGTATGGTGATTATGCTTCGTATGGTCGTGCAACATCTGGAGAGATTTTTTCAAAATTGGAAGCAGTTAATGTCAAACAACTTTGCGTCCAAACATTGGCTTCGTCAATTTTAGAAAACCTGGGTAACGATCGATTTGCACTTGCTCCATTGCCGAAGGCGGCTCAGGTTTCCAGTGTGAATGGTATTGTAGCTGATGACTTTACAGGAGATGGCAAAATAGATATCCTTGTGGCAGGTAATAACTACGCTTATCGGAGTCAGTATGGAAATTCAAATGCCGGTGTCGGTTTGCTGCTTAGGAGAGGCCCCGAAGAACAATTTGAAGAAATCCCTTCATATGCAACAGGTCTTTGGTTAACTGGTGATGTGCGAAGTGTTAGTCGACTTAAGAGAGCGAGCGGTGGGCATCTTCTTTTAGTTACCAGAAACAACAGTAGCCTATCTATAATTAGACCATCTAGTGGAAGTATATCCAATCGCATCAAAAAGTAAATTGGTGCGGCATAACGTCTATTTCAGACCGAAAACGACTTTTTTTAAAAATCTTTGTTTTTGCAAACGTTTGCGATACCGTTTTCCAACTTTTTTTTAGGTTGTTTTGTAATAAATCGATAACATTGAGTAGGATTTTTTAATAAATCCTGTTTAGACAACTTAATTAAAACCTTAAATCAATTAATCTATGACCAAATTGTATCTGTTTGTTCGCAGGTATCTCGCGGTGGTTCTGATGTTCGCAACCCTAGTGGGTTTCGCGCAGGAGCGTTCCGTGTCAGGTAAAGTAAAGTCATCTGACGATGGCTCAGGAATTCCCGGTGTAAACATCCTCGAAAAAGGAACGACTAACGGAACTGTTACAGATGCCGATGGAAATTATACCATCAGTGTAGGAGCTAATGCGACTCTTGTATTTTCGTTTGTTGGGTATACTACCCAAGAAGCATCAGTTGGATCACAAACTACACTCGATGTCACCCTTGCCTCGGACGTCACTTCGCTAACAGAAGTAGTTGTTGTGGGTTATGGTTCTCAGGATAAGAAAGAGCTCACCAGCTCTGTGGTTACCGTAAATGCACAAGATTTCAACCAAGGAAACATCAACGACCCCACTCAATTACTCCAGGGTAAAGTGGCCGGATTAAGTATCTACAATAGAGGCGGTGATCCAAACTCAGCATCTATTATTCGCTTGAGAGGCCTTTCTACTGTTGGCGCAAACTCACAGCCCCTGATCGTAGTTGACGGTATTCTAGGTGCGTCTTTGGATAACGTTGACCCTAATGATATCGAATCAACAACTGTTTTAAAGGATGGATCAGCCGCTGCTATTTATGGTAGCAGGGGTTCAAGTGGTGTGATCTTGGTAACTACGAAAAGCGGTTCTAATAAGCCAGGAGCTGTTTCAATTGACTTTAACACCTACGTAGCTTCATCATCTGTTTTCAACAGACAGCCGGTTATGTCAGCAAGTCAATATATTGCTGCTGGCGGCAATGACCTTGGTGCTAACACGGATTGGCAAAGTTTAGTTACCAGAAATGGGTCTAGCAGAGTCCATAATTTAGGTATTTCTGGAGGCAACGCCCATACCACATTTCGTATCTCAACTAACCTCAGAAACATTGATGGAATTCTTAAAAATTCTGGTTTTGATCAAATCAACAGTAGAGCAAGACTCACCCACAAAGCTTTCAACGATAAATTGAGAATTGATATCGGAACTTCTTTTACAAGCAGAAATACAGATGTATCATTCAACGAAGCTTTGCGTTATGCTGTTTTGTACAACCCAACTGCTCCCGTTAGATTTACCAATGGCGAATATTATCAAGCCATTCTGTTTGATAATTTTAATCCCGTTGCCATTATTGATCAAAATACGAGTGAGCGTAAAACAAAGAATATCAATTTCAGTGCGCAGGTTTCATATGATATCCTAAAGGATTTGACAGTTAGTCTTAATTACGGACAGCAGTATCAAACGGGCAATTCTTATGAGTACTATTCTAGAAATTCACTTTTTAGAGGATACAATCGGGGAGGTTTGGCCAGAAGAAATAATTACGAAGCAAATTTTACACTGATAGAGGCCTACGCAAAGTATTCCAAGACTTTTGGTAAAGTCAATGCGGATTTAACAGGCGGATATTCCTACCAAGAAGATCAATTTGATAATTTGTTTGTGGAGTTGGGAAATTTTCCTAGTGATCTACTGGGATACAATGCAATAGAAACAGCTGGGGATAGAATATCAGGTAACCCTAATTTAACAGATATTTCCAGCAACAAATCTCCTAAGAACAAGATCATCGCGTTCTTCGGACGCCTAAATTTGAGTTATGACAATGCGATTTTCTTCAATGCATCAGTAAGAAGAGAAGGGTCAACTAAATTGGGCAAGAACAATCAAATTGGTGTATTTCCCTCTGCCGGTTTGGCGGTTGATTTTAATAAGTATCTCCAATTGGCGAAAGTTGATCTCTTGAAGTTACGTGTGGGGTACGGAATTACAGGGTCACTTCCAAATGATTATGGCATTTCACAGGAATTGTATAATTACAATTTTACAGGTGGTGGTGCAGTTACCATTGCAAGAGCTGCGAACCCTGATCTAAAATGGGAGCAAAAGACCGAGATAAATCTTGGTGTTGACTTTGCGATGTCTGGCAGATTGGTGGCTAGTTTGGACGTTTACACGAGAGATATCAAGGACTTTATTTTACTCAACGATAAATTAGACGTAACAATATTCCCTTCAAATTCACGCTTCGAAAACCTTGGGTCATTACAGACTAGAGGTATCGAGTTGAAGGTTGACTATTCAAACATCCAATTGGGTCAAGTTAAATGGACTCCTGGTATCGTTTTAAGCTCGTATAAGACAACGTTGGAATCTTACCTTCCGGGAGTAGTTGCACAAGCTAGAGCGCCTCTTGGTGCGCCTGGGCAATCGGGTGTAAACCAGGTGAGAATTGCCGTAGGTGAAGAGATCGGTCAGATTTGGGGTCCGGTTTTTGCTGGGGCGAATGCTGATGGAACAGTGTCTTTCAAAGACTTAAATGGAGATGGAACAGTTTCAGTTACCGACCAAACGTTCTTGGATCCTAAGGCAGATTACCAAAAATTAGGAAGTGGTATTCCTACTATGGAAATTGGATGGACTAATAAGCTAACTTACAAGAATTGGGATTTAAATGCGTTCTTTAGAGGGGCATTTGGTCATAGCTTGTCTAACAACTTCAGAGCTTTTTACGAGCCAATTGACAAAGGCGCAATCAACTCTTACAATAGAATCTCTACATCTAAAGCTGTGGCAGGTTTAACGGAAGCAAAGTTCAGTTCGCTATATGTTGAAAATGCTGACTTCCTAAAATTGGACAACATATCGATTGGGTATAATGTGAAACTCTCTCCTACAAGCACGTTTAAAAATATCCGATTGTATGCAGCAGGTCAAAATATATTTGTACTGACTTCATATACAGGAATAGATCCTGAGCCGGTTTTGCAAGATCAAGGTGCTGCTGATAATGGCGGTTTCTTGCCAGCGCCCGATCCATTGTCTCCCGGTATTGATAGAAGAAATGCATACTTTACTTCTAGAACCTTTACCTTTGGTGTATCTATTGGATTATAATTAGAAATTTTAAGACAATTAAATATGAAAAATTTATTGAAATACTCATTGATCATCGCGCTTTTAGTCGGTGGATCTTCGTGTACCAATTTAGATGAGGAGATAAAAGGTGATTTTACCACTAAAATTACTCCAGCTAATCAAGGTGTTGGTACAAAGACTAACGTTAACAAGCCTACTCCATCTGATGGGCTTTCGGGTGCATTTGGGCGGTTATTGAACGGCACTGCAAACCATGGTAGTTATTTTTCAGTTCAAGAAATTTCTAGCGACGAGGCTGTCATCACCCAAAAAGGTGGTGACTGGTTTGATGGGGGGATATGGTTGATTATGCACAAGCATCAGTTTACCCCTACGGTTGGTGGTATCAATGGTGCATGGAGTGATATTTATGGAGGTATTTTCCAGTGCAATGATTTGATTGCAGCGGCAGGCACTTCCGCTGCAGGGAAAGCGCAGTTGCGAACATTGAGGGCGTATTTCTATTGGAGATTGCTTGATTTGTTTGGCAGAGTTAAGATTGTCACAGTTACAGGGCAGGACGCACCTCAGGCAACACGTGTACAGGTTTATAACTTTGTAGAATCTGAGCTTTTAGCTGTACTTCCAAGTTTGCCTGCTGGAAAGCAAGAGTATGGTAGAGTTAGCCAAGGGGCTGCAAATGCGCTGTTAGCACGGTTGTATCTAAATGCTAAAGTTTACAAAGGTTTGCCTTCCCACGATCCTGCCGATTTGGACAAAGCAATTGCAGCGGCAGATGCTGTGATTAATTCTGGTGTTTACAGCCTTGATCCAAATTATGCGAAGGTCTTTGCTCCAGATAATGTGGAGAATGCTGAGCACATCTTTGTGGCGCCTTTTGATGAGGCAACTGGAGGAGGAATGAATTTTGCACAAATGACGCTTCATTACCCTAGCCAGTTGACTTATAAGCTAGGGCAGCAACCTTGGAATGGTTATTCTACACTAGAAGAATTTTATAATTCCTATGATGCAGCTGATAAAAGAAAGGCAGCTAATTTTATTGTCGGCCCACAGACAGATATCTCTGGAAACCCGATATTGGATCTTGCTTTTGATAAAGCCGACCCTGATGGTGCACCAATAAATTATACTCCAAAAATCAACGAACTGTTTCCAAATGGTTCTCGCCAAGCTGGCGCACGATTAGGTAAGTTCAGTTTCAAAATTGGCCAAAACCCTGATATGGACAATGACTTTCCAGTGTTGAGATATGGAGAAGTTTTGTTGAATAAAGCAGAAGCTCTTTACCGAAAAAATGCTGGTGATGCAACAGCAAAAACACTTGTTGACCAAATCAGAACACGGGCTGGACTACCGAGTATTGGTACTTTGACTGATGGTGCGTTCTTGGCCGAACGTGGAAGGGAGTTGTTCCAAGAAGCGTTGAGAAGGACTGATTTGATTCGCTTTGGAGCGTGGGGTAATGCTTGGTGGGAAAAAGGCTCTCACCCAGCCGACAAGTATATTCTTTTCCCAATTCCTGCAGAACAGATTTCTTCTTCAGCTGGAACACTGACCCAAAACCCTGATTATTTGTAAGAGAGATTTAATTTGAGCTAGATCTAACTAATTAAGATTTTTATAATTTTGAAATAGCGCCCGGCAATTTGCCGGGCGCTATTTGTTTACCTGCATGTCAAATCGAATTAAGTGTATAGTATTTGTAGTATCCCTCTGGGGATGTACTAAATCGAATATTCGCCCCTCATTATTTTCAGATGTCACATCAGAGGCTGGAGTCAGCTTTGTAAATCAACTAACGTTTTCAGACACCCTTAATCCCTATACCTACCGCAATTTTTATAATGGCGCGGGCGTGGCCATTGGCGATATCAACAACGATGGACTCTTGGATATTTATTTTTCGGGCAACCAGGTCGAGAACAAATTGTATCTGAACAAAGATAATTTTCGCTTTGAAGACATAACCGAAAAAGCAGGGGTAGCCTGCTCAGGTGCTTGGTCAACGGGCGTAACCCTCGCAGATGTAAACTCAGATGGGTTTCTCGATTTATACGTTTGTAAATCCGGTAGTCCTCATTCGCCCAACAGACATAATCAGTTGTTCATCAATAATGGCGATTTAACGTTTAGCGATCAATCCAAACCATATGGGTTGGACGTTATTGGCCTGTCGGTACAAGCGGCATTTTTTGATTATGATCATGATGGAGATTTGGACTGCTATTTATTAACAAATTCATTTAAATCAGTGGGCAATTATGATATTGTTAAAAATCAACGAGAAATTGAAGATGCAGACGGAGGAGGAAACAAATTCTTTTTAAACACCGGCAACACGTTTATTGATTATTCAAAAGACGTGAATATTTATACCAGTAATATCGGATTTGGGCTGGGCATCACATTGGGTGATTTCAACCATGACGATTGGATTGATATCTACGTATCAAATGATTTTTTTGAACGCGATTACCTTTACATCAACGACCAAAAAGGTGCATTTAAAGAACAATTAACAGATTACTTCCAATCGATTAGCCTGGGATCCATGGGCGCGGATTATGCTGATTTGGACAATGATGGGTTAAAGGAATTGTTCGTGACCGAAATGTTACCCGATTCGATCAGCCGAAGAAAGAACAAAACTGTGTATGAAAACTGGAATCGATACCAGCTCAATGTGAACGCAGGGTATCACCATCAGTTTTCGCGCAACGTACTACAAAAGGAGGTTGGTAGAGAGCATTTCGTTGAAATCGGACGGCTGGCAGGAGTAGCAGCTTCGGAATGGAGCTGGGGTGCATTACTTTTTGATATGGACAACGATGGAAAAAGAGACATATTTATTGCCAATGGAATTTACAAAGATTTACTTGATCGTGACTACTTGGCCTATACAGGGGCAGAAGAAAATGTTCGAAAGATTATCAAGGAGGAGAAAAATGCGATCATAAAGTTGATCGGTCAAATGCCATCCTCTCCATTTCAGAATTACTCCTTTAAGAATCTAGGAGATTTGCGGTTTGAAAACGTAGCATCGGATTGGGGGCTTTCTGAACCTCATTATTCCAGCGGCTGCGCATATGGAGATTTGGATAATGATGGAGATTTGGATTTGGTGATCAGTAATATCAACGAAAAGGCAATCGTCTATAGGAATAACACCGATACGTCAACCAACAAAAGCATAACCCTTCAGTTGCGATCAACAGGCGCCAACAAGTTTGCTCTAGGCTCGGAAGTGAAAGCACATGTTGGTGACACTGTTTTTTCGGCAGATAACTTTGTAACCAGAGGATATCAAAGCTGTGTGCAATCGAATATTACGATTGGCCTAGGAAATGGAGTTACTAAAATTGATTCTCTCGTAATCAAGTGGCCGGATGGAAGTCTATCCTGTGTACATAATACACCGGTCAATAAAAAGTTAATTCTAAACGACTCGAAAGCCGTACCCTCGAAAACCTTTAACTTGCCAAGGAAGTCAAATTCTATAGAATTGATTAAGGTGCAGAAAGGATTTTTTAGACACCAATCCAGTGAGTTGATTGATTTTAACCGGGATCGTTTACTACCGATGATGTTCAGTGACGAAACTCCCTCTTTGCTTAAAGGCGATATCGATCAGGATGGCGTGCCCGACATTTATGTCGGAGGAGGTAAAGGTCAAGCCGGAACGTTTTTGGATTTTAAAAATAATGACCTAAAAATTAAGAAAGTAAAGTCGTTCGCCACGTACCAATTGTCAGAGGAAACCAAGGGAGCTCTGGTTGACGTTGATGGCGATGGTGACTTAGATTTTTACATGGCTTGCGGTGGTAGATTTTTTCCAAAATCGTCCAGTGCCCTGATCGACAAACTTTTTTTGAATAACGGAAAAGGTGAATTTACCGAGTCGCCACACTCCCTACCTTTTATTGATTTTGTCTCTACCAGTGTAGTTAAGCCAATTGATTTCGACAATGACAAGGACATGGATTTGTTTATTGGCGAACGATTTGACCCTTTTTCTTATGGGGTTGGAGGCAGAGGTTTTCTTTTTGAAAATGATGGGAAGGGTTTTTTTACAGATGCAACCAAACAACATGCTGGATCATTAGAGAACATCGGAATGGTGACGGATGCGGAAGCGCAAGATATCAACAACGATGGATGGGTGGACCTGACTATAGTGGGCGATTGGATGCCAATAATCGTTTTGAAAAATGACAAGGGACATTTTTTGGACGTGTCCGTAGAGCTTGGCTTGGATAAAACAGAAGGGTGGTGGCACTCCATTGAATCAGGAGATTTGAATAAAGACGGAAAGCCTGATTTTGTGGTGGGTAACCATGGGCTCAATTCTTTTTTTAAGCCAGGCGATAGAATGTACATCGGAGACTTTGATAAGAACGGTTCTAGCGAGCAGATTTTTTGCACCGAAATGGCAGGCAGCTATTACCCCGTTTTAGATAAAGATGAATTGACCGCACAACTCCCATCACTTAAAAAGGATTTACTTTATTTTAAAGACTATGCCAAAAAATCGGTCGAGCAAATTTGGCCATCTTCTGTGCTGTCACAATCAAAGGTATTTGAGGTAAAGAAACTTTCGTCCGTTGCGCTCCTATCCTCAGCCAATGGCTTTAAATTGATTGACTTACCCATGGAAGCGCAATACTCATCCATTTATGGAATACTCGTTCACGATATTGATAATGATGGAATAGAAGACGTAATTGCAGGTGGAAATCAGTATGGAGTTAAGCCACAATTTGGTCGTTATGACGCGTCTGGCGGCTGGTTTTTTAAGGGTTCCCTGAGCAAAGGAAAGTTTGAATTTTTAAAAGGTGTTGACTTGAATATAAAAGGACAGATCAGGGATATTCAATATGTTGAAATTAATGGGTCGAAATATATTTTATTTGCTAAATACGATGATGAACTCGAGATTTTTAAAATATCTAATTAGTGCTCTCCTATTGTGGTTTAGCTTGAGCGGTTGCGTACAGTCTGACTACACCAAACTTGTTAAATCAGAATTAGCAAAAGGGATCAGGAAAGATTCTCTTTTGTTTGGTGTGAATTTTGGAAATTCAAAGGATGAATTCTTTGGAAAGTGCTTTGATCTCAATAGGCAACAATTGGTAACAGAAGGTCCTGGCAATGCTTCGGTGCAATACCTTTTTACGGATTCGTTGTTTCACGAGCCTCCTGCCAAAATCAGGCTTCTGTTTATGCCGAAATATGATCAAACCGAAAAGATTAATGAAATGAACTTAGAATTTGCTTACGTGGCTTGGTCGCCATGGAATAAGCAGTATCAATCCGATGTATTGAAAGAGAAAGTAATGAAGATTATTTTAAGTTGGTATAAAGGAAATGAATTTGTTACAGCTAAGGTGGGTGAGAAGGAAATTCCTGTTAAGCTAGATGGCAACAGGAGAATTATGGTATACATTCAAAGTGAACAACACGTGCTGGTAAATATTCAAGACATCCTGCATCCTGCCTTTAAGCATAACCTGTAGCGAGTTTTTAGTCAACATGAAGCTTAGTTTTCGATTCGTTATTTGCTTGGTGGTTCTTGTTTGTTTTCGGTGCAGCCATCCCAACGAGGAAAAAAGTAATACATTGTTTAAAATGCTGCCGGCCGATTCAACTGGGATTGTTTTTTCAAACCAACTATCTTTTAGTGAGAAATTCAATATCTATACCTATCGTAATTTTTACAATGGTGGAGGAGTAGGAATTGCTGACATAAACAACGATGGGTTGGTTGACATTTATTTTACGGCTAATCAGCTGCCCAATAAATTATTTCTAAATAAAGGAAATTTTAAATTCGAAGACATCACCACAAAAGCTGGTGTAGCAGGAACAAAAGCTTGGTCAACCGGAGTAAGCATGGCGGATGTTAATGGCGATGGATTTATTGACATCTATGTATGTAACTCTGGTGATGTAAAAGGAGATAACAAACAAAATGAATTGTTTATCAATAATGGAGATTTAACATTTACCGATAGAGCCAAAGAATATGGCGTAGCGGATGAGGGATTCTCCACCCATGCTGTTTTTTTTGACTATGACAAGGATGGAGACTTAGACCTATACATTCTGAATAATTCGTATCGTGCCATTGGTAGTTTTAATATGATGAAGAACGAGCGCGCTACTCGTAATAAATTGGGAGGCGACAAGTTAATGAGAAATGATGGCCATGTTTTTAAAGACATAAGCGAAGCAGCAGGCATTTACGGAAGTGAAATCGGTTTTGGACTCGGTGTTACGGTTGGCGATGTTAACCGAGACGGCTGGCAAGACATATATGTAAGTAATGATTTTTTTGAACGCGATTATTTGTATATCAACAATCATGATGGAACTTTCAAAGAAGACTTAGTCCATCAAATGAAATCAATCAGCGGTGCATCCATGGGCGCAGATATGGCGGATGTTAATAACGATGGGTACCCGGATATTTTTGTGACAGAAATGTTACCCCACGAAAATGATCGTGTTAAAACAGTTACTACCTTCGAAAATTGGGATCGGTATCAATACGCACTTTCAAATAACTATTATCACCAATTCACCCGAAACATGTTGCAACTAAACAATGGCAACAATACGTTCAGCGAAATTGGCAGGCTGGCTACAGTTGAAGCGACTGATTGGAGTTGGGGTGCTCTTATTTTCGATATTGACAATGATGGCTACAAAGATCTATTTGTTTCCAATGGAATCAATCATGATTTGACCAACCAAGATTACTTACAGTTTGTAACAAGCGAAGATGTTGTACAATCAGTATTAAAGCAAGGCAAGGTCGACTATAAAAAATTAGTTGATTTAATACCTGCTCAAAAAGTCCCGAATTATTCCTTCAAAAATTTAGATGGTTTGAGTTTTACAGACTTCTCTAAAGCATGGGGATTGGCTACCCCCAGTTTTTCAAATGGCTCTGCGTACGGTGATTTAGACAATGATGGTGACCTAGATTTGGTCGTTAATAACGTGAATATGCCTGCGTTTGTCTACCGAAACGATTTGAATAAAACGATGAATGACCATCATTTTTTAAAGTTTGATTTGAAGGGAACTCGACCTAATCAATATGCTCTTGGTGCAGAAATTACAATTTTCTTGGGCGATAAGATTTTCTATATCGAACAAATGCCAATCAAGGGCTTTCAAAGCTCGGTCGATCATCGACCGAATGTTGGGCTGGGAAATAGTAAACAAGTTGACAGTATTCTTGTAAAATGGCCAACAGGTAAAATCACATCTTTAAAAAATGTAAAAACAAATCAGACCATTCACCTGAATGAAAACGAATCCTATCAACCAGTAGTTAAATCTGCGCACCCAAAGGTCAATCGTTTATTCGAAGAGGTAAGCAATGCTTATCCCATTGGTAAGCATCAAGAAAATAGTTTCGTTGATTTTGATCGCGACAGATTAATTTTTCATATGAATAGTTCTGAATATCCTCGAGTTTCAATCGGAGATGTAAACAAAGATGGCTTAGCGGATTTTTATTTTGGAGGTTCTAAGGATCAGGCTGGACGACTAATGATTCAACGTAAAACTAGTTTTACCGATTCCAATCAATCTGTTTTTGATTTGGACAAAGTATCAGAGGACGCACAAAATGTTTTTTTCGATGCGGACAACGATGGCGATCTTGATCTCTATGTTTGTAGCGGTGGATCAGAATTTCCATCTAGCTCGAGTGCTTTGGCGGATAGGCTCTACTTCAATGATGGCAATGGAAATTTTACAAAATCGAATCAATTACTACCCGCTTCGGATTTCATTACTTCTTCCACGGTTGCAGCGAGTGATTTTGACAAAGATGGGGACATCGATTTGTTTGTGGGCGCTCGGCTAAAACCATTTTATTATGGATGGCCGGTAGATGGCTATCTCCTTGTGAATAATGGAATGGGGCAATTTATGAATCAAGCCCTTGAATTGGCGTCAGGATTTAACAAGTTAGGAATGACTAAGGATGCGAAGTGGGTGGATATTGATCAAGATCATGACGATGATTTAGTGGTAGTAGGGGAATGGATGCCGATAAAAATATTTAGAAACCAAAAAGGAGTTTTAATTGAGGAGAAAAACGAAATGCTGAATTCCAACGCAGGCTGGTGGAATGTGGTAGAGGCCAGCGATCTCGATCGTGATGGCGATGTTGATTTGGTGGTTGGAAATCATGGATTGAATTCCCGATTCAGGGCTAGTCAAGATAAACCGGCAACCATGTGGGTAAGTGATTTTGATCAAAATGGCACAGTGGAGCAAATCATTTGTATGTTCAATGGCGATAAGAGTTATCCGTTAGCCTTAAAGCACGATTTACTATCGCAAATACCATCCTTGAAAAAGAAATTTTTAAAGTACGAAAGTTACAAGCATGCGACTATCACTGACATATTTACGCCAGAGCAACTTAAAACTGCCGTTGAGTTTGAAGCGACAAGTTTAGCTAGTTCAGTCTTGATTAATGATGGGAAGGGCAACTTCAGAATTGAGGCTCTGCCAATGGAAGCTCAGTTTTCTCCAGTATATGCAATACTGGTTGATGACCTGGACAAGGATGGCAATCTTGACTTGTTACTTGGGGGGAACCTGTATCGTGTGAAACCCGAAGTAGGTCGGTACGATGCCAGCTTTGGGACATTTCTAAAGGGTGATGGAAAGGGAAAATTTAAAGCGGTACCTAATCGCGATTGCGGATTGATGATTGACGGTGAGGTTCGGGATATCAAACGAATCAAGGTTGGAAAGGATAACTTAATTCTTGTTGCACGTAATAATGACACACCTATTTTTCTGAAAGTGAATGAATAAACAGTGGCTACGATGTGCTAGCTTGTTCGCTTCCCTTTTACTCGCACAGTGTACAGATGAAAAAACTTCATCTCCTCTCTTTTCATTAAAGCCACCAACAGAGACCGGTATTCAATTTACTAATCAACTGACTGAAGATAAGAATTTCAACATTATCGAGTATCTCTATTTTTACAATGGGGGTGGCGTTGCCTGTGGCGATATCAACAATGACGGGCTATTGGATATTTATTTTTCTTCTAATCAGTATTCAAATAGGCTCTATCTCAATAAAGGTGGTTTTAGGTTTGAAGATATTACCGAAAAATCGGGCGCAAAGGGAATTGGGAATTGGAAGACGGGAGTTACTATGGCCGATGTAAACGGAGATGGCTTCTTGGATATCTATGTTTGTGGAGTGGGCAATTACAAAAGTTTCAATTCTCAAAACCAGTTGCTGATCAACAATGGTGATTTAACTTTTTCCGATAAAACGGAGGAGTTTGGGTTGAAGTTTAAAGGATTTTCAACCCAAACTATTTTTTTTGACTATGATTTAGATGGTGATTTAGATTGTTATTTGCTCAATCATTCTGTACATAGTGCAAGCTCATATGTTTCGATATCCAACCGGGTGAGGTCTGATTCGCTGAGTGGTGATCAGCTTTTTAGAAACGAATTGCTAAGCAACGGAAGAAATACTGGATTGATCAAGTTTGTAAACGTCACCAGTGAGGCTGGAATATTGAGCAGTCGATTGGGGTATGGCTTAGGTGTAGGTGTTTCAGATGTTAATCTTGACGGATATCCTGATATCTACGTATCGAACGATTTTCAGGAAAACGATTATTTGTATATCAACCAGAAAGATGGAACGTTTAAACAGATTCTTGAAAAATCATTGGCTCACTCAAGCCGCTTTTCCATGGGCAATGATATATCGGACATCAATAACGATGGGCGGCCTGATATCATTACAACGGATATGCTACCAAGGGATGAATCAGTAATTAAAACTTCTGCGGGTGAGGATGCATACGAAGTTTACAAATACAAATTAAAATTCGGATACCATTATCAAGTAGCTCGTAATTGCCTTCAACTCAATCGGTACATCACAGACTCATTGCTTACTTTTAGTGATGTCGCGCCTTTGGCGGGAGTGGAAGCTACCGATTGGAGTTGGTCTCCTTTGATGGCAGATTTTGACAACGATGGACTGAAAGACTTATTTGTTTCGAATGGTATCGTTCGTAGGCCTAATGACCTCGACTATATCAACTTCATTTCTAATCAAGCGATTCAAGATTCGCTTCAAACCATCGAATCATCCGACTTGAATATCTTGAATACAATGCCGGATGGCAAGGTTTCTAACTTTGTTTTTAAAAATGTAGATGGTATTCATTTTAAGGACGTTTCAACGGAGTGGGGAGTCAACACTCCGTCTTTTTCAAATGGAAGCGCGTACGCTGATTTGGACAATGATGGAGATTTGGATGTGGTCGTAAATAACATCAATCAACCGGCTTTCGTATATCAAAATAATACCCGATCGCAAAGCATAAGAATCAGTTTAATTGGAAGTAAACCAAATTCATTCGGCATAGGAGCTAAAGTTTTAACTTACACAGGTACTGACTTTCAATCCTGCGAAGTTTCGGCTACACGTGGATTTAGTTCTTCTTCCGATACGAGAATAATTGTTGGTTTAGGAAATTCTGTCAAAGCTGATTCAATTCTTATTGTTTGGCCGAAAGGAACTTTCCAGAAATTGAATAGTGTTGAGGCAGGTAAGACTATCTCCGCAAAACAGTCAGACGCAAAAGAAAGATTTGATTATCAGCGCCTGCTGCCAAGTAAGCGGATGGTTGAGCCGCTACCGAAATCATCAGTCCCAAATTTTGTTCACCAAGAAGATGATTACAATTCGTTCAACAACGAAGGCTTGATACCCCACATGCTAACGACCCAGGGACCACCGTTAGCCCAAGGTGATGTGGATGGGGATGCCTTAACAGATATTTTTGTAGGCGGTGGCAAAGATCAGTCTGCTTCAATTTTTATTCAAACAAAGCAAGGTGGGTGGATTGAGAAACGCAATAAAGACTTTTTTTCTGATTCGTTTACCGAGGACATAGCAGCCGAGTTTATCGATGTAGACGGTGATCATGATTTGGATTTATTGGTAGCGGCTGGTGGGCAAGACCCAAGCAACAAACCGGAGGCTTTGCGACCTAGACTTTACAAAAACGATGGACGCGGAAATTTTCAACGAGACAATAATTCAATTCCAAGAATAATTTTGAATGCATCATGTATCAAGCCATTTGATTATGATGGAGACGGAGATACAGATGTTTTTATCGGGGCAAGTGTAATACCTTTTTTGTACGGAATGGCTCCCCAAAGCTATTTATTGCGAAATGACGGTAAAGGTGATTTTTCGGATGTGCCGAATTGGCTTGGCAATAGCCGGTTTAATAATCCAACGCAAATACGACCAGGCTTAGTGAAGGATGCTGCCTGGACGGATGTGAATAAGGATGGCCGTGTTGACTTGATTTTAGTGGGGGAGTGGATGCCCATTACCGCTTTAATCCAAAATCAGAATCATCAATTTGAAAACCAGACCGAACAGTTTGGCCTTACTTTTACTAGCGGCTTGTGGAACGCAATCGAGGCATCTGATTTCGACAATGATGGAGATGACGATTATGTGCTTGGCAACTTAGGTCAGAACTCCCGATTAAAAGTTTCTACCGAACAGCCTTTATCCTTGTACTTAGGTGACTTTGATAGCAACGGTGGGTCAGACCATATTTTGGTTTACTACAATGGAGACAAAAGTTACCCGTTTGCCTCGCGCGATCAGTTGATAAAGCAGCTTCCAGGTTTGAAAAGGAAATTCCTTCGTTACCAAGATTACCGCAATGTAAATCTGGAAGACATTGTCACTCCCCAACAAAAGGGAAACTCAGCGCGCATGCAGGTGGAAACGCTCAGTTCATCCTATCTAAGAAATGATAAAGGCAAATTAACCCTAGTGAATTTGCCAGCCGAAGCACAACTCGCTCCAGTTTATGCGATCGCCATGGAAGATGTTAACAAGGATGGCTTCAACGACTTGCTCCTAGGCGGAAATTTAGATGCGGTGCAGCCCGATTTTGGTAGGTATGATGCGAGTATCGGTCTGATTATGCTGGGTGACGGAATGGGTAACTGGAAGCCTGTGGACGCGCAAGAATCCGGATTTGTGGTGAAGGGAGAAACACGGCATATTCAGGTACTCAGTAATTTCAAAAATGAGAAAATTATCTTAGTTTCAAGGAATGATCAGTCCATCGTAGGATTTAAAATAGTATCACAATGAAGCATTTGCTCACGTTGATCTTAATTCTGTGCGGAGTTGAAGTTTTTTCTCAGCAAAGCGACCCGTGGCTCATCGAAGCCAAAGCCATTGACCCTAACAATTATTACGGAGTAGCCGTGGCTAATGGCATGATCGGCTTGGTATCCTCTCCTGATCCGATGAGAGTAAAAGATGTAGTATTGAATGGCGTTTATGATTATTATCAGCGTGGACGTGTTTCCAATATTTTGAAGACCTTCAACCATGCCAATATGAATTTGGATGTGGATGGTAGGAGAATGGGCATTAGAGATATCTCTAACTACCACCAAACGCTAGATATGAAGAAAGCAATTTTAGTAACAACTTTTGATGTGGGTGATAAACTTTCGGTGAAGCACTCGATGATGGCACTTCGACACTTGCCCTACACAGCCATGTCGATTGTGGAATTAAAAGCAAAAAAGGATGTCAACGTGACACCGATGAGTGTAATTGAAGCTCCTAATCACTTGGCCGATGTGCGCAATACATATAGCGAAATAGATCGGCCTCATGTGAAGTTGCCCTTGTTATCTTCAGTAGGAAAAAGCCCCTCTGGTAAGCACACAGTTGCCGCTAGTAATAGCATTATTTTTTCGGAGCCCCATGGGCAAGAACCTGATCTCATTCACGAAGATTGGGACTACAGTATGCATCTCGCAAAGTTCAATAAGAGTTTAAAAGCCGGAGAGAGCTATTCGTTTAGCGTTGTTTCTTCAGCCACTTCTACCGTGAACTTTCAAGATCCGTTGAATGAAGCGGAGCGACTTACGATCTTTGCGCGATTGGAAGGAACGGAACGATTACTCCAACGCCATTTAGCAGAATGGGAAAAATTGTGGAAGAGCGATATTGTAATTGAGGGTGATTTGCAAACTCAAAAGGATGTTCGATTTGCATTATATCATCTTTACTCCTTTGCGAGAGAAGGTACAGGGTTGAGCCTTTCTCCCATGGGTCTTTCCGGGCTCGGATATAACGGACACGTATTTTGGGACACTGAGTTATGGATGTATCCGCCTATCCTTATGCTGCAGCCAGAGATTGCCAAGTCAATATTAGAGTATAGGTTCAACCGCTTGGCTGCCGCCAAGCAGAATGCATTTTCGCATGGCTACAAAGGGGCGATGTTCCCCTGGGAATCATCGGCTGAGGGCACCGAAGATACTCCCGTTTGGGCATTAACGGGTCCGTTTCAGCAGCACATCACCGGTTGCGTTGGCTGGGCTTTTTGGAAGTATTACCAAGTGACAAAAGACAAACAATGGCTTAAGGACAGAGGCTATCCAATGCTAAAGGAAGTAGCTGATTTCTGGGCGAGTAGAGTCGAGCGAAAAGGTCCAGGGAAATTTGAGATCAACAACGTAATTGGTGCAAACGAATGGCAAGAAAATATTGACAACAATGCGTTCACCAATGGCATGGCTATTACTGTACTTCAGTATGCGACCCAGGCAGCCAAGGAGATGGGCCTTGCTCCTAATCCCGATTGGGAAGTGGTTGCGCAGAATATACCGATCTTGAAATTTCCTGATGGTACGACAAAGGAAAATGCTACTTATGATGGTGTAACTATCAAGCAAGGAGACGTAAATTTGTTGGCATTTCCCTTAGACTTCATTACAGACAAAGCCCAGATTGAAAAAGACCTGAAGTACTATGAGCCCCGCTACTCACCCGAAGGTCCAGCAATGGGGCATTCAGCACTATCTGCCATCTATTCTCGAATGGGAAACCTGGAGAAAGCAACGGAGCTGTTTGCAAAATCTTACAAGCCAAACGAAGTGCCTCCCTTTGGTGTGTTGTCAGAGACCGCGGGTGGAACCAATCCTTATTTTGCAACCGGAGCAGGAGGATTTTTACAAGCCGTCATGAATGGATTTGGTGGATTAACCATTTCTGATGCAGGCATCACGCAAATAAAAACCAAGCTGCCAAAGACCTGGAAATCATTGGAGATAAAAGGTGTTGGAGTGACAAAAGTCAGTTTTTCAGTGAAGTAGTTTTGGAACTTATCTATGCCTAAGATATTTCAATATCTGAATTATGTGATTCGATTTTATTCCAATGATCATCTTCCAATCCATGTGCATGTTCAAGTAGGTCGAGAGCAAGAGTGTAAGGTTGATTTTTTGATTCACGAGAATGACTTAATTTTGTTGTTTAGGAAAGTAAAGGGTAAAAAACCTTTGAATCAAACTCAAGTAAACGAAGTATCAGTTTTTCTAAAGGCTTACAAAGTAAAAATAATCGAGAAATGGCAAAAAGTGTTCATTTATCAACAAGACGTAACCTGCGAGGTAATAAGACTAAAACTAAAGAGAAAGTAGTTTTGGTTCTCTCGGCCAGCTACGTCCATGACTTCGTGATTTCAATAAAATTCAGTACGGGTGAAGTTAAAGTGGTTGATTTTCTACCCTTGTTTCATCGATACGTTAAGGGGGCAAACCTCAAATACTTTGCCATAGAGAAGTTTAAGAAATTCAATGTGCAAAACGGGAATATTTTTTGGGGAAAAAACGAGGACGTAATATTTTCAATTGATGTACTCTATGATTTTGTTTCTGAACAAGCGGAGGAAGTTTTATACGTTGTTAAATAAGAAGAGATGAGATTAACAGGTTTTGGTTTTTTGCTGGTGGTTATAACCAGTTGCGCTTCGAACAATAGTGAGTATACGGAAAAAGCGAAGAGCCCGGAGTTCCTGCACCGATCAATGAAGGCGATCACAGACCGAATCGTGCATGACATCTTTTCTCCGCCAGTGGCGAGCAGAATTTATACCTATGTTAGCGTTGCTGCGTATGAAGCCGCTATCCAGCAAGACTCTAGTTACAGAACTTTGGCTGGCCAGTTGAATGGATTGGAAGCGGTGCCCAAGCCAGACCGCGCATTAGAATATAGTTTTGACTTGGCAGCCACGCAAGCCATGTTAAAAGTTGGTAGGACGCTGATATTTTCGGAGGCAGACTTGGATATTTTTATTGAACAGGTCATGAAAGAATACAAGGCAACTGGAATTCCTGACGATGTGTTTGATAGATCAATAGCCTATGGTGATCAGGTGGCGGCACATATTCTAACATGGTCGTCAAAAGATAACTATAAGCAGTCACGGAGTTTCCCGAAGTATTCAATAGAAAACAACCCAGCCACCTGGAAACCAACGCCACCGGCATATATGGATGCAGTTGAACCCCATTGGAATAAAATCAGACCTTTTGTGATTGATTCTGCTGCCCAATTTAAGCCGGTTCCTCCAACGCCCTTTTCGGTTGAGAAGACTAGTCAGTTCTATAAGGAGGCTTTTGAGGTTTTTGAAGTGGTAAAGAATATTACGGAGGAGCAACGAAACATTGCAAGTTTCTGGGATTGCAATCCTTTTGCTATGAATGTACGTGGTCACGTCATGTTCGCCACCAAAAAGATTTCTCCCGGTGGCCATTGGATCAATATTACCAGAACCGTATGTGCACAAACAAAAGCCACGATGGCCCAATCGACAGAAGCTTATGTTAGAGTTTCTTTATCTCTGGTAGATGGTTTCATCAGTTGCTGGGACGAAAAGTATAGAAGTCGCGTCATCCGTCCAGAGACGTATATCAATCAATACATTAACGAAGATTGGGTGCCTATCTTGCAGACACCTCCATTTCCGGAATATACAAGTGGTCACAGCGTCATTTCTTCATCGGCTTCGGTAGCGTTGACCAAATTGTTTGGTGACAATTATGCCTTTACCGATTCAACAGAAGTTGAGTTTGGTATGGGTGCCAGAAAGTTTACGTCCTTTTACCAGGCGGCAGAAGAAGCAGGTATAAGTCGAATGTATGGAGGCATACACTACCGACCTGCCTTTGAGGTGGGCGGGAAACAGGGTAGGGCTGTAGGTGAGTTGATTGCGCAGCGAGTGGTCACTAGAAAGTAGAGTGGTTAGCCTGAAAAATGTTTCGCCCTGAATTCCTTAGGTCTCATTTTTTTCTTTTTTAGGAAAACCCGGTTAAAATAAGTGAGGCTTTCAAAGCCAGTCTTCCATGCTACATCTGAAATGGGTTTGTCAGTTTCAATTAGCATTTGGCACGCGTGACCAATTCGTACTTCATTCACGTAATCTGAAAACGTTTTTCCTGTCAACCTTTTAAAAAATTTACAGAAAGCGCTTTCTGAAAGATGAATAAGTTGAGCAATTTGACCTAGCGTAAATTTTTTAGTTGAATTCTTTTGAATGTATTCGCATACCGTATTGATCCGCTTTTCATTTTTGTCACCGATGGCTGGTTCAAACTTAGCTGAGGAAAGGAAGGCTGTTTTTTGTTCCGCCAATTCGCTCAAAACCATCAAGAGAAATGAAATTTTTTCAACACCACTCTTTTCTGTCAGCTTACTTATTTTTGTGATTAACCCATTTGATTGCTTTGTGGAAAAATGCAAACCACGATTTGCCTGAGAAAGCATTTTTTTGATAGACTGAAATTCCGGCAAATCGAGCAACGACTCAATTAAATTGCAAGAGAACTGTATGACAACAGCTGATGATAGGCGGGAGTCTGTCAGTTCACTAACCCACGTGTGGGGGAGGTTTGTCCCTATCAAGACCAAGTCACCAGAAGTAAAGTCGTGATAGCTATCTCCAACAAACCGTTTTCCGCTGCCCCTGGTGATCAGAGTCAATTCGTATTCCGGATGATAGTGCCATTTGAATTTAAATTGTTTGGTACTAAACGAATAGGCTAAAAACGATTGATCTTTCTTCTTCGATTGGATATCTTCAAAGGAAGCCTTCATGGTACAGAATAGTTACGAATATCACTATTATTAGATATTTATGTACAATATAGTGCTATTATTCGATTGTTTTGTTTCGACTCAGTTGTTTCAGAATGGATATGTTTGTTGATAATTTAACTCACATGGCTAAAGCACTTAATCTATTAACCTTTGTTTTTTTAGGCACTGTTCTTGTCACAAGCTGCTCTAAACAACGCTCAGGACAACTTCAAGAAACTGAACAACACCAAAGTCTCTCTGAAAAACTTCAGCTCTTACGCCTTTCAGAAATTAAACCAACCGGTTGGCTCGAGAAGCAAATGGTTGGCGATTTGGATGGCTTCACCGGGCATTTGGATAGCATCGTGCCCGACTTGATTTTGAAAGACGATATTTATGGAAAGGACAGACTTTCAAAAAGCGTGAAAACGAAAGACGTGGGGGCTATCACTGATGACGGCCTGTGGCAGGTTCAATTTCTTTGGTGGAACTCAGAAACCCAAAGCAATTGGTGGGACGGCTACCTACGTAACGCAATTCTAACGGGCAATGCTTATCACCTGGCAAGAGCAGAAAAATACGTAAACAAAATACTTCACACACAAGATGAAGATGGTTACTTAGGGATCTATGATCAGGAACTGAGGTATAAGTTTGACAATGAAAACGGAGAGCTTTGGTCTAAAGCAACGTTGCTTAGAGGACTTTTAGGTTGGTATGAATATACCCAAGACGAGAAAGTGCTAGACGCAATAGAAAAAGCTGCTCAAAATATTATAAACAACTATCCAATCAATGCGTCTCATCCATTCTACTCTACTAACCCCGATGCGGGCGGACTGACACATGGGTTAATGATTACAGACATATTTGAACGACTATTCCAACTCACCAAAAAAAGTGAGTACAAATCCTATTGTGTTTTCCTTTATAAAGATTTTTCTGCGAATAAACTGAACGAAGATGCACAGATACCGAAATTGATGGATAGTGCTTATAAACTTCGCGGGCATGGCGCGCATACGTTTGAGCACCTCCGTGCATTGTCGGCAGCGGCTTATTTATCCGAAGATCCTGAATTAATGAATGCATTGGATAACTTCCTCAAGAAAATTGCCGGCACAACAGCTCCTTCAGGTGGGCCGATAGGAGACGAATGGATTGGACAACGAGAAGCGGATGCAACCACTACTGGCTATGAGTTTTGTTCTACACACGAGTTGATGCATTCCTACATAAGTCTCTTGGGAAAGACTGGCGCTATGGAGTACGCGGAAAAAGTGGAGCGGGTATTTTTTAATGCAGCGCAAGGTGCCCGACACCCACAGCACAGCGCGATTGCCTATTTAAAAACGGATAACTCTTTCTCGATGAACGGTAAGCGCAATGATGATACCACTCAGCCAAAACAAACCCGTTATAAGTATTCCCCGGCTCATCAGGATGCTGCAGTTTGTTGTGTGCCTAATGCTGGCCGTATAGGACCCTACTATGTTCAAAGTATGTGGATGAAAGACACTGAGGGCTTGGTTGCCACTTTGTTAGGGCCATCTGAAGTAAGCACTGAAATAAATGGCGAAAATGTGTTGATCAAAGAAATAACAGATTATCCGTACAGTAATTCCATACGATTTGTGGTTGAAAAAAGCGGCAATAAGACACTAACGCTGAAAATCCGTAAACCTGCCTGGGCGGATGAAATTACTTCGTCTGTAGATTACCAAAAAGAAGGTGATTTACTAGTCTTCCGATTTGAAAAGGAGTTGATGGACTTTGAAGTTGCTTTCAAAACAAGCGTTAAAGAGCACTCATTTAAGGAGGATGAGGTCTATTTCACTTATGGGTCGTTAGTCTACGCGTTGCCAATTTCCGGTCAAGAGACAATCAGTAAGAATTTCCCGGTTTCGGGATTTCATGATTACCAATATAGCCCTCTGGGTTTTGCAAGATACCTGTTGCCAACCGCGCCAAATTTGGCGGGCGATGACTCCAAAATCACCGGGGTTTTTCTGAACGAAAAAACCCGAAAACAGGAAAATCGCGAGCTAGTACCAATGGGCAAGACGATTCTGCGGCAGGTTACCTTTCAAAGAGAATAGGATGTGAAACATCGAGACAAGAAGCTTGTTTTCTGTTATCGATAAATTGGTATATTGGTGGACATATGTTGCCATTGATTAACTGAGATCGCCATGAGATTTTCACTTTTTTTTGCCTGTTGGTTTTTATGTTTTTTGTCTCACGCTCAATCAGTAGAAGTATATCCTCCACATTGGTGGGTGGGTATGAAGTTAAATACGGTTCAAGTATTGTTGAGAAGCACAGATCCGACATTTAGCAAGCAGACTTTTACTGTTAATTATCCGGGCGTATCGATAGTAAAAAGCCATCTATTTGAGAATGGAAAATACCAGGCGTTGGATGTCGTAGTTTCGTCTGAAGCGAAGCCGGGTGTCGTTACGTTTTCCGGAGTAGATGGAAAAAAGAAAAGCAAATTCAACTGGCCATTGAATCCACGCAGACCTGGAAATGGTTCTGCTTTTGCATTGGGTGTCACCTCTAGCGATTTCATTTACCTGATCATGCCTGATCGATTTAGCAATGGCGATCCGAAGAACGATAAAATTGCCGGGATGCGTGATCAAACGCTCAATAGAGATTCTATCTTTCATCGGCATGGTGGTGATCTCAAAGGGATATCAAATCATATCGACTACCTCAAAGATTTAGGTGTCACGGCTTTATGGTCAATGCCGGTTTTAGAAAATGATCGAACAGAACGTACCGAGCACGGATATGGTTTCACCAATCAATATAAAATTGAGCCTCGCTTGGGCGGGCATGTGGCCTATAAACAGCTCAGCGACTCACTGCATAAACATGGATTGAAATTGATTCAGGATGCAGTATATAATCATGTAGATATTGATCATATTCTTTTCAAGGAAAAGCCTGCAAAAGATTGGTTTCATAACTGGCCGTCTTACACGGGAACAGCTTATAAGGATCAGCCATTGTTCGATCCATATAGTGCAATGGCCGATAGAAAGATCACGACTGATGGTTGGTTCACCAAGCTGATGCCTGATCTAGACCAGACCAATCCCTATGTCGCCAATTATCTGATTCAAAATGCAGTCTGGTTGGTAGAAGAATTTGGAGTGGACGGTTGGCGGGTGGACACGTATTTGTATAACGATTTGAATTTTATGAATCGTTGTAATGCGACCTTGTATGCCGAGTATCCGAAGCTTACCATTTTTGGCGAGCTGTGGGTACATGGCGTACCCTCACAATCCTATTTCGTGGAGAATAACATAGATGCACCATTCAAAAGTAATTTGCAGGGAGCAACTGATTTTCAAACTCATGACTATGGTATTGTACCCGCTTTAACCCAACCCTTTGGCTGGACCGAAGGTGTAAATAAATTGTACACCACGCTTGCGTTTGATTACCTGTACAAAGATGCTTACCGCAATGTTTTGTTTTTGGATAATCACGATGTAAGCAGATTTTTTTCAGTGGTAGGAGAGGATGTAGCGAAACAAAAAATGGGGATTCAATGGCTACTAACCTGCAGAGGCATTCCGCAGATGTATTATGGAACCGAAATCATCATGAAAGGTTTTACCAACCCGGATGGGTGGGTGCGATTGGATTTTCCGGGCGGATGGACAGGAGATAAGAAGAATGCATTTACAGGAGCTGGTTTGACCGATAACGAAGCTTCTGTACAATCTTTGGTAAAGACATTGGCGAATTACCGAAAGCAGTCAACGGCTTTGAAAACAGGAAAGATGATGCAATATGTTCCTAAAGATGGTCTGTATGTTTATTTCCGTTATGATGACCAACAAACGGTGATGTGTGTGATGAATACAAGTGATAAGTCAATGGATGTAGACTTTGCTAACTATGGCGAGCGAACGTCCAAATTCTCTACGGCTATCGATGTATTGGGTAGTAATTCATTTGACCTCTCCACAAAGACCAAAATCCCCACTAAAACCATGTGGGTGCTGGAGTTGAAGGAGTGAGTTCGATTTGCGTGGAGAAATTGAAAATCTGAAATTAAATGACAACAAACACTGCAAGGATTTTGAATGCAGTAATTGGCATCTCAGGGCTTATTCATATTAGCGGAATCATTCCCAATTTCGAATATAATTTCCAAGTTGGGCTAGCAATGATTGTGCTGGCTGTATTTTCTTTTCTGTTTAATCTATTTGCAACTGAAAAAAAATTTTCGACTAGAAATTTGCTTGTGGTTAAAAGAAACGAAATAAAATGGTTGCGAATCAAGGAAGTGGTTGGTGTTGCGACTCTTTGTTATTTGGCTCTCCACAACCCTGATGGAGGCAACTCGGTCTTAGTAACATTCATAATCTATTTTTCACTAATGGTGATCCTAGACCACAGGAAGGAAATTGAAATATCGGACAGGTACTTGACCGATAACGGCCATTTAATTGAATTTGAAAAAGTTTATTCAATTGAAATTGAGCAAAGTCACGTGTTCTTGAGTCTAGATGATGAATCGAATGAGGCGAGAGTAATCGATTTGACAAACTTAGAACCAGCCGATCGGCTTCTAATATTGGAAAAATTTGCAGCTTGGAAAGCCAGGCTACTTGATTAATTTAAGCAAGAGCTTATTGGCTGTTCACCGTCAATTTTTCTTTGGAACCAGGAAATTATTTTGTCAATATAGTGCTATTCTATTCAACTGAGCTGAATTTCTGGTGAGGTATTCAGGTTAGCTTTGTTAAAAACAAAAAAATGAAACTCCCTGACTCAATCTTAAATTTTTTAGATGAACCTTACTCAATATCTGATGATCAGATATCTTTTTATCAAAAAAATAGATATATCAAGTTGAAACAAGTGCTCAATGAAGAAACACTTGACTTCTTCAACAACGCAATTACCGTTCGGGTAAATCAAATGAAAGCAATTGACACCCCTCTGGAACAACGAAGCACTTATGGAAAAGCATTTTTGCAGTTATTCAATCTTTGGTGCGAAGATGAAGTCGTGAAGAAGTTGATATTTAGTAAGCGTTTGGGAAAAATCGCTTCCGATTTGATGCAGACTGATGGGGTTAGAATTTACCACGATCAAGCACTTTTTAAAGAGGGTGGTGGCGGAATTACGCCCTGGCATGCCGATCAATATTATTGGCCATTGGAAACTGATAAAACAGTTACTGCCTGGATGCCATTACAAGCGACCCCACTGGAGCTAGGACCGCTTGAATTTAGTGCAGCAAGCCATCAGATCGTGGAAGGAAGAGAACTTGAAATAGGCGATGAAAGTGAAGCCGTTATTCAACAAAAACTACGGGTTACCGATTTCAAACATGTGATTGAACCTTTTGATGCCGGTGAGATCAGTTTTCATTCGGGTTGGGTGTTTCATCGAGCAGGCGCCAATGTGACTAATCAAATGCGCAAGGTGATGACCATTATTTTTATGGACAAAGACATGAAGTTAAAGGCACCGGAAAACAAAAATCAAATTAACGACTGGAATACATGGTGCCCCGGAGCAACTATCGGGGAAGTAATTAACAGCCCGATTAACCCGATCATTTATCAACGCTAGTATTGATGGAGATCAAGTTTGTCTGCCCGTATTGGGGTCAAGAGGGAATATTACCTTCCGACTTTTTCACGCGTATTCTTCAGGAAGGTTATGACGGTGTGGAGATAAACATGCCCGAGTCATCGGATTTTACAAAGGAATTTCAAATTGAATTGGAATACGCGCGTAAAATGGACAAGAACTTTGTCTTCATTGCACAACAAGTTCTCCCTATACGGCAAGAGAGCGTTAAGGAATATGCAGCTTGCTTAAAAAAGCGACTTGATACTATTGTTGCGCTCAAGCCAAATTTCATCAATAGTCACACAGGAAAAGATTATTTTTCATTTGATGATAATTGTAGGATTATTGAAATGGTTGAAAACATAGCACAGCAGTCGGGAATACAAATTTTACATGAGACTCACCGAGGACGTTTTACTTACCATGCTGCTTCATTGCTTCCCTACTTAGAACGATTTCCACAACTTAAACTAACAGCAGACTTTTCACATTGGTGCACTGTCTCCGAAAGCCTTTTGAGCGATCAAAATGAAATAGTTGATAAAGTAATTCCTTTCGTTTACCATCTTCATGCCCGCGTGGGCTTCGAGCATTCACCACAAGTGAATGATCCTTTTGCTCCTGAATGGAAGTCAACTTTCGATACATTCGTTGGCTGGTGGAAGAAAGTTATAAAAGCCGGAAATGTTACAGGGGGCTTTTTTACAATTTGCCCGGAATTTGGTCCCGTACCGTATATGCCAACCATACCATTCACACAAAAACCGTTGGGCGACCAATGGGAAATTAATGTAAGAATGAAAGATTACTTACAACATGAATTTGACTCTCGTTACTAGTAACTTACTTGAAGAACACAATAGAAAAGAATTACCTGAGTGAATTTCGGAATGGACGAAATAGCAAATGAGTAAATTGGTAAATAAACTTTTGGTATCGATTGGGTTGGTTGTTTTGTTTTTTGCTTGCCAGAATCAGGCAAATGATGACAAGGATTTTACTGAATTTGTCAATCCATTCATTGGCACAGAAGGAACGGGTCATACCTTTCCCGGTCCGTGTTTGCCGTTTGGGATGGTTCAACCGGGCCCGGATAATAGAGATCAAGGTTGGGACTACACAAGTGGATATCAATATCGGGATTCAACCATTATTGGATTTTCTCAGACACGTGCCAATGGCACTGGCATCAGTGAGTTTGGTGATGTGCTCTTGCAGCCAGTTACAGATTCCCGGACAGAGAAATTTGGTGAGGGTTACAACAAACGGACAGAACGCGCAACGCCAGGTTATTATTCTGTTACGCTCCGTAATCAAGTCAAGGTCGAGTTATCTGCCAGCGAGCGAGTTGCCTTTCATAAATACACGTACCCCAACAATAAGGCAAAGCTTTTGGTCGATCTACAACACGGTCTTCGATTTCTTACCGACTCGTTGGTGTTAGAGAGTGACGTAAGATTGAGCAATCAAAATAGTATTTCGGGTTTTTGCCACACCAAAAATTGGGTCGATAGAAAGTATTTCTTTTTTATCCAGTTTGATCAACCATTTGTCACCAACAGCGAATTGGTTAAGAAACCTAAGGAGAAAGCGCCAAAGTACATTTTAGAATTCGAACTTAAGGACAAAGTACTTAAAACGAAAGTTGCTTTGTCGACCGTAAGCGTAGAGGGTGCAATAGCAAATCTAAAGACTGAAATTCCAGAATGGGATTTTGACAGGACTGTAACCCAAGCAAAGCAGAAATGGAATGAATATTTATCTCGTATTGAAATAGACGCAGATCAGAAACAAAAAGAGATTTTCTATAGCTGTATGTATCGATTGTTTATTCAGCCTTCCAACATTGCGGATGTGGATGGAAAGTACAGGGGTGCAGACGATGTCGTCCGCCAAGCGGAAAATAAAGAGTATTATTCTACCCTCTCCTTGTGGGATACCTACCGCGCTGCTCACCCGCTCTATACGTTAATCGCTCCTGAAAAGGTAAACGGGTTTGTGCAATCGATGATAGCTCATTCCAAGGCTGCCGGCTTCTTACCGATCTGGACAGCATGGGGCCAAGACAATTATTGTATGATCGGCAATCATTCCATTCCGGTGATAGTCGATGCCTATAAAAAGGGATTTACGGGTTTCGATGCGAATGATGCGTTGAAAGAGATGGTTAAAAGCACTACAGAGAAACACATCAACAGCAATTGGCCTTTGTTGAAAAAGTATGGCTATTATCCTTTTGATAGTTTGGACAACGAAGCTGTTTCAAGAACATTAGAACATGGAGTAGATGACTATTTTGTTGCCACAATGGCCGAACAGTTGGGTAAACGAGATATAGCGACTCAGTATTTTAGGCGTGCTTCTTTTTACAAAAACCTATACGATAGCACAACCCGGCAAATGCGGGGGAAGAATAGCTTGGCTAAATGGCGAACCCCATTCAATCCGCTGATGGCAACATCGCCCATGAACAACCCGGGTGATTATACAGAAGCAAATGCATGGCAATATTTTTGGACACCTGCCCAATATGATGCGGAGGGGCTTATGCGTTTGTTAGGTGGCAAAAGAAATTTTACTGCACAATTGGATAGTTTTTTTACCATTCGCGCACTCAACCCAAATAAACACCTAGGACAAGAAGCAATGATTGGGCAATATGCGCATGGCAATGAACCAAGTCATCATATTGCCTACCTATATGCCTATTCAGAGAAGCCCCAAAGAGGCAGAGAATTGATCACGCAAATTTGCAATCAATTTTATAACAACACACCCACAGGAATGATAGGCAATGATGACTGCGGTCAAATGAGTGCGTGGTACATTTTTTCAACGCTAGGTTTTTATCCGGTTAACCCGGGAAATGGCACTTTTGTGTTTGGAGTTCCTCAGGCAAAAAAGATAGTTGTTAAACTAGCTAAGAGCAAAGAGTTAATTATCAGTTTAACTTCGAACAAACAGAACGTTTCGGTTTTTGAAGTACAGTTAAATGGTAAGAAAACTTTAGATCATTCTGTAGCCTATTCGACTCTTATCACAGGTGGAAAACTTGAGTTTGTCAGTGGAAATCGATAGTATTATGACCGCGTAACAAGTGCAAGAAAGTTAACTCAAACAGATGAAACCGATATTCATAATCACTCTATTTGTATGTTGTCATCTCGTGTCGATTTCACAAGTGCCCAAGGTTTCTTCAGGAACCATCAAACACTACGAAAAGTTTGAATCAAAATATGTGGTTCCTCGTAATGTGGACGTTTGGCTTCCGGATGGTTATGACTCCCAAAAGAAGTATGCGGTGTTGTATATGCACGATGGGAAGGGTCTTTATGATTCCGCTATCATGTGGAACAAGCAGGAGTGGGGAGTAGATGAGGTATTGGGTAGATTGTTAAAAGAAGGGAGAGTAAAGAACTGTATCGTAGTAGGTGCCTGGAATTCTGAAGGCACGCGCCACCCCGAGTATTTTCCGCAAAAACCATATGAGAGTTTATCTCAAGTAGAAAGGGATACCATTACAGCACAGCTGCAAAAAATGGGAAGGACAAAGGAGATGTTTAAGCCAATATCAGATAATTACTTGAAGTTTTTAGTGGAGGAGTTAAAGCCTTTTATCGATAAAAACTTTTCAACGAAGACAGACACAAAAAATACTTTCGTGGCGGGCTCGAGTATGGGTGGATTGATTTCCATGTACGCCATATGCGAGTATCCTAACGTGTTTGGCGGAGCGGCTTGCTTAAGCACCCATTGGCCAGGCACTTTTAAAGTAGAGGGCAACCCAATTCCAGAGGCCTTCTTCAATTACCTAGCCAAAAATCTGCCAAATCCTAAGTCGCACAAGTTGTACTTCGATTACGGTGATCAAACGTTAGACGCTCTCTATCCTCCTTTGCAAAAGAAGGCAGACGAAGTGATCAAGTCCAAAGGATATTCTGCTAAGAATTGGATGACAAAGTTTTTCCCGGGTGAGAACCATTCTGAAAAGGCATGGAATAAGCGCCTGGCTATTCCCCTATTGTTTTTACTAAAAAAGTAAAGCTATGAGAGAAAATGCACGACTTTTGTTTCTACTATTTTTTTTGAACTCGTTTAACTCGAGTGCGCAATCAACCACTCCATATAATGAGCCACCGGCATGGTCGAAAGAAGTTATTTGGTACCAAATTTTTGTAGAACGTTTTAATAATGGAGACAAGGCCAATGACCCAACGCCAACCGATATTGACATTGCACCGTTGAATTTGCATGCACCTAAAGGATGGTCCGTTACACCCTGGACAAACAATTGGTTTGACCAAGAAAGTTGGGCAAAACTACCG
>JAJTGQ010000147.1 GCA_021299455.1 Flammeovirgaceae bacterium | reverse complement strand
CAAAGTACAATGTAGAACCATCCGCACTGATGGAAGGGAATCCTTCGTATCCTGCGCTATTAATGGGTGATCCAATTAATTCCGGTTTACTCCAGCCGTCTTTTTGTCGGGTGGAGAAAAGAATTTCTGAATTTCCTTTCGCGTCCTTAAAAAAGTAGAGTTCATTTCCATCAAAGCTTAAGCTGGGTCCACCAATTAGTGCTGTCGAGTCTCCTGAGTCATTTATTTTGGTAATGGACTCAGGGTTTTGCCATTTCCCTTCACTTATTCTTGTCTGGAATAACTGGTACGACCTTTTGCTTTTCGCCTCAAAAATAATTACGCGTCCATCGGCTTGAATAGTCGGTGCGTATTCGATCTGGATGGGGTCACTAATCGCTGGCTTTTTAGTGTTGCCATAGTAGACCATAGAATCTACGGGCGCGGGAGATGTAGTCGCGGTAGGTGGTTTTACTTGTGCTGTCGAAAGAGATACCCCACACAATGCAAAAGCCAGACAAAGCAATCGATAAATCATAAAACGCTTGAGTCAATAAAACGATTCCAAATTTACAATCCATTCATAACAAAATGCATTTCGAACAACCATTAATTTCCAATCATCACAAATGCACCCCAGTAGTAGGGTAGTTTATGTTTTTCCTTGATCGCCAGTTGTGCTGCCCGAAAGGCTTGAAACTTATCCATGCCATTGATCCACTGGGTATAAAAAGTGCTCATTAATTCTTGGGTGGCTTCATCATCAACTTGCCATAGACTCATAATTACTGTTCGTGCCCCGGCTACAAGAAAAGAGCGTTGCAATCCGTACACACCTTCACCATTTCGAACATCACCTAACCCCGTTTCGCAAGCAGAAAGTGAGACCAATTCGGTATTGTCGAGTGTCAGGTTCATCGCTTCATAAGCAGTCAATACTCCGTCTTCTTGCATTCCGGTCTGTTGCAACCCCGCGCCTGCTAAAAGAATACCTGATCTGAATAGCGGATTTTTTGCCAATTGACTTTCTTCGTTAGACTCCAAATCATCATTTACATCTACGTCATTTAGAAAAAAGCCGTGGGTGGCAATGTGCAAGATTTGAGGATTATTAATCTTTTTGAAATTCTCTTCAGTGACATCAAGCAATGTGAAGGAAGAAGTTTTCCATGCTTTCGCAGTTAAGACCTCGTTGAGCAAATCGACTTCCTTTTTTGTTGCAGGAAGCATCGGAATTTCTTCTCCCTGAAATCCATACCGAGACGCACGCTTGCCGCCTGCATTGACGATCACTTGATTGGAGGCCGTCAAGTTGAAATCGGCATATCAAAAAATGCTGGCTTGGTTGGAAGCTCTTTTCATGCTGGGATGTGACTCAGTAAGTTCCCGGGTATTGCTGACCAGACGAATATTGAACTCATCAATAGCCCATTTGTTGGTGGTCGGATTCTGAATGCAGTTTAAGTTGATTTTATTGAAGACTCCGTCACAGCTAACAAAAAGTGTTTTGCTAGGGGGAAGGTTTTTCAACAAAGGACCCCAGAAATGTTTAAAAGAAATGGTGTCTTTGAAATGAAATTTAATCGCGTTACGATGGTACTTATACCACCTGTTCTCCAACTTATCACCCTCAGGCCAAATAAATAATTGGGGTTTTTCGCTAGTGGCACTTACGATGAGGGCGGCATAGTAGATCGAATCAGGTACATACTTCTTTTTGATCCGGATAATTTCTACTGCAGTCTCATTCGGCTTCAGGCTGGCCTTTACGTCTTTCCACGAAACATTCTTTTTCCCAAGGGCGAACTGCGAGGAGCGTGCAGATAGGTTCTTTTCTAAGTCATTTGCTTTCTCTTCCTCTTTCACTAAATCGATCCCTAAGCGTGTACGCTCCTCAGTAGTAAGGCTATATGAACGAACCAGTTCTTCTTTTGTAGCCTGCCATTGGCGGAAGAGATTCTGCAACTCCACATCACCACTTTTCATAATTGCATTCCTTACTTTATTCGAGGCATTTAAGAGAATGGCTTTTGTGGATAATTGGATGTCATAAAGTTTTTCGATAACACCTTCGTTTGCCGATTTTTGGTTGATGAGCTGTACACAAAAATCCTGATAAGATTCGAACACGGGTTTAATTCGATTGTAGAAGGCACTCTTTTCCTTTTCACTCAATGCGTCAAAATAGGTGGTTATCTGACGTTGATATTTCTCAACAACAGACGTAAAATGTGGAGCTGCTTCAGCAAATCTTCCGGTCGCGTAATAGACACCGGCTAATCCATAAAGTGATCGTGCGTAATCTGGATGATCTTCTCCCAACATCGATTTTCTAAGGTTCACGCTTTCTTTCCACAACGCTTCTGATTCGGTATATTTCCCTTGATCTTGATAGAGAGAGGCGATATTACTTACCACTGTTACATAAGAGGGATGATTTTTTCCAACTATTTTTTCCGTGAGCGAGCGGACAGTTTCCATCATAAAGGCAGCCTTTTCCAAGTCTTTTTTCTTTTGGTAGAGTGTAGCTAAGTTTTGAAGCGAGACCAGGTATTGTGGATTCTTGTTGCCGAGTACGGCTTCATCTATTTTATTGGCTTCTTGCAATAGAGGTTCTGCTTTTTGATAGTTTTCCTGTAACTGATAAAGTGAGGCAAGATTTTGCAATACCGTGGCGTATTCTGTTGACAGCTTGCCGTTTGTTTGCTCTCTAATAGCCAATGCTTTCGTAAAAAGGGGTTCTGCTTCCGGAAAATTCCCCATTGTCTGATAATAGAGGGCTAGTGAATTAATAGCAAACGCATACGATTCACTTCTTTCTCCACTTAATTTCGAAAACAAATCTGTACCTTTTCGCAAGTACATCTCTGCTTTTTGATATTCACCCGAGACTTGGTGATATCGCCCTTTTCCCAACAGCATAGCACCGTATGCCTCGGTATTTTTCTTTTTTTCGGAATTATAAAAGGCTTCGGCTGAATCAAGTTCAGTTTTGGCTAACTCTCGGTTTCCTAATCGTAAATGGAGAGATGCAATATTTTCAAGTAAAATTGGGTAGTATTCATGCTGCATACCCTTGGTTTTTTTTAATTGAACAAGTGCTTTTTGCATAGTAGCGGACGCTTCCTTTAGCTGACCTTGTTCTTGTAAAAGGGATGCGTAGCTAGCCAGCACTATTATAAATTGATCATCCTTATTCAATTGGCCCGCGTCATAGTAACCAATCGCAACTCGGTATATTGAGTCTGCGGCAATATATTTTGCTTCCTTCTGAATGCACTGCGCGAGACCAATCAGGGCAACGGCCATTTCATGAGAAGGTTTAGAGGCAAGTGCGTTGATCACTTTTTCATAGTCTCTCTTGGCCTGTTGTGTTTGATTTGCTTTGTACAGGATAGACGCTTTTTTATTCAGCGAGTTGATGGTGCTGGGGTGAACCTCTCCCAACGTTCCGACTATAATCGAGTATGATTCATCAATAGACTGAATCGCCTTTTCTAACTGTTTTCGTTCGGCCTGTAATAAAGCCAAATTCTGCAACGTCTCTGCATACAAAAGGGATTCTGTTTTTTTTGTTTTGTCAAGTTTAGAGATCGACTCTTCATATAGTTTTTGTGCGGATTCAAATTCCCCTTTCGCTTGGAGCAAAGCGGCTCGATTGTTTAGAGCGGCAGCATAAGGAAGTCTTCCTTCTGGATGTTTGGCCACGATTCCAAATAATGATTCCGCTAACTCTTTCTTACCCAGTTGTTCTAAATTGATCGCGCGGCTGTTCAATAAATACAAATATTCATCGTCATCGACAGCTTCCAATTTTTCAAATAGGACCTGACTTACCTGATACGCAGCCTCTGCTTTTTCATACTCTTTCAGTTGGTGCTGTGTTTCTGCCAATCCCTTCACTACAAGCGCGTAGTCGATTGTTTCTGTAATGCTACTGTCTTGATATTTTTTTTGTGTTTCTGAAAAGACTGTCAAAGCAGTTTCAGCGTTGCCCATCTCTAAATTCAGTAGGCCGAAATAATACTTTGATTGTAATGTTTCAATCTTTTCAGACTTTAGGCGAGCGAAAGCATCTTTGAAAAGAAGTAACGCTTGGTTGTTATTGTTTGCCAGGTAATGATTGATGGCCATGTTTAATTCACACTCGACAATCGGATTTTCATCAACAGAGTAGAAATTTAACAGCACCTCTTTTGATCGAGCCAGCTGTTCTATGGCTTTCTGATAATCGCCCATTTCTTGATGGAATTGAGCCGTGTTCTCAAAAGCAGCAGACAGCACCAGATCCTTTTTTCCTTCGCGAATCTGAATTTCCTTTTGGGCGTACCCCAGTCCTTCCTCTAATTTTTCTTGCTGAAAACAGACATTTGCAAGTATTCTTAGAATGGAAGCGTAGGCGTCATTAGTAGCCCCGTCTTCTTCCTGGTATTTCTTAAGTGCCTGACCAGCTTCTACATAGGCTGTTTCAAATTGGTTGCTTGAATAACTTGTCTGCGCCTTCTGATAAAGAGTCAGTCATTCTTGAGCTAGACTACTAAATGAAATGAATAGACAGGACAGAAGAAATAGGCAGCGCATGGACTCAATTTGTAATCTTCAAAGATCGGTCTTGCGGGCCATACGGACAATACCACAAAATAGGTATTTATATTTTAACTGATCTGGTTAAAATACTTAAAACTGAAACTGTTTCATTGCCGTTATAAGATCAATTTTGAAGTCGAAATTATAGATAGATAGGTGACATAGGTTATTTTTAGTTTTTGGTGCGGCTGTTCGAGCCATTGCGTTAATGCTTCGATATCAACAAATAGTTTTCTGACCAGAAAAGTTGGCAAACAAGCCATTAAAGAGTAAAGCGAGCGAAGAGAATTTTGAAGAAATAGACGATGAAAGACAACAAGAATTTAATTGCCTATCTGGCATTAGCGGCCGTTTGTGTGATTTGGGGCACCACTTATTTGGCGTTGCGAATTGGGGTAACTCAGTTTCCACCATTCTTGTTTTCCATGCTGCGGTTTTTAGCGGCCGGCCCAATCTTGGTTTTTTTTATGCTTACAATTGGTAAAGTGAAATGGCCAAATCGCAAGGTACTAGTTGACCAAGCTATTTCCGGACTGTTCATGGTCACATTGGGGATTGCCATAGTGGGCTGGGCGGAAGTTTACATTTCAAGTGGAGTTGCAGCAATCATTTGTTCTATGATGCCCATTTGGACCGTTCTCATCAATGTACTGGTCACTAAAGATGAGAAACCCAATTGGTTGATCCTTCTTGGATTGGCAACAGGGCTAGCAGGCATCCTTATGATTTTTGGAGAACATCTGACAGAGTTTTCGAATGCCAATTATACAAAGGGAATCGTGCTTACTTTTTTGGCTAATCTTTTTTGGGCGATTGGTAGCATCTGGATTAAGAAGAAGAACCAAAACTCCAATCCGTTTTTGAATGCTGGATTGCAAATGCTATTTGGTGGATTGTTCCTTATCCCCATCAGTTTGCTATTAGATGATTACACCGCGATTCATTGGAACAACGAAGTTGTTTTTTCATTGATCTACATGATCTTGATAGGCTCGGTGGCCGCTTATGCCTGTTACTCCTACGCCATTAAGAAGTTGCCAATGACCTTAGTTTCATTGTATGCCTATATTAACCCAATAGTTGCTGTGATTTTAGGTTGGCTTATCCTTAATGAGAAGTTAAACTTTCAAATTGGGCTGGCTATTATCGTTACCGTTGCCGGTATCTATTTAGTTAATAGAGGATATCAACTCAAAACAAACCCGATAAAGCCTCTTTCTAAAATAAAATCAACGTTCAAAAATTTCACCACCACAACTTCTAAGTAAAATGGAAATCAAAATTTACCAGGTTGACGCGTTTACAGACAAGGTATTTGGAGGAAATCCAGCTGCTGTTTGCCCATTGGAAGAATGGTTACCAGATTCAGTAATGCAAAATATTGCCATGGAGAACTGTTTGGCAGAAACCGCCTTCTATGTGAATGAAAAAGAGGGTTTGCGCATCCGATGGTTTACGCCTACCGTGGAGGTTGATCTCTGCGGCCACGCTACATTAGCAACCGCATTTGTATTGTTCAATCAAGAAAACTACCCAGGCGACAAGATCACATTTAATTCGCGCAGTGGGCAATTGACCGTAACAAAATCAGGTGACACGCTTACACTGAATTTTCCTGTCGATTCACTGACAGAAGTAAACTCAATACCTGAGTTGGAAGAAGGGCTTGGGGTTAAATCTACTAAAACATTTAAGGGCAAAACAGATTTCATGTTGGTTTTTGAGAACGAAGATCAAATCATTAACATGAGTCCGGATTTTAAAGTGATTGGAAAAGTAGACGCCCGTGGCATCATTGTAACGGCCAAAGGCAATCAGGTTGATTTTGTTTCAAGATTTTTTGGCCCCCAGTCGGGTATGGATGAAGACCCTGTAACAGGGTCGGCTCATACTTCTTTAACTCCTTATTGGGCAAAAATTTTAAATAAAACAGAATTTTCGGCTCAACAGTTATCCAAACGGCAAGGAGAATTGAAGTGTAAATTAATTGGTGACCGTGTTGAAATCAGTGGACGAGCAAGATTGTATTTGGTAGGTAAAATATTTGTTGATTCTTGAAAAGCAATATGATTCAAATAGAACGAGCGACAATCGATCACCTGGATAGCCTGGCTATCCTGTTTGATCAGTATAGGGTCTTTTATGAAAAGCTATCTGATGTAAAGGCTGCAAATGAATTTCTGAGACAGCGTATCGAGGCAAATGAATCGGTCATTTTTGTTTCATTCGATGAAGCCAATGTAATGACCGGCTTTACGCAACTTTATCCGCTATTTTCTTCCACGAGAATGAAGCGGCTCTGGTTACTCAATGATTTATTTGTAGACGTGACTTTTCGAGGGAAAGGATTTTCAATTGCGCTGATCGAAAGAGCCAAAGAGCATTGCAGACAAACGGGCGGATGTGGATTGATTCTGGAAACTGCCAAGTCTAATACTATCGGCAACAAGTTGTACCCAAAGGTTGGGTTTCAACTAGATCAGGATCATCATTTTTATAGCTGGGATAATTGGCACACCATGACCCTTCTGGATGTTAAAATTGTGCCTTACAAACCAGAACATCAACCCGCGTTTGAGTTTCTCAATCGAGCGTGGATTGAAAAGTATTTTTGGATTGAGCCGATCGATGTAGAGGTTCTTCAGCATCCTGAACAAAAAGTACTTGAGGGCGGTGGAGAGATCTTATTGGCAGTGGTGGAAAACCAGGCAGTCGGAGTTGTTGCGTTGAAAAGAATAAGCGAAACAATATTTGAGTTTACAAAAATGGCAGTTGACGAAACCTTTCAAGGAAAGGGAATTGGCGAAAAATTGGCCATTGCAGCTATCGCAAAAGCACGAGAAAAAAACGCCACCAAAATCATACTCTACTCTAACACAAAGCTCGTAGCTGCCATCAATTTGTATCGCAGGCTTGGATTTGTGGAAGTTGCTTTAGATGGTCCGTATAAGCGGAGTGATATAAAAATGGAATTGACGCTGAGTTAAAATGAATGCTCTACTAAAAAAGGAATCTGAAGAAGTGAGTTCACTTTTTGAACTCATTTCCACGCAAAGTACCGCGTACCTAAGTGAGCTGCATGAGCGACAAACCACACAATCACAAGTTCCATTACTGCGCACTAAACTTGATCAATCCGGTGTTGGTACACTCGGTGCGTTAACGCAATTCAATGAACGATTTGAGTCTCTCATGGTTGGGTCTTCAGGGCCGCGCTATTGGGGTTTTGTAACTGGCGGAACTACTCCGGCAGCTATTGCAGGCGATTGGCTTTCGACAGTCTACGATCAAAACCCGCAAGGATTACAAGGACAAGGCGATGTATCTGCGAACGTGGAAATAGAAGCGGTCCAATTGCTGTTGGATCTATTTCACTTGCCTCCGGATTTTTTTGGAGGATTTGTTACGGGTGCAACCATGTCTAACTTTACTTGTCTGGCGGTGGCACGTCAGTGGGTAGGAAAACAATTAGGAATAGATATTGCCAAGCAGGGAGTAGCAAAAGGAATCAAAGTTGTGACCGCTACCCCTCATTCCTCTTCTATAAAATCACTAGCGCTGTTGGGTATCGGCAGTAGCAACGTTGTCAAAATAAACATAGAAGTTGGCAATCGAGAGGCAATCGATGTAGTTGCGCTAGAACATTATCTGCAAAAAAATCCAACAGAACCCGTCATTTTAATTTCCAGTGCAGGCACAGTCAATACGGTTGACTTTGACGATTTCAAAGCCATTGCCAAACTGAAAGAGAAGTATTCATTTTGGTGGCATATTGATGCTGCCTTCGGTGGATTTGCTGCTTGCTCATCGCATCATCAACATTTAGTAGAAGGTTGGGAGCATGCAGATAGCATCACGATTGATTGTCATAAATGGTTCAATGTGCCCTATGAGAGCGCAGTGTTTTTCGTGAAACAAAAGCACAGCCTCCTTCAGGTAGAGACGTTCCAAAACTCCAACGCGCCATACCTAGGCAACCCGTTAGAGAATTTCAATTACCTGAATTTCCTTCCCGAGAACTCCCGTAGGTTGAAAGCACTATCCGTTTGGTTTTCGTTAATAGCATACGGCCAGGAAGGTATCCGATCTATTGTGGATGACAACATTAATCATGCGGTACAGTTTGGTAAGGGCATTGAGAGATCTTTAGATTTTGAATTACTGGCGCCTGTGAGGTTGAATACCGTTTGCTTCACATTGAGAAAAGAAACAAACCCGGATGAAGTAACGGTGTTCCTGAAAACATTAAACGCTACCGGAAAAGTATTTATGACTCCCACACTTTACAAAGATAGAAAAGGAATTCGCGCGGCATTTGTGAATTGGCGCACCACCACGGACGATGTCAACTTGGTGCTAGGTTTGATGAATGAAGTGATTAACCAACTTAGAAATGGTCATTGATCAAAAAATTGGTTTTGGAATTACTGATTGGAATTCGGTAGCTGCCGAGCGCCATGAAGGTACCACGGGTTTTGCGCTTTGGCGAGTGCAGAACTTTGGCAACGTGCGTGTGCGGATGGTAGAATATTCGGCCAACTATCTGGCAGATCATTGGTGCAAGAAAGGGCATATTATATTTTGTGTGGAGGGTGAAATGATTACTGAATTAGAAGATGGCAGAGAATTTAGTTTGAGCGCAGGCCTTTCGTATCAGGTAGGGGATGGGGCAGAAGCACACCGCAGCCGAAGTGAAAAAGGTGTGAAGTTGTTCATCGTAGATTAATAATTCGTTGGCTTTAAAAATTAACATATGTATACACCCGCTTATGCGAAAAACGAAAACGAAGAAGACCTAAAGGATTTTATTCGAAAGAATGGTTTTGGTATTGTAGTTAGCACGGTAGATGGAAAGCTATGGGCAACGCACATTCCATTGATTCTTGTTGGGGGCAAGTTGCAAGGACACATAAGTCGTGGCAACAAGCAATGGCGTGCGCTGCCACAAAATGAAGAGGTGATGGTGATTTTTCTGGGACCCCACACGTATGTTTCCTCTTCGTGGTACGATCATGAAAATGTGCCTTCATGGGACTATGTAGCCGTTCACGTTTATGGAAAGGCGCATATGCAATCAGAAGAGGAGTTGATCGAATCGCTCCGACAATTGACAAATAAATATGAAAAGGATTCGGTACATCCGGTTTCTATTGACACGATGTCAGAAAAATTTCTTCATGCCGAGTTGCGTGGAACGATTGGTTTTGAAATTACCATTGAACGAATGGAAGCAAGCTACAAGCTTAGCCAAAATCGTGATGAGAAAAACCACACTCAGATTATTTCAGAATTAGAGAAAAGAGGAGATGAAAATTCTGTAAGCGTTGCGAATGAGATGAGAAAGTATGGATGCCACAAATAGTTGAATAGGAGAGCCACTAAAAAGTTTGAGGGCTGTGTGCCTTACATGGGCATCGGGCCGGCAAAATTGGGCAGTAGAAATAAATTTTTAATTCAGGATAACTCTGTAATTTTACACTAACTAAAAAAACAAAAGGCCATGGCAGTACTAACAGAACCCATCCACGTTGAACGAGTCGCGAAGTCCCGCCTATCTGGTATCGATTTTAACAACCTTGGCTTCGGAGCCCATATTTCCGACCACATGTTAATGATTGATTATAAGGATGGACAATGGCAAGAACCAAGGATTATGCCCTATGGTAACTTAGAGTTATCACCAGCCATGTTAGCGCTGCACTATGGCCAGTCGGTGTTTGAGGGCATGAAGGCTTTTAAGAATGATAAAGGAACCATTACTATTTTCCGCCCTGAACGGCACCATAAAAGATTGCTGAAATCTTTAGATCGCATGTGCATGCCGGCCATTAGTGAAGAATTATTTCTTCAATCATTAAGCGCATTAATAGAGGTTGACGCGGATTGGGTCCCGACTACCGAAGGTGCCTCTCTGTATTTGAGGCCATTTGTATTTGCTTCTGAAGCTAAACTAGGTGTAAAAGTAGCTGAAGAATACAAGTTCATTATTTTAACAAGCCCGGTTGGGCCTTATTTCTCTAAGCCTATCCGCGTAAAGGTGGAGGAGGAATTTGTAAGAGCTGCGGAAGGTGGTACCGGATTCGCTAAATGTGCCGGCAATTATGGAGGAGCTTTTTATCCTACTATGTTAGCACAAAAGCAAGGCTTCGATCAAGTGTTGTGGACGGATGCGAAAGACCACAAATACATCGATGAGTCAGGTGCCATGAATGTGATGTTTGTGTTGAATGGCAAATTGGTTACTCCAAAACTTTCTACTTCATTGTTGGATGGAGTAACACGTGATTCTATCCTTACGCTTGCGAGCGCAATGGGAATTGAGAAAGAAGAGCGAAGAGTAAGCGTAGCCGAAATAGAGGAGGCATTTAAAAACAAAACCATCACAGAAGCATTTGGTGTGGGTACGGCAGCCGTTGTTTCGCAAATTGCAACTATCCATATTCATGGCACGGATTATAATTTGCCTGCTATTGATGCGAGTAGTTTTCAACTACGCGTAAAGAAGAAATTGAACGATATCCGTAAAGGCATCGAGCCAGATACGCATCATTGGAACTACCTTGTTAAATAATAGTTTGATCTGTTAATCGAGGTTCGAAGCTTTTGCTTCGAACCTCGTTTTGTTTACGAGTATTTATGTTATTTTTCTGTCTTGACATTTTTTTGAATCTAAACTAGGTAGTATGAACATTGAATACAAAACAGATCGCGCCATCACCCCGGACGAATTCATTGATTTGTTACAACGATCTACTTTGGCTGAGCGCAGGCCGGTTCATGACCCATTGAGAATTGAAAAAATGTTGGCACACGGCAACATTCTGATCACCGCGTGGGAAGGTGATTTGTTAGTTGGTGTTTCACGCGCATTGAGTGATTTTTCTTTTTGTTGCTATTTATCTGATTTGGCTGTTGACGAGGCCTATCAAAAGGCTGGTATCGGCAAGGAACTGATTAGGCGCACGCACGTTGCAGCTGGCGAAGAACAGGTGATGTTAATTTTACTGGCTGCACCCAAGGCGGTGAACTACTACCCGAAAATAGGCATGGAGCAATTTAAGGATTGCTTCGTGGTCAGGAGGAAGGGGTGACGGTTTTGAGCTTGGCGTAGTGGCGGATTTTCACCATCCGCCAGCTGGCGGATGGTGAAAATCCGCCATTGGTGGATGACTAAACATCCCGATGTATCGAAATCTGCGGAGCACCGAACCGCCACTTTTGCCAAACCCGTGTTAGCGGTTCGGGCTTTTAATTCTTGACATTTAACAGTCCTTGCGAACCAAAATTTGTCAATAAACCTATTGTTATTTGCTCTAAATGCTCATTGTACTTTTGTATTAGGTCGCCCATACCTATAAAATCCACAGCAGTTCTAAATGGTCTTTCACCTTTAGTCTTTTCAACTAATTCCATAAAAGCATCAGCTACTTTTTGAGGATTCTGTTGCGGATTTGCTTCTAAAAAGCTCATAAAGCCTTTCAAAGATTGCTCTGGTGCTTTGGCAAATTCTCCGTAAAATGGTTCTTGGCTTGTATCACTTGGATGTAGCAAATTTTCCGCAAATGCAGTTGGGTATCCTCCTGGTTCAACTATACAGTTTTCTATTCCAAAGCCCGAAAGTTCTAATCTGTAGTTTTCCGCCATAGCTTCTAATGCCCATTTTGTTGATTGATACAACCCATAAAAAGGTAATGCAACTCTTCCCAAACAACTTGATGTATAGATAATTAACCCATCTTGTTTTTCACGGAAAAATGGTATTATAGCTCTATTCATTCTTTGAACACCAAATAAATTGATGTCAAATAATTTTTGGTAATCTTCTACGGTAAAAAACTCTTGCATACCGTGCACTCCAATACCAGCATTATTGATTAAGACATCTAAACCATTTAACTGGTTAATTGCTTCTTTAACACCGGTTGTAACACTATCATTGTTGGTAACATCTATCGGAACGATTTTAGCACCCGCTTCAGACAATTCGGAAGCAATTGATTTGTTTCGTCCTTCAGCGTCACGCATCGAAGCCGCAACTTGATGCCCTCTTTGTAATAATGTCAAGACGGTCAATTTACCAAATCCACCGCTTGCTCCGGTAATTAAAATTTTTTTTGCCATTTTATTAAAATTTAAAATATAGTACAAAACTAGGAATAGTAAATGCCTTGGTTATGGTGAGAAGTTCCTATTATTTGGTGAGAAGTTCCTATTATTTGGTGAGAAGTTCCGTTTTAAAGTGAAGTTCACGAAATTGTTTAGGTGTTATTCGTTCAAAGCTTTTGAAAAACTTTATAAAATTAGATGGATCAAAAGTCAATGTATGTGCAATATGTGAGATTGTGTTATTAGTAGTTAGTAATAAATCTTTAGAAATTTCAATGAGCCTTTCTTCGTAAATATCGCAAGGGGATTTTCCTAAAACTTCCTGAATAGTGTTACTCAGGTGTTTGGGACTTACAAATAACAAGTCTGCCAAGTCCTTTATTTCAAAAGTTTTTTCAGATTTCCCTTCTTTCAAATCTGTTAGGTGCTGGTCTAATTGTTGAAGATACTGAGAAACAATTTCTTTTTGTCTGACTGATACTTTTTTGCTTTCTATTATCATACTATCAAAGTTGATTTTGTTTGTAGTCGTCATAGCCTGACCGCTAACGTTTTGCGGCTTGGCGTATTTGCGGATTTTTAGCACAAATGTTTAATCGAAGAACTGCACTTGAACCTATCACGAAACTGACATACAAGCACTGCACCCGTTATTACGCCAAACTGCTGTTAGCGGTTGTTGTGCTCTGTCTTGTCCATTTCGTTAAATTCCGCTTTTGAACTTAGTGTGAAATGTGGTCCCTTTGCTAACATTACTTTCAATTTCGATCTGTCCACCACTTAGTTTTACAAACTCGTAACTCAACATAAGACCCAATCCACTACCTTTTTCTCCAGCAGTCCCATTGGTACTTTGCGTCTTGCTAATTGAAAAAAGTTTACTTTTCGCCTCGTCAGAAATTCCTACTCCATTGTCTGAAACGGATATTTGAACTTCTCCACTTGATAGTAATTTAGCTGTCAAACTTACCAAGCCGTTCTTATGGGTGAACTTGATAGCATTATTCACAAGATTTCTAATGATAAACTCTATTTGATTTTTGTCGCCAATGATTGTAATTGATTCCCCAACGGAGTAGCTCAAATCAATACCTTTTTCTAATGCAATGTTTTTATATACTTCACAAATGTTCGAAGCGATGTCTTTAACCTTAAAGACCTCTTCATTATACTGATAGTCATTCATTTGTATCCTCGCCCAAGTAATTAAATTGTCCGCCATTTTAATTGTATTGTCAACAGAGATCCGAAGCCGCTGACTCATAGTCACTATCTCATCTTTATTGAGATGGTCAAAATGGTCGATGAGTAGACTTGAGAAGGCCTTCAATGAATTAAGTGGACTCTTTAAGTCGTGGGCTACAATACTAAAGAATTTGTCCTTTGTGTTGTTTAAAACTTCGAGGTCATTTCTTTGTAATTCAATAGTTGAATTTTGCGCCTTCAATTTTTTATTAAATTGAATAAATTTTATAAGCACCCAAAGTAAAACTATTGCTGAAATGATTATCGCAAACAAAATAATGTTTTTACTTTCTATTTTCTGCAATTGGAGTGAATTAAGTTTTTCTAATTCAATTTTAGCCTTAGATAGCTCATGAACCTGAACGATACTTTTTATTAGGCTGTATTTGTCACGGAGTTGTCGTTGTATTAATGAATCGCTAATTATTCTGTAAGAGATAACATAACCTCTAACGGCTTCTTGGTCATTTTTCGCTGATGAATAGAGTATCAATTCTTGGTAAGCTCTCTGTAAGTAGTTCATAAGATTGTTCTTGATACTGAATTCTGAAGCCTTTAAAAGGAATTCAAATTGATTCTTTAAATCCCCTGTAAGTTTGTAGATTGTTGCCAGTTGAATCAATGATTCAGCCGTTGCTACTTTCTGAGAATTTTCATCTAACTGAGTTGTTATTGCAAGAACTTTCTTGAAATATTTCTCGGCCGAAGCTAGATTTTTTTCTGATAATTCTATCATTCCCATTACTTTGTAACAAGATGATAAAACAGGCTTATTGTTAAGTGAGTCATTGATTTGTATTGCATAAGTTGTTAACTGCCGACTTTTTACTAGATCACCAATATTAAAGTAACTCTCACCGAGATTGTGAGACGTAACGCCAATTCTTTCTTTATCATCTAGTCTTTTGAATATCGCGTAAGACTTTTGATGGTAGTCAATTTCTTCCTTCCTATTTTGAAGCCTTCTGTAAGTATGACCTAACGAGATATAGCAGTTGGCTATTCCAATAGAGTCATTATTTAGTATGAAAATGTCTAAAGCCCTTTGTATATATTCCATACTAATGAAATAGTTGTCATTGTACGAATAAATACTTGATAGATTTCTATAGGCATAAGCAGAACCAATTGAATAATCTGCCTTTATTGAAAGTGCTAACGCCTTATTGGAGTATGCTAACGCCTTTGCTGGATTTACAAAAGTCAGTCCTCTGCCTATCAAATTTAATGTTTCAATACTGTCAATAGTTGTTAGGCCCTCAGTGCTCAATTCCCTCTCAAGCGACTCAATATCTTGACTCATTGATTGATGGAATAATACGAAAGTCAAAAATATTATCTGGGTAATTCTCATTTTGTCAGTTCGATATTTTATGTTCTGATTTGCAATTCTGACTAACGTTTCACAAGTTGTTGATATTCAATTGCAATCCGAGGTCGTCAGGGGTTATATCAAACTTATGAATTAGCTTCTTCATTTCCATTACTTTCCTCTTTCTTTTTTGATCCAGAAACTCATAATCAGTTT
>JAJTGQ010000035.1 GCA_021299455.1 Flammeovirgaceae bacterium | reverse complement strand
TTTTGCCACTTGTCTTCCAAATCTCGATAAGTGAAAACATTACTTGCTGAAGTGTGCCTGTTGTGGATTCCATAGTTCTTTTTTCCTCAAAACTATGGCTCCCCTAAACCCCTTAAAAGATGTACTTTACCGGAGGGTTACAATTCAATTACGTACATCTTTAAAATCGGCTTGGGGTGAGGCTCATGCAGGCTTACAGAAATCCTGGTTTTAGGGTTCATGAATTTTCTTCTTGATCCACCGCCTCTCAATTCTTGATATCCAAAATGGGACATGATTGCTTGTAATTCTCTCCATGTAAAGTCTCTTGGCTTACTTTTAAGCCTATCTAAGGCTTTTTGAAACTTACTCATAAACAAATGTAACTATATTTTAGTTACATCATAAAAGCTTAATCTACCTAACTTTAATATACGTTCTGTAATCGTTACCTTGGGGTTTATTAAAATCGGATGGCACAAGGATTATTAATTGATATGGACGGGGTAATTTATAGCGGTGCTGCTTTAATACCCGGAGCCGATAAATTTATCGCTAGACTGCTGGAGCAAAAGATTCCATTCATGTTCATGACGAACAACAGCCAGCGCACCAGAGTGGATGCGGTACGCAAATTAGAGAAGTTGGGAATTAAAGTGAGCGAAGATCACGTTTACACCAGCGCGATGGCAACTGGAAAATTTTTAGCCAGTCAAATTCCCGGAGGCACCGCCTATGTTTTGGGCGAGGGTGGATTGATCTCCAGCTTACATGAAAATGGTATTACCCTGGTGAATTCCGATCCGGACTTTGTCGTGTTGGGAGAAGGTAGAAACTTTACGTTGGAAATGGTGCAGAAAGCAGTTGACATGGTTTTGGCTGGAGCAAAATTCGTGATCACCAATCGCGATCCATCACCTAAGAAAAAAGGCTGGGACAATTTAGGTATTGCTGCTACGAGCGCGATGATTGAAGAAGCTACGGGCGTAAGAGCATTTGTAGTAGGTAAACCTAGTCCTGTAATGATGCGCTCTGCCCGCAAAGCCCTCGGATTGGAAACAGCCGAGACTACTATTATTGGCGACACGATGGATACGGATATTCGCGGTGGTGTGCAAATGGGCTACAAAACGATTTTAGTGCTAAGTGGCATAACAAAAAAGGATACCCTCTCTCGCTATGCCTATAAACCGGATTTGGTGATCGATTCAGTCAATGAGTTAAAGTTGCCGCTAGCTTGGTGGTAAAAAAAAGTATCCAAAAGTAATTTAGATATACTAAAACAACCAGATTATGAAACGCACAGCATCCGCACACTGGGAAGGAAATTTGAAAACGGGAAAGGGAAGTGTCTCATCGCAAAGCACCGTACTAAACAATACGCAGTATTCCTTCAAAACCCGATTTGAAGATGGAGTTGGCACCAATCCAGAGGAACTGTTAGCCGCAGCACATGCAGGTTGCTTTACCATGGCCGTGAGCGCAGTACTTACACAAGCGGGTACTCCCCCAACCTCACTAGATACTGTAGCTACTTTAACTATGGAAGGATTGGATATCACCGGCATTCATCTTTCTATCCAAGGAAAAGTACCAGGTATTACTTCGGAGAAGTTTGTTGAAGTGACCAAAGGCGCAGAGAAAAATTGCATCATTTCCAAAGCGCTAAAAGTTGCCATCACATCGGAATCGATGCTGATGTAATCATCAACTAACACTCGTAAGTGAGTAAATTTTTCTGCTGATTTGAATTACAAGTCGTAGAAAAATTCTCATCTTCGTAACGATAATTTAATATCAAATCAATCGCCCCGTTAATCATGAAAATGATGACGGGGCGATTGCATTTTAAAGGCATTACGCCAAACTAACAGTTGTTGAATAGAGAAATGAGCCAGTTAAAACCGAAAACAATTTTTGAAAAGATTTGGGACAGCCATGTGGTGAAACGAGCGGAAGGCTATCCCGATGCACTGTTTATCGATCGCCATTTTATACATGAGGTAACTAGTCCACAAGCTTTTGACGGCTTGAAAAAACGGGGCATACAAGTTTTCAATACTTCGCGCACAACTGCCACAGCCGATCATAACGTGCCGACTAAGGATCAGCATCTTCCAATTAAAGAAGCATTGTCGAGACATCAGGTAGAAACGCTACGCAAAAATTGTAAAGAGTTTGGCGTTGAATTGTATGATTTAGGTCATGCCTACCAGGGCATTGTTCACATCATCGGACCGGAGTTAGGATTAACACAACCTGGTATGACCATCGTGTGCGGAGATAGCCACACCTCCACACACGGAGCGTTTGGAAATATTGCTTTTGGAATTGGTACCAGTGAAGTGGAGCAGGTTTTAGCTACCCAGTGTATTTTGCAATACAAGCCCAAGACGATGAAAATCGAAATCAATGGGAAATTAGGTAAGGGTGTCGTGAGCAAGGATATCATTTTATACATCATCTCAAAAATATCAGCCAGTGGTGCCACTGGCTTTTTTGTGGAGTACGCGGGCGATGCTATCACTAGTCTTTCCATGGAAGCACGCATGACGATTTGCAACATGAGCATTGAGATGGGCGCACGTGGTGGGTTAATTGCACCAGACGAAACTACTTTCAATTATATCAGAGGAAGAAAGTTTGCTCCGCAGGGTGAAGCGTTCGATCGTAAAGTAGAAGAATGGAAAAAATTAAAAACAGATGAGGGAGCAACCTATGATTCTGTTTTAGCATTTGATGCTGCTGATATCGGTCCTATGATTACCTATGGAACAAATCCGGGTATGGGTATGAAAGTAACAGATCGAATTCCAACTATTGCAGAACTAAAAGAAATAAGCGAACAACATTCATTTACCAAATCATTAGAGTACATGGGTCTTGAGCCAGGCTCCTCATTGCTTGGGAAATACATCGATTATGTATTCATTGGAAGTTGTACCAATGCACGCATTGAAGATCTGCGCCTGGTGGCTGAAATGGTAAAAGGAAAAACTAAAGCTTCTAATGTAGAGGTTTGGGTAGTGCCTGGTTCGAAACAGGTAGAAGATCAAGCACGGAGAGAAGGACTTGATAAAATATTTGAGGCAGCAGGTTTTGAGCTACGAAGTCCCGGTTGTTCAGCATGCCTCGGGATGAACGAGGATAAAGTGCCAGCAGGAAAATATTGCATTAGCACGTCAAACAGAAACTTTGAAGGACGACAAGGCCCGAAGTCAAGAACATTTTTGGCAAGTCCTTTGAGTGCTGCCGCTGCCGCGATTACCGGGAGAGTGACTGATGTAAGAGAGTTTGTATAATCGATGTTCGTTGTTGGTTGATCGTTAGTCGCGAATAACCAAGAACGAAAAACTAACAACGAGTAAGAAATGAGTAAAGATAAATTCACAACACTAAAAACAACTGCCGTTCCGCTGCCCAACGAAAACATTGACACGGATCAGATTATTCCGGCACGTTTTCTAAAAGCAACTACCCGTGAAGGCTTTGGCGACAATCTGTTTCGCGATTGGCGGTATGATGCTGAAAATAATCAGATACCAGAATTTGTGCTGAATGACAACAAATATTCAGGGAAGATATTAGTGGCTGGGAAAAACTTTGGTTGTGGAAGTAGTAGAGAGCATGCCGCATGGGCCATTTATGACTATGGTTTTCGAGTGGTGGTGTCCAGCTTCTTTGCTGACATATTTAAGAACAACGCTTTGAATAATGGCTTGCTTCCTATTGTAGTTTCCGACCAATTTCTAAAGCAAATGCTACAAGCAGTTGAGGAAAAACCCTCTACTGAAATTGTAGTAGACTTAGAAAATCAAATTCTGCAAGTAGGTGCAGTGAAGGAAAGCTTTGAGATCAACAAATATAAAAAAACCTGTATGATTAATGGGTATGATGATATCGATTACTTGTTGAGTTTGAATAAAGAGATTAGGGAATTTGATGTAGCGAATACATAGGCTTCAGGCCACAAGCCTCAAGCCACACGCTGCTCTGCCTGTAGCTTGAGGCTTGCAGCTTGTAGCCCCGTTATAGATAACACAAAATTAAGAAGTAAGCACGATGACAAGAAAAATAGTAGTCCTTCCCGGAGACGGCATCGGCAAAGAAGTAACTGCTGAAGGAAAAAAAGTATTAGAAAAAATAGCCGAGTTGTTCGATCATCAATTTGAATTTGATGAAGCGCAGATTGGTCATGATGCGATTGAAACTAGCGGCAATCCGTTGCCGGAGGAAACACTCGCAAAACTGAAAAATTGTGATGCGATTTTATTTGGTGCGGTCGGTCATCCAAAATATGACAATGACCCGACATTGAAAGTACGACCGGAGCAAGGCTTATTGAAAATGCGTAAAGAACTTGGCCTTTATGCCAATCTTCGTCCAATCAAATTGTTTGATGAGTTGTTGGAGGCCTCTAGTATCAAAGCGGAAATATTGAAAGGCTCTGATATACTTTTCTTCCGTGAATTAACAGGTGATGTTTATTTCGGAGAGAAGGGAAGAAAGGATGATGGAAACACCGCCTTTGATCTGATGATCTATCAGCGATATGAAGTAGAACGCATTGCCCACAAAGCTTTCCAGGCAGCAGGCACCCGCAAAAAGAAAGTGACCTCTGTAGACAAGGCGAACGTATTGGAGAGTTCACGCCTATGGAGGCAAGTCGTTACTGAAATAGGTAAACAGTATCCGGATGTTGAATTGGAACATCAGTTTGTAGATTCAGCTGCTATGAAGCTGATTCAAAATCCTAGAAGCTTCGATGTGGTTGTTACAGGAAATCTATTTGGTGACATACTTACAGATGAGGCTTCGCAGATTGCCGGTTCGATGGGGATGTTGGCGTCTGCATCGGTTGGGGACACAGTTGGTTTGTACGAACCTATCCACGGAAGTGCACATGATATTACGGGCAAAGGAATTGCCAATCCGCTCGCATCTATCTTATCTGTTGCCTTAATGCTGGACATTTCTTTTGGACTAAAGGAAGAATCAGAAACAGTTATCAAAGCTGTTGAGCAAACACTGAAAGCTGGCTATCGCACAACAGATATTGCCGATTCGCATACCGATAAAAATAAAATTTTAAACACAAGCAATATGGGAAGTTTAGTAGTTGAGAAACTTGAAAAAGTGACAAGCGCTCAAGCTGTTTAATATTCTAAATTCTGACTTCAATATTCTAAATTCTAATTTATGAGCCACAAAATCCAAATATTCGATACCACTCTCCGCGATGGCGAACAAGTGCCGGGTTGTCAGCTAAAGACTGAAGAGAAGGTAATTATTGCAAAAGAATTGGAAGCACTAGGTGTGGATGTCATCGAAGCAGGTTTCCCAATTTCGAGTCCTGGGGATTTTCTTTCTGTTGTGGAAATTTCGAAGGCAGTGAAGAATGTTACTGTTTGCGGACTGACACGCTCGAAAAAAGATGATATCGATGTAGCTGCCGAAGCGCTGCATCATGCCAAGCATGGACGCATTCACACGGGTATTGGTTCAAGTGATGTGCATATAAAACACAAATTCAAATCATCGCGCGAGCAAGTGCTGGAGCAAGGCGTGTGGGCAGTGAAATATGCAAAAGCAAAAGGATATGAAGTGGAATTTTTTGCCGAAGATGCGGGTCGTGCAGACTTGGCCTTTTTAGCTCAACTGACCGAGGCTGTGATTGCGGCAGGAGCTGATGTTGTAAATATTCCAGACACTACTGGCTACTGCTTGCCGCATTTGTATGGGAAACGTATTCAGTATCTATTTGAAAATGTAAAGAACATAGACAAGGCTGTCATCTCTGTTCATTGTCACAATGATTTAGGGCTGGCAACCGCTAATACTATTGCTGGTTTAATGAACGGTGCAAGGCAGGCAGAAGTCACCATCAATGGAATTGGTGAGCGGGCCGGCAATACTTCTTTAGAAGAAGTGGCGATGATTTTGCAAGTGCATAAAGTTCTAGATCTATATACCAACATCAAGTCCGAACGGATTTTTGAAATTAGTCAGATGGTGCGCGAAATGATGCACATGCCGGTTCAACCGAACAAAGCGATCGTTGGAAAGAATGCCTTCTCTCACTCTTCGGGAATTCATCAAGACGGTTTCTTGAAACATGCCGAGAACTATGAGATCATCAATCCAGCGGACGTAGGGGTTCCGAATTCTTCGATCCTGCTTACAGCTCGTAGCGGTCGCGCGGCTTTAAAACATCGAGCCGAGTTGCTAGGGTATCGCTTCGAAGGTGAGGATCTAAATACGCTTTATGAAAACTTCTTGATCGTGGCAGACGAAAAGGGGAATGTGGACAATGAAGATTTGCAAGTGCTAGTGGGAAACATGCCAGTGCTGTCTCGTTAAGGCTAGTCGCGATTTTTAAAAAGGAATTTAAAGTATTGGAGAGTTGTTTTGAAAACCTTCATCTTTGATTGACCTTGTCGCTTGGAAGAGTGCAGTTTCATGGGTACCTCGATGACCCTGGCACCAGATTTTAAACTCTTCACCAAAATTTCCAACATGCAGATGAAACCTGTTTCCTTTATGAGGACTGAGTGATTTGCTTTTATTCGCCTTAACAAACTAACTGAGTATACCCGATAGAAGGAACTCAACGTGAGAACCTGCACGTCAAATAAGAAACGGAACAAAAAATTAGCAACGGCAGAAGTGAATTTTCGATAGAAGGAAGTCTGATCAAAGCCGCCACCCTGTGCATAAACAGAAGCCAATACCAAATCGTAATCCATTTTGTTAAGTGCGAGCATGACCGGGAGAATGGATAAATCCGAGGTGCAGTCCGCTTCTAGCGTAACAATACGGTCGTAAGAAGATTTGCTTTGCTGCAAAATCCATTCAAACCCTGCATTAAAAGCGGCACCAGGCCCTCGATTAACACCATCACCTAAAATCATAACCTGGCTAGCTGGAAACAACTCCCGAATAATTTGTTTAGACGAATCGCTAGAGCCATCGTCCGAAAAAACAAAATAGAACTCTTCGGTCAAGGTAAGTCCACTCAATTCGCGATAGAGGTTAGGAATGTTTTTTCCCTCGTTAAATACGGGAACAAGAAAAAAAATCATTTGACTTTGCTGATTTCGTCCAATGTTACTCGAATAGCATCCCGCAATTTCACTTTGGGAGAGTAACCCAAAATAGTTTTGGCCTTCTGGAGATCAGGTATTCTTCGTTGAATGTCTTTGTATTTACCAAACACCTCGGCCATCGGGACAAATTTTATTTTTAGCTTTTTCCCTGTGTTGGCAATTTCATGAATCAGCTTAGCCGTATCGATGACGGAGAGTTCCTCGTCATTCCCAATATTAATAAGCTCCCCAATGGCTTTTTCGTTTTCCAATGCGAGGATGGTTCCATTCACGAGGTCCGTCACAAATCCCATTGACCTGGTTTGCGTGCCATCTCCATGTACAATCACCTCTTCGTCATTTAGAATAGCACGAATAAATATCGGCACATGACCTCCACTCCAGGCGAAACTAGATCGAGGACTAAATCCGCCAAAATACCGAATCACCACGGCCGGCACTTTGTGATCGTTATAATAGCCGAAAGCCAATTGCTCTCCATACAATTTAGAAACGGCATAGCTCCACCGCTTGATCATACTAGGACCAATGAGCAAATCTCCATTTTCGTTCAATGGCAAATCTGGTGACATCCCATACACATCTGAAGTGGAAGCAAAAACGACTTTGCAACCCCACATCTTGGCAGCTTCTAACACGTTTTCCGTGCCCTTCGTATTCACCATGAGCGTTGGAAGGCTAACATCTTTTTCAGAGATCTTTTTGACGGCAGCCAAATGGATAATCGTACCGACATCCTTCGCTAAAATTTTAAGTGTATCAAAGTCCAAAATGCTAACCCGATAGAATTTGAAATTGGATTGATGAATGCTCCCCGAAAGGTTTTCTAGGCTTCCATAGGACAGATCATCAATGCCAGTAACCATATAACCTTTTGCCAATAGCTCCTCGGCAAGATGTGAACCAATCATTCCGGCAACACCTGTAATTAATACCTGTTTATTCACGTTATTTGAATTTACATTAGAGATGAAAAAACCCTTAAATATACTATTCAAAAATCAGAGTAAGATCAGAATCGGGGTATTGATTGCCTTTGTAGCAATGACCATGAGTTCATTAACCATGGAATTTTTTAACGCTATTCGAGACGATCGCTATTTTGTAGCCCACGAGGATGAGGTGATTTACTACGGCTCAGCTCAACTATTTTCTGAAACGGGAAGCCTCCAGGCCGAGAGTTGCATCACGGAAGACGTTTCACCCATTGGTCAATTTAACTGGTATGGACCCGGATATAACGTAGTTTACGGATCCCTCAAAATACTTTTTGGCTCTGCCAATTCTCTCTTTATTCGATTTCATTTTTTTCTGGCCTTATTAATTCTAGCCGTCACTTTGCTATTGCCAAACCCTATCGAGGAAAATCTTTTGACAGCCAGTATTTTTTTGATAACCGAACAATTTACCTGCTACATATTCTCTTATTTCCCAGAATTATTGCATCTCTTTTTCTCCATTGTTCTAGTGTTTTTGCTTGAAGTTGTTTATCGGAAGGAAAAGGAAGATAAACTCAATGTATTGTTAGTAACGATCTATTTCGGTGCTGTGCTGTTATTTTCGCTTTGTCGCATCACCACTATTTTCTGGCTGGCTGCGTTAGTACCACTCGGTTCAAACTGGCGACAACGAATACCCTATTTACTTATTTTTGGGCTGGGTATTATTGCCTCCGTTTTCTACTTGCGATTTTTTATAGCACCTCCCTTTGCTGGAGAAATGCACAAACTTCAAAAATTGTATTCATTTAATCTTTGGGACTTTGTTTTAGAAACGTTGAAAGGGGTTTATCGTAATGCGGTTATCTTTTTTTCTAGCAATTCGACTCCTATCTATGTTTTGTTGTTATTATCCGCATTTACACTTATTAATTTTTGGAAAACAAAAGACAAGTTTCAACTAGGATCTTTATTTGTCACGCTTTGTCTCGTAGGCACGTTGATGGCCTACTATTCGGTCAACGCTTTCTACTTTGTTAAGCAAACAGCCATGTTATTGCCATTGTTGGTAGTTGCGTTTATGAGAGGGCCGTTTCGCATTGCTAAGTGGACATTATTTTTTGTACTCATTTTCTTTTGGGTGCCCGTTAATAAAAAACGTTCGTCTGTAATTGAAGAACATAAGGCAGCCTTTGCGAACCTCAAAAATAATTCCGCTCTGCAAGCCGACTTCGAGCAAATTCGTGATCATGTGGAGCGCAACAAGGACATCGTCATCCTCTGGTGCTACAATGAATTTGAGTACGGGAACGCAGTACAGGCACTTCTTCCCTATTCAACAAAAACGAAAAATCCAATTATGTACACGACAAACATTGTAGCTACGAATAGTCCGGCCTCAGAAAAATTCAAGCTGCATGGGAAGTTAAAAGTGGACTATATCCTTAGTAGATGGCCATTAGCCGAACCCACTCTAAATCAGGTTCTTGAGACCGTACATTTTCACCTTTATTCATTGAATAGAAGCCAAAGTAATTGAACAATTCTGGTAGCCGGTTTTGAAATAGTTTGTGATTTCTGGGAACTCTGACCACATTTACCAAAGCCTATGGAAAAAATACCACTCACCGACCGCAAGTATGTCCCTACATTCATCTTCGTCACCAGCTTGTTTATGCTTTGGGGCATTGCCATTTCTATGGGCGATGTGCTGAACCGGCATTTTCAAAAGGTATTGGGAGTTTCCTTAGCACAATCCGGTCTCGTACAGTTTTCTATTTTTGGTGCCTACTTTGTAATGGGCATTCCTGCCGGACTGTTCATGAGAAAATACGGTTATAAAAATGGGGTCATTGTTGGCCTTTGCCTTTATGCGTTGGGAGCTTTTCTTTTCATTCCCGCTGCCGGAGCTGAATCCTTTGGATTTTTTAGAATTGCCCTGTTTATCCTTGCCTGTGGCCTGGCTACTTTAGAAGCTGTTGCACATCCGTTCACCGCTGCCTTGGGTGACGAGCGAAAATCTGAACAACGATTAAATTTTTCTCAAACCTTCAACGCAGTAGGTACTATCATTGGACCAATTTTGGGTGGCGTTTTCATTTTGGGTGACGTGCTTACGGGCGATACACAAGCAGACTTATTCTCTGTGAAAATGTTGTACTCGGCCATTGGCGCTACTGTTTTCATTATTGCTGTTGCCTTTTGGTTTACGAAAGTTCCTCCCCTGCAGGAAGCCAGAAATGCAACCGGCACACAGCGAAGCTATCGCGATCTTTTTCAGTACAAGCATTTTAAATGGGCGGTTGTCGCTCAGTTTTTTAATGTTGCTGCTCAGGGGGGAACATGGGCATTCTTTATCAATTACGCGGTAAAATATATGCCCGGTATGCTTGATCAACATGCAGCATTATACTTTTCATTAAGTATGGGCATGATGCTTTTGGGAAGAATAATTGGCACCTACCTGATGACATTTATTGCGCCAAATAAATTACTCGCACTATTTTGTTTGGGTAGCATCGCCATGTGCCTGGTGATCTCGCAGCACATGGGCTGGCTTTCTTTTGCCTGTTTGATCGGGTTGCAATTCACTTTCTCGATCATGTTCCCTACTATTTTTGGTTTAGGAATGAAAAACCTGAACGACTTGCGAGAGAAAGCGTCTTCCTTTATCGTGATGGGCGTAGTGGGTGGTGCCGTGTTCCCACCTATCATGGGTTATGTGGCTGACAAAACCAGTGTAGCCACCTCCTACCTCCTGCCGATCATTTGTTATTTTATGATTTTCCTTTTTGCGGTCAAGTTCTATAAGCCGCAAGAACTAAGAAGTTAGAATTGATAAGCAACCAACGCGTTGAGAGCCATTACGGAATCTTCTGTCTTGGCGACATTTAAATACTTGAACTCCCCTCCTATTTTGAAATGCTTACCGATTGGCTTTAGATATAATGCCGTTGCCTGAAACGTGGCGAAGGAAGTCTGACTGTTCTCCGCAAGGCTACCAAGCACGTTCGCTTCAGAAGTAAGAATTGTGACCCCTGTGCCAGTAGAGACAAAAAAGTTTTTATAGACGCGCATTCGGATGGTGAGCAGGATAGGAACAGCAGCTAATGAAACGCGAGCTGTGCTACCCGAAGGCGTAATCCGCGAAGCGGAATAAAAAGTATAGTAGCCCGATTCGAAGCCAAGTGCGAGTCGGTGCTCCGGTTCCCACATGATTCGGCCATTAAAGCCAAGGCTATTTTCATCTACCACGTCAGCTCCAATCCGCAACGTGTTGAAGTAATGAACAAATCCTACACCTGCCGAAATGGAATAACGCGTAGTGCGGGTAGGCGTAGATTGGCAAAATGTATTGAAAGTTGTAACACCCAGACCAATGATTAATAAAAGGTATTTCATCATTGGCGGATGTAATGGTAGTAGGTAACCAGCGATGGGTAATTGGTCAGCAGCCCATCAAACTCGCCCTCATTGATGTACTGTCGAATGAAGGCGGGCACATCAATGGTCCAACATATAACTTTGCGGCCTTCTGCCTGCATCTGCCGTACCAAATCGTTTTGCGTGCCAAGCGTCCAGCGAGGACCCCAAACTTTAGCATTCAATGCTCGAGCCTGATCTGGACTTAACTCACAAAGCGATGGAATCGCTTCAAATCCTGGTGTGGCCCGCAACCCATTATAGATATCTTCGGAGGGAACACCCATAAATACTTCTAACTTTCGGCCCTTTGACAGGGCCTTTTTTAAAATCCTTTCCTGAATTGGTTTTACGTATGAGATTGCTTCCAGTCCCTCTTCGGCTTTCATGTCCAGCCATACAAACTCCAGCTTAGTGCTGTCGACTACAAAATCGAGAGCTTCTTCCAGTTTTGGTATTTTTTCGCCCCGAATCAGCCAAACAAAAGTGTTGATCTGCGCATAGGTAAAACTATTGATATTTCCATTCAACGGTCCCTTGATAGTGAGGCGAATATTGATGTCTTCATCGTGATAGAGTACC
>JAJTGQ010000063.1 GCA_021299455.1 Flammeovirgaceae bacterium | reverse complement strand
GCAATTCGCCAATCGCTTGTATAAAAAACGGTGGGGGGTGATTATTGATTTCTGAAAAACTGATATCAGCAGCTAGCTCCTGCATTTTTGAAATAAGTAAGTCCAGTGCAGTTTCACGATGAGTTTTTAAAGTATCAGCCGTCAGTTCGGCTGTCACATACGGATGCCCATCTCGATCTCCACCTACCCAACTGCCAAAAATGATTCGCGGAAAATCGGTTGGATGAAACAACCGCTCTGCGTTGAATCCTAAGGCTTGCCATGCTTTCTGAAGTCGTTGATCCGATTGACGCAACGCCTGTGGAAAAACATTTTTAAAATAGTGGACAACGTTATTTCGCTCCGATGCAACCTGTGGTTTTTCGAGATACACTTCTCCGGTACGCCACCAACGCTCCAGCAGAGCTTTGATCGTTTCTTCGATGTCTGCTCGTTCCCAATTCGATAAGTTGCCTTGTTCTTTTCGTGCAAGTTGCAGGTATACCTTCCGGTGCAGGTTCAATATTGAAATGCGCTTTGCTTCTGTGGGGTGCGCGGTAAGCACGGGCATTACCATCACCTGCGGAAGAAGCCGGGCAATCTGTTCTTCGGTCATACCACTGTCCTTCAAGCGGAGAAAAGTTTCTGTCCACGAACCACGAATAGCCGCAGGCCCTTTCTCATCTTCTAGTTTTCGTCTAAACCGCACAGCTGCATTTTCTTCCACCAGGTTCATGAGTTGAAAAAGGATACTGCACGCCTGGATGTATTTTTCGTTGGCCGGGTTGTTAAGAAGAAGAGTGTGATCGACCGAAGACGAATCGATTTGGGGAAGCAGATTCGCGATTTCAATTTCTTTTAAGCTGATCAGTACATCCCGGAAGCAGGAAGTAAGGTAGTCCAGATCATTTTTTATTTTGAGCAGTCCTTGTTTTTCAATTTCTGAAGGCATGGAATTTTTTTTCAAAGGTAGTACTGCGACAATGAATTGCTTTGCAAAAATTCGAAATATTCGTGCTTACTGTTGTAGCGAAACTGGTTGATATCGGTCTACTACTGTAGATGAAAGTATGTAACAGTCTATTTGGCAACAAGTGTCTGAATCGCATGTGACAAAATTTTTGCCTCTATTGCTTGCGATCCAACATATACTTTGTACGGTATCTCCTGATCAGTTTGATTCATCACAACGGTCACCATCGATCCATCCTCATTAATGAATGAAGTACACGACAAAGAACTTCGGCTGCTGGTACTACTCACTCTTTTCGCATTCGGACGAATAAATTTTGAGAAGTGACCGATGTAGTAATACGAAGGAGTATATAATAATTCTCCCTTAGCCACATCCGCATGAACAGGCGCAAAACAGAAATTACCAACGTGGTTGGGGCCGCCTGTTTGATCTAACAAAATATTCCAGTCCGTCCAGCCCACAGTGCCTTGATTAAAATCATTGATCATCGATCTGCCATAGCGTTCTGCATTAGGCCAGTGTTGATATTTCTCGGCATCAAATTTTTCTACACACCCCTCCGTAAACAAAATGTTTTTTTCCGGATAGGATTCTTTGATGTCGGCAAGGTTAGCAAACATGGGTTCTCCTCCGGCTCAGGTTTCATACCAATGAAATCCGATCCCCCACGCATACTTAGAAGCCTCCTCGTCAGCAAAAATCACATTGGCCCGATGGTTCATCAAATCACGGTTATGATCCCAAACCACAATTTTTTTATCGCCCAATCCGGCAGCCTGCATGGTCGGGCCTAAATATTTTTTAAGGAAATCCCGTTCTTCCTCCGCAGTGAAAATACAAGACTCCCATCGCTGTATGGCCATCGGTTCGTTTTGAATGGTGATACCCCAAATGGGCATGCCCTCACTTTCATATGCCTTGATAAACTTTGTAAAGTAGGTAGCCCACGACTGATTGAACTCCGGCAACAGTTTGCCACCCTTCAACATGTTGTTGTTATCCTTCATAAACGCAGGCGGACTCCACGGGCTGGCATATAACATGAGCTTTCCCCCCGCAGCGGCTATCGCGCTTTTGATTAATGGGATCCGATGTTTCCGATCATGATCGATGTTAAATGAGGTAAGTTCTTTATCATTATCTGCCACATAGGTGTAGCTGCCACTAGCAAAGTCGGAACTGTGAATGGTAGTGCGTGCCAAAGAATATCCAATACCATTCTCCTGACTATAATAGGAACGTAACAACTCGTTTTGTTTTTCTAGAGGTAGTTTTGCGAACACTTCTGCAGCAGCATCTGTAATCGCTCCCCCAATTCCAATAAAATCCTGGAACGTTTTTTCCGGATTTACAAAAATCGAAATGTCAGATTCCACGGGCTGTTGAGCAGGGGCAAACGATGCGGTGTCGGTGATTGTCAACCGATCAGTGGTTTGGCTGGCGGTGGTGTAAACAATGGCTGTTTTCCCTTCCGCATCAAACGCTGCAGCCGCTTTTTTCTGAGTCTCGTTTTTCTTTTCTTCGGCTTTGTCTGATGTGCCGCATGCTTGCAGGAACAGAAATAGGGTTAAGGCTGCTAGTTGGCTTTTCATAGATTCGTTGTGTTTGAGGTTGTGAACGAGAAAGACTGCAGATCTAATGGCAAAAGTTAACTAAAATTACAATTGCTTTGAAAACATCGGGTCTGAATTACTACTTTTAGTTTGAGTAAAATTCTATCATGGAAACTCCCAACCCATTCATCGCGGCAGTGGTGCAAGCAGCACCTGCATTTTTTGACAAAGCAAAAACGGTTGATAAAATACAAAGTCTGATTGGCCAGGCCTCCAAAGAAAAAGCGTCACTGATCCTTTTTCCGGAAGTATTCATTCCGGGGTATCCGCGTGGATTGATTTTCGGAACAACGGTTGGAGGTCGCTCTCCCGAGGGACGGGAGATGTTCTTGAGCTATTGGGAAAATTCGATTGTGGTACCTGGACCAGAAACAGAGTTACTGGCAAGTGCTGCAAAAGAAGCAAAGGCCTATGTAGTGATTGGCGTGACTGAAAAAGACAAAATCAGCGACACCTTGTATTGCACTTTGCTCTATTTTTCTCCAGAGGGAAATCTAATCCTTCGTCAAATCACCCCCTGCGCTTGCATGGCTTTCGCTACTTTTATAAATCCGGCAATGTTGGCGCCCGCCATGTAGTTGCCGGGTGAGCCATATTCTTTGGCGGCTGCTAATGACGTGTCGTGTATGTCTCTCATAATACCCACCAACTTTGCATCTACTTCTTTCCGTGTCCAGTTAGAGCCCATATAGTTTTGCGTCATCTCTAATCCGGAAGTAGCCACGCCACCTGCATTCGATGCCTTACCCGGTGCGTACATCATCCCTGCGTCCAGTACAATGTTGATACCGTCAATCGTAGTCGGCATATTCGCGCCTTCTGCTAAAAGCTTCACGCCATTCTTTACCAGATTGCCTGCATCTTTCACGTTTATTTCATTTTGTGTGGCACACGGAAAAGCGCAATCAGCTTTTATATCCCACAACGGATTGTGATCTGCTTTCGGATCTATCGCCAGATACGTGCATTTGTATTTGTCAGCATATTCTTTGATGCGCCCTCTGCGATTGTTTTTCAAATCCTTTAGAAACTCCAATTTCTCCATCGTGAATCCTGCTTCATCAACGACAACTCCATTCGAGTCAGAAGCGGTAATCGCTTTGCCGCCCAGCTGAATTATTTTTTCAATTGCATATTGAGACACATTTCCTGACCCTGACACCAAACACGCTTTTCCTTTGATCGAGCTGCCCACATTTTGCAACATGTTTTCTGCAAAATAAATCAAGCCATAGCCGGTTGCTTCGGTGCGTATCAAACTTCCTCCCCAACCAATTCCTTTTCCGGTAAGCACCCCCGTAAATTCATTTCTGATTTTTTTATATGCCCCAAACAGAAAACCAATTTCGCGACCGCCCACACCGATATCTCCTGCGGGCACATCCAGTCGATGGCCAATGTGCCGCGCCAACTCGCCCATAAACGCCTGGCAGAATTTCATCACCTCATTGTCTGATTTTCCTTTTGGATCAAAATCACTACCGCCTTTTCCACCGCCCATTGGTATGCCCGTGAGTGCATTTTTAAAAACTTGTTCAAACGCCAAAAACTTCAACACGCTCGGTGTAACGGTTGGATGAAAACGCAGGCCGCCTTTATAGGGACCGATGGCACTATTCATCTGCACGCGATAGCCGCGATTTACTTGCACTTCGCCCTTATCATCGAGCCATGTTACGCGGAATGAAATCAAACGCTCCGGTTCCAACATCCGCTCCAGCAACTTCAGCCGTGCGAACTCCGGATTTTTTTCCAACACTGGAAGCACGGAAGCAATTACTTCTTCGGCTGCTTGTAAGAACTCAGGTTCGTTGGGGTTGCGTTTTTTTACATTTTCGAGGATGGTGCTATGGGTCATATACATTTGATTTAGGCAGCTAAAAATAGCAAAGAAATTACAATTGCATACGATTGAAATCAGGTTTCACGCAAAGGCGCAAAGCCGCGAAGTTCAAATCAGGGTTACTGTTTTGGGTTCGTTTCATATTGCGTCTTTGCGGCTCTGCGTGAAAAAAATGGTGCAGAGGCATGAAGTTTAAATTGGATTCTTTTCCCTTTGCGTTCTTTGCGGCTCTGCGTGAAAAAAATGG
>JAJTGQ010000108.1 GCA_021299455.1 Flammeovirgaceae bacterium | reverse complement strand
GAGTATTCCCCTTCTTCTTCAAAAAACGCACCACTTGCTCACGTACCGTAGCCTGAGCGGAGGCTGTCCTGTTCCTTCCATCTTTTTTTGCCATGCACAAATATACATAATCCTTACCAATTTATGCTCCTATTAATAATATATTACACCATTCAGGAACCTACTACCGATCGCTCGTATCGATTGATGAAACATCAACTAGGCCGTGCCCAATCAACTGACGATCTTGTAGCTGAAGAAAAAGACAATCGATTTTCGTTGTCGATTAGTCGGTCGAAGTCAAAACAGTTTATCTTTTTGACAGCGAGTAGCAAAACATCAAACGAGACACGCTTTCTGTCTTTAAAAAATCCTGGCGGTGACTTTCGCTTAATCCTTCCGCGTGAAGAAGATCACCAATACTATGTCAGTCATTTCAAAGACAACTTTTTTATCGCCTCAAACAAAAATGCTCCGAACTACAAAGTGATGATAACGGATACAGCCAACTATTCCCGACCTAATTGGCGCCAGTTTCTGCCGCATCGAAGCGATGTTCTGTTGGAAGAAATAGAATTCTTCGATGACTACTATGTCCTGCAAGAAAAATCCAATGCCCAAACCCAACTGCGTATAGTTGAAGTGGCCACTAAAAAGGAAAATGTTATAAAAACGAATGAATCAATTTGTGAAGTAAAAATAGGTTATAACCCTGAAACAAAAACTGACACGTTGCAATATAGCTACTCATCTTTCACCGAGCCGTTGACGGTGTATAATTATAGTATGAAAACGGGCAAGCAAATCATGGTAAAAAAACAGGTAGTACCCTATATGCCTTGGATGCGTTCTATAAAAGTAGAACGACTCTTGGCAACAGCAAAAGATGGGAAAAAAGTGCCTCTTACATTAGTGTATAACAAGTATCTTCAGGGCAGCAAAAAAATGGATGGCAAACGTGTGCTTTTAACTTCCTATGGCGCGTATGGTGCACCAATGCCGGTCGGATTTAACTCGACTATTTTTTCGTGGATTGATCGTGGGTTTGTCTATGCGATAGCCCATATTCGGGGAGGAAGTGACTTGGGCATGCCCTGGTATGACGATGGAAAGCTACTCCACAAAAAGAACACTTTTACAGATTTCATCGCTTGTGCCGAACATTTAGTAAACGAGGGGTACGTCTTGAGTGGAAACATTGTAGCGCAGGGCGGAAGCGCAGGTGGCCTACTGATGGGAGCTGTTTCTAACATGAGACCCGACCTTTTCAAGGCGGTAATCCTTGATGTGCCGTTTGTAGATGTGGTCAACTCTATGCTCGATGAATCTCTACCTTTAACAACAACAGAGTACGAAGAATGGGGTAATCCAAAGAATAAGAAGTTCTATGAGTATATGAAGTCATATTCGCCCTACGACAATATTCGCCAACAGAATTATCCGAACATGTTCTTCTTTACTGGTTTAAATGACAAAAATGTTTCCTATTGGGAATCTGCAAAAATGGTTGCGAAATTGCGCGCTAACAATACGGGCGAGACCACTATTTTATTAAAGACAGACTTCAATTCGGGGCATGGAGGTGGCTCTGGCCGCTATGATAGTTATCGCGAGTTGTCGTACAAAATGGCCTTGATCTTTGATCTCTTTGAAAAAACTAAGACCTTAGTAAAAGTCGATCAGCCATGAGTTAGCCTAATCTTAGGAATTCTACTACTAAAAGCTTTTTAGTCTCTCATCATAGTCACGAAAAAAGTTCAAATTAATTTGATAGATCTTACGGATTCAAGGATTGGCAAAAATCTCCGTTAGTTAAAAACTATCGGTAGATCCGCCCCCGCCAAATTTGCCCCCTCCTCCGGTTTCAATTTGACTACCGGCTCCGGGTTGATTCCCTCCCAGTGTTTGTGAAATAACAAAGGCTTGCAAGTTGAGATTAGCCCATTTTTCTGCCAGGTGATTTTCCCGAGTAAATCCTCCGCGCATTGTTTTCAAATAATTAAACAACAGCAACGCAATACCAAATAACAAAGCACCCGCCACCGTCAGCGTGATCTCTGGGTGACCAAACCCATAGTAATATTTGAAGGTAAAGACACTGAATGCAATTGCGACTAAACTAACGCGAAGTGCCAAAATATCTTTTCGTTTTATTCCAATGTACAAGCAGGCAACAGGGATAATGATCGTCAGGGAATAAAAAAGAAAGGCAAACGGAATATCTTGCCCGTCCTCTAGTTGCAGATTCATGAGATTGATGCTCAGCTCACGAACTACTAAATAGTTTCCTGCCGCATAGACGAGCAATAGACTAGTTACTTCAACAATCATCATGTTCAAAAACCAAACTTGTAAGTTGGTCTGCGCTTTTAGCTTTCGGGTGATCACATACACAGCGCCAAAACAAAAGATAAATACAAAGGGAATGACTTGTTGAAAAATGCTGCCTGCCTCGTAACAGGTGTAAAACAAAAGTCCGGCAAAAGATCCGATCGCAGCAATTGTAGTAAGTAAATCAAGGTAACGAAAAGCAGTATAAGCAAACACGATCAGGCACGAGGTTAACACAACATAGGTGTTGAAATCAGCCATCCAACTTAGCCCTATGATGGAAAAAGCACAGGCGTGATACAATAACGCTTCGGCTACACCCGATTTATAATGACGATGTCGACTAATCAGAATACGGTCAAGTATCGCAAAAGAGACCACGCCATAGATCAAACACGCAAGAGGCAATACTTTCTCTCCACCATTTCCAAAAAGCAGCGCAAAAAAACCGGTAACCCCCGAAAGTGCAAATAGTGTTGCTACAAAAAGAAGAATGCGGATGATGATATTGGGATGATAAAATTCACAACGATATTCTTGCTCAATATTTTTCAATTGAGTGTCCTCGATCAAACCTTGACTGCACCACCTTTTCGATTCCTTGATCACTGCCAAGTTATGGAGGTTTACTTCGTTATAGGCGTGCTTCATTATTTTTGCTTAAAGTAGTTTTTGAACTTAATGATGAAATAAATAAAGCCCCCACATGAAAAAATGGAATACAGAAACCAAATTTCTATGGCATCTCTCAAAATCGTTTTTTCTAACAGGTAGGTTGTGCCGATGTACGCACAAATAAAAGCATAGAGTAAAAACAAAAATGATTTTCGTTTCATGGCCATAAGGTACGCGAACACGCATCCGCCATAAATCAACAACAAGTAAACAAACCACCACGCTCCAATAAAAAGACCTGTGATTGCTCCGGCAAAAAATAGAAGAGAACAGAAATTCAAATACGTAAACGTGAAATGCATTTTTATACGTTTCATCTCTAACACCAATGCAATGGCTGCCACCGATAAACCGAAAATGATCGCCACTTGGTGAAGATTTGCAGTTTCAAAGAAAGTACCACTATACCATTTTTGTGGTGAAATACTCACACTCCAAAACGAAGCCAGTGCAGTAATTGCCAACGACAAAACACCCAGGTGATCAAACCGATAGGCGATGTAGAAAAAGAAAACAGAGGTAATCAACGTAACCAGTTCCAGGTTTTCATTTAGAATTCCAAACTGAAATTGCAGATAACCTGCTACGGACACAAAAACCAATGCCCCTAATAGTACAACATAGTCAAAATAGGGCGTCACTGGTTTTACAGAGTCATTAGAATACGGCACACCCTTTTTAAACGCGTAGTAAAAACACCCGATGGACAGAAGAATCAAAGCGAAAATACTGATGAGATGGCCCAGACTGCCAATGTTCATGTAGATCAGAATACCCACACCAGTGGTAAAAAGCAGAACACCCAAGTATAGCAGGGTTTGCAGCTCGTAAAAAACTGAGACTACTTTCCCCGAGGTAATGACATCTATTTTACTGAACTGATCTTCTCGGATGAATCCTTTCTCGAAAAGTTCTCGTGGTGTGTTTTTTGTCATGGGTTTTATCTATACTGCTATTTTTCGTTTTCTGGCAACCACGTTCCAACTACCAACCACACGGTTCCTTTCTACTACTGCTAGGGTTTCATGTAGTGCCACCGTTGGGCAAATATGAAAAGGAACCCCATATAAAATATCGCCCACTTTATAGCTGTTTCCTTTCTCCGCCTTTAGCATGAGATGTTCTTCGCTATGACTTATCGGCACCAACTCAGGGGCATTCAGAAAGTGAATTCGATTGTTGAGCGGATTTTCAGAAGCCACTGCTTTGTGCCCTAGGTCTATGCAAATGGTTTCGTCATCTGTTTTGGAAATAATCCGTGTAACCAAGATAGCCGCAAAAACGAAAGGCTGCTCCGTAAACAATTTGTGGTAACCATAATCCCAAAAGATAAAAGTGCCGGGACTACACTCTACATTCTTTCTCTTGGCATGAATAGAAATAGTTGTGTTTCCACTGGTAACAATTGTTGCCGAAATTCCTGTTTGCTCTAAAATGGAATGGTGCAATTTCTCTACCCTCGCATACCCTTCGTCTGCTCCTGCTGTGCGAATGCCCAAATCCGTGTCCCGATTATGGCCGTCATAGGCATGGAGACCGATAGGCAAAATGCCCTTCAGTGATTGACAAACCAAAAACAGTGGAAGTGCTTTTTCTGGCGTAATGCCGGTTCGATTCATGCCTACGTTCAAATCCACAAAAACATTTACAACCACACCCTGTTCTTTTGCCGCGGCAGCCAGTTCTTTTGCGGTCACTTCATTATCTATCAAGCAAGAAAATTTTGTGGACGGAAATTTTCTGATTAGTTGGATCAAACGAAATCTCCTTGGCCCCACAGGTTGATAGGCCAGCAACACATCCGAGGCGCCAATCGTGGCGAGCATCTCTGCTTCAGCAATAGTAGCTGCTTTAAATTTTTGGATGCCTGAGTCCATCATCAACTGGCAGACCTCTGCACACTTGTTTGTCTTTACATGTGGTCGTAACCTTGTGACGTCTGGAACAAACTCTTTGAGTATTCGGATGTTTTCTTTTACGCGATCTGGAAATACCGTTAAAGAAGGTGAGTCCAGTTCGTCAACGTTGTCTATCTCAAACCAGTTTTTCATTTCGCTCATTTTATTGCATAAAGGTAATTGGATACATGGAACTTTTATCAATCAATTTTTAAAGCCACACGCTGAAAATTACCTGTTAAAGCGTAGATGTTTGAGTCGCACCATTACGACTCGAGACATTGCTTTCTCCAATTTGTAAGATGCAGCAAAAGCTAACTCTTGCTTGAGAGAATTCTGCCGTGTATTTTTAGCCAAACATTTCAATAGATGAAAAAGCTTGTTATTCCGTTTTTCTATCTGTTTCATCTTTCTCTTCATGCCCAAGAAGACGTCAAAGTGTTTTCAGAGAAAAAAGATAATGGCTACGTCCTTTATGGGAATAATTTGGCTTTTTGCCCTATATCCCTAACTCTCGAGGTAGATTTGATCAATCTGAGCTTGACTCCAAGTGAACAAAAACTATTTGTCATTCCCGCCCGAACAGAGAAATACAAGATAGGCGAGCTAATAATCATAAATAAAAGTGAGGCGTCTAAATATTCATTCCGTTATCTTTTCACTCTTGGGGACGTAACCAAACGCGATTATGACAGCGCTTACAATTATGATTTACCTTTTCAAAAGGGTAAACAATATATGTTGTTCCAAGGCTACAATGGCCGTTTGTCCCACCAAAATGAAAATGCATTGGATTTTATAATGCCAGAAGGGTCAGAAGTTGTGGCCGCAAGAGATGGAATAATTATCAAAGTTGTTCAAAATAATAATGAATCATGTATGCAGGAGGAGTGTAAAAAATACAATAACTATTTATCAGTTTATCACTTAGATGGAACATTTGCTGATTATGTGCATCTACGAATGAATGGTGCAAAATTTAAAGTTGGAGATAAAGTTCGAAAAGGAGAGTTGATTGCATACAGTGGTAATACAGGTTGGAGCAGCGGCCCTCATCTTCATTTTGCTTGTAGTTTACCCAGTTTTGAAAAAAGGCCAACTATAAAAACAAAATTCAAGATTAATGAAGGTTCTAATTCTATCTACTTAGAAGAAAAAAAATCGTATCTGAAAGTGTATTAGAAAAGTAGACATTTAAAAAAATGAGGTTACTGGTCGAAACACTTAGATCGGATTGTTAAGTTTATGGTTAGCTACGATTTTGAACCATGGAAAAAAAACTAGAAACAAGGGTCTCAAGTGGCGAGGTAGGCAGAAGTAATATCTTTAACGTTTGCAGTCCCCGCATGCTCTATCTCTTTCGCCTTAGTATCAAAAGTTGCATAACCGGGCAAACCCAGAAGTGGGCTGCCCAATAGAAATTTCAGAAGCAGTCTTCTATGTTGGTGGACAGTAAGTGAATCCATAGATTTAAGGAAAATGTTTAAAACGAATTACAAGCTAATGAAATGCTTTGGATATTCTTACCAGCGTTATAATACCACTTGCAGTTATGCCCGCTATTCAATAGATTGTTCCATATAAATTCTGAAGCTATGAAAATGTGTTTTCGAATACTTGTGTTAGTAAGCATTTCGCAACTGGCCCTCGCCCAAACCAAAACGCCCATCGTGGCGGGCGATTTGATGAAAATCGTTACCACCAACCAAATACAAATCTCACCCGATGGTGGCCGCGCAGCGTTGGTGGTCAACCGCAAAGCAGTAAAAAACGAAAATGAATACTACTACACTCGCCATTTGTATTTGCTTGACCTGACGGGCAAAGACGAACCGCGCCAACTCACCTTCGGTGATAAAACCGATGGCCAACCTCAATGGAGCCCCGATGGCAAAACGCTTGCTTTCGTTCGCAGCGAAAATGATAAATCGCAAATCTGGTTGTTGCCTTTGAGCGGTGGCGAAGCACAGTCAATTACAAAAGCGGAATTCGGTGCCAGCAACCCTCGCTGGAGCCCGGATGGAAAAAAGTTGCTGTACACCGCCTCAATTCCTTTTTTTGCTATCGAAGGCGCGCTGCCCTGGACATATGAGCGTCCGGGAAGAGCATTAGGTGACGAGCCCAACTGGAAAAAACTAAAACCCGAAGAGCGAAAAAATATCAAGGCGAGTCCTGATGGTACATTGGAAGAAGTACGCGCCTGGCTGAGCAAAAACAATTTTGAAAACAATCCGCGTGTGCTAACTCGCCAACAACTGCAAGGAGAACTTAACTTGCAACCAGAGGAAGATTTTACGCACTTATTCGTCAAGACGATTGGCTCAGATGAAAAACCTGTTCAACTCACCAGCGGCTATCAAGACTTTGAAGGCGCGGAGTGGAGCCCCGATGGCAAAAAAATAGTTTGCCACTCGCGCGTCTACAAAGTAGCGCCCGATGATGAGCAAGACACAGACTTATGGACGATTGACGTTGAAACTAAAACCGCGAAAGAATTTTTGACTTGGAGTGGCTATAGTTTATCTAACGCAAGCTACTCCCCCGATGCCACACAACTTTTGTTTTATGCGGAAGTGTTAGCTAATCGACATGCTACGCAAACTCAACTGGCAGTAGTAAGTGCTAATGGCGGAACGCCTGTTTCATTAACAGCAGCGCTTGACCGTGATGCTGGCCAAGCAACCTGGAGTGCCGATAGTAAAAATATTTATTTTACCTCTCAGACCGAAGGTGACATTCCGCTATTTGTTGTATCGGCTAAAGGCGGGAACGCAACCAGGGTGTTTGGCAACGATAATGGTATCAACGATTTTGATTTGCAAGGCGACAAGGTTGTATATGCCCTTACCGAAACGAAAAATCCCTGGGAAGTTTATCAGTACAATTTAAAGGATAAATCAAACAGACAATTGACTAGGTTCAACGAGGGCTGGTTGAAAGAAAAGCAAATCAGCACTCCGAAAGAATACTGGGTCACTCGCCCCGATGGCAACAAAATACAATATTGGGTAATGGAGCCCATTGGCAAAAAAGAAGGGTTGAAGTATCCGGCTATTTTAAATATTCACGGTGGCCCAACCGCCATGTGGGGGCCGGGCATCTTTAGTATGTGGCATGAGTACCAGGTGGAAAACAGTTGGGGCTACGGAGTGGTGTATAGCAACCCGCGCGGCAGCGGTGGCTATGGTGATAAATTTAAAAAAGGGAATTACAAAGATTGGGGCGCTAGCCCTGCGGGTGATATTTTGGCATCGCTTGATGAAGCCATGAAACAACATGCGTGGATTGATAAAGATAATTTGTTTGCAGAAGGTGGCAGCTATGCAGGTTACATGGTGGCGTGGATTATCTCGCACGATAATCGTTTCAAAGCTGCCAATGCGCAACGAGGCGTTTACGATTTAACTACGTTTATAGGCGAGGGCAACGCGTGGCGATTGGTGCCCACAAATTTTGGCGGGTATCCGTGGCAGAAAGAAACAAAGGCACTGCTGGATTCGGAATCGCCTTACTCTTATGTTGAAAAAATCAACACGCCTTTGCTCATCATCCATGGCGATCAGGATTTACGTACCGGTGTGATTCAGTCGGAGATGCTTTACAAGAGTTTAAAAATTCTAAACAAGCCGGTCGAATACATTCGCTATCCAAAAGAAGGACACGAGCTCACACGAAGTGGGAATCCCGGACGGATGATGGATCATTTGCTAAGAGTGATTGAATTTTTTGAACGGTATGCAAAGCATCCATAATTTTAACCGCGGAGAGTGGGGGTTCGCAAAGAGTATAGTACATTTCAAATGTTATCCTCTGTGGTACTCTATACTAAGTAGACATTGCATTATTTTGACTTTTGTATATTTGTAGTATGAAAACGGTAACCGCGATAGAATCACGCGAAAATTTAATCAAAGAGATTATGCACTTTGGTGAGATTAAAACTAAACGCGAGGCGATGGATAAGGCATTGGAGAATTATGCGCGCTTGCTTAAATTTCAAGAATTCAGAAAACTCAGGGGGAAAATTTCTTGGGAGGGCGACCTAATGAAAATGCGAAAAGGAGAATTATAATGATTTTCGATTCTTCCGTTTGGATTAACTACTTAACGGGTAAAGGCAACAGCGAAACTAATCTTTTGGATGGCTTTTTGGCAACAGGAATTGTTCAACATGTTTGTCCGCCCATTATTCAGGAAGTGCTTCAGGGAATTAAAGATTCAGCAGACTATCAAAAGACCAGGAATATTCTATTTCTCATGGATTTTCTTCAGCTTGATTCCTATTATGTAGCCGAAGAAGGGGCGCAGATCTATCGTGCGCTGCGAAAAAAAGGTGTTACCCTTCAAAAGCCCAACGACTGTCTAATAGCCTTCTACGCTATTCACTTTAAACTAGAGCTAGTCCATAACGATAAGGACTTTGACAAAATCGCTAAACACACTTCTCTGAAAGTTTACGCTGCTTAATCATTTCTTCACCAAAGCCGCCCTCCTTCTATAACTCTCGGCTTTGCTGGGCTCCAGTTCAGCCAATCTTTCAAGGACGAGTACCAGCGTAGTATCTTGTTCTACCGCTTCCTTGTAAAATTGAATCGCTTGTTTGCTTTCCTTTTGATCATAATAGATGTCTCCCAGGTTTTGTAGAAGTCCAGGATCTCGTACACCCATCTCGTACGCCCTATCAAAAAAATACAAGGCAGAATCGGGTTGGTTGATAAACTTATAATCATCGCCTAATAAATAATATGCTGGCCCGTAATCAGGGTTCTGCTGAATGCAATAGTTGATCAACGAGATGGATTTTCGAAAATCCTTTTTCGCGTAGAAGACCAACGCTTTGTTGTACAATCCAAATTGATTGGTAGGGTCGACCTGCAAAACTTCATCATAGTGGTTCAGCGCAGATTCATATTCACCACGATTATACCTTTCATTTCCCAAATCGACCAGCGAATCTATGTTTACTGTTTTCTGGTCCATCGGCTGAACTTCTTCTGAATCGCTACTGGTAAAGGTAGGTGCAAACAAAACAATAAAGAATCCCAAAACACCCATTGCTATGGCGAATTGAATTGATTTAGCTCGCTTAATGCTTTCCCAAAGTGCCTGTACTGGTTTTCCTTGGGGCTGCTGTGTAGCGTCCGATCTCCCAAAAATCGGTTTCGCTTTGGGTTGATAGTAGTACGCGAAAAATCCAAAATAGCTGATGAACCCCAGCATGATCCAAAAAACAAAATTGCCAAGCGGCCACAACAAGGCAAGCAGCGCGCAACTGACAATCGTCCACCTAAGGTAGCGAGAAGATTTTTTGCTTTGGTCTGATGCCTTCATAATGTCCATCTAAAATAAAGAACTTAGCGTGAATAAACAGAGGCTTCATTGATTTCTTAGCAACAATTGATAGCGATCATTCCACGCAAACTTATCTTGTTTGCCACGAATTCAAGAATAATCACGAATACAACTAAGGACGGCTTGCCATTTCGTGCATTGGTAAAGAAATTAGTAATTGATTTCCACCACTTTTTTCTTCTGCAATTTTTGCATCGGCTTTGGCACGATCGCCACAATCTCTTCGCGCAGTGCTTTGAGTAATTTTGTTTTGATGTGATCACGATGCGTAACCAGGCTCACCTCACGCGCAGGCCTGGGTTCATTCAATCGTTTTACCAATTTCAATTGTGAAGGGCTGAATTCCATCACCGCCAATTCAGGCAAAATGGTAATGCCATCGCTTTTGTCCACCATGCGTTTTAAGGTTTCGATGTTTCCGGTTTCATACTTGAAATGAAAATCAGCGCTCTTCCGCAATTCGCACAGATTTAAAATTTGTGAACGAAAGCAATGACCTTCCTCTAAGAGCCAAAGCTGGTCGGGATTGATCTCTGTTGCCAATACATATTTCTTATCGTACAGTGCATTCTTTTTCGACACGTAGACAAAAAGCTCTTCGTAGAAAAGCACGTCTTCTTTAATGGACGAATCCTGCAAGGGTGTTACGACCAATCCACAGTCTAGTCTATTATTTTTTAGTTCGTGCACCACTTCCTCAGTAATCGTTTCTTTGATAACTAGATTCAGTTGTGGATACTTTTCGCGCATTTGTTTAAAGAGTGGAGGCAGCAGATAGGGAGCCAACGTGGGTATGATGCCGATGCGAAGCTCGCCTGTGGTTGTATCTTTTTGATCGTCAATAATTTGTTGAATCATCTTCGCCTCTCGCAAGGTAATTCGCGCCTGCGCAATGATGCTAGCACCAATTTCTGTTGGAATCACCGGCTGCTTCGTTCGGTCAAAAATCTTAACACCCAACTCCTCCTCGAGTTTTTGTATCTGCATACTCAACGTAGGCTGGGTAACAAAGCACTTTTCAGAAGCAAGCACAAAGTGCCGATGTGTGTCGAGGGTGACAATATATTCCAGCTGTGTTAAGGTCATAGAGAATGGCTATATCTTTATAAAGATAATCAATTTGATTTATTATGCAGATTGAGGTAAAATTGTAGTTGAAGTCAATACTTGTTAATCAATAATAAATCAATACAAAATGGAAAAACACACATCCGCTAGCGCCACGATGAACGGAGAAGCAAAATGTCCGTTTCACGGGGGTGCTTTAAAACAAAGTGCAGGTACCGGGCCTCGTAACTACGATTGGTGGCCTAACCAATTGAAACTGAACATCCTTCGTCAACACTCCTCTCTGTCAAACCCGATGGATAAGTCGTTTGACTATGCCAAGGAGTTTAAAAAACTTGACTTGAAAGCCGTGAAGAAAGAAATCTTTACGCTAATGACTACCTCACAAGACTGGTGGCCAGCAGATTATGGCCACTACGGTCCATTCTTCATTCGGATGGCATGGCACTCTGCAGGTACTTACCGCATTTCAGACGGACGCGGTGGCGCAGGCGCTGGCACACAACGTTTTGCACCTTTGAATAGCTGGCCGGATAATGCGAATCTGGATAAAGCTCGTTTGCTGCTGTGGCCTATCAAAAAGAAGTATGGCAAAAAAATTTCGTGGGCTGATCTGATGATCCTAGCTGGTAATTGCGCGCTTGAATCTGCAGGTTTCAAAACATTTGGTTTTGCCGGAGGTCGTGAAGATGTGTGGGAACCACAAGAAGATATTTATTGGGGCCCGGAGGCTGAGTGGCTTGGTGACAAGCGCTACAGTGGTGATCGCGAATTAGAAAATCCACTCGGGGCGGTACAAATGGGTTTGATTTATGTTAACCCGGAAGGTCCTAACGGAAAGCCAGATCCAATAGCTGCTGCGCGCGACATCCGCGAAACATTTGGCCGCATGGCTATGAACGATGAAGAAACCGTTGCCTTGATTGCGGGTGGACATACACTTGGAAAAACCCATGGTGCTGCGGATCCCGGTAAATATGTGGGTCGTGAGCCCGCAGCTGCGAGCATCGAAGAACAAAGTCTTGGTTGGAAAAATACATACGGTACAGGCCATGGCGCACACACCATCACCAGTGGACTAGAAGGTGCCTGGACTACAACCCCCACTAAGTGGAGCAACAACTATTTCGAAAACCTTTTTGGCTACGAATGGGAGTTGACAAAGAGCCCTGCAGGAGCACAACAATGGAAACCGAAAGGCAACGCAGGAGCGGGCACCGTACCTGATGCACACGATTCGATGAAGCGCCACGCACCGATGATGTTGACTACAGACTTGGCGTTGCGCTTTGATCCCATCTATGAGAAAATCTCTAGAAACTTTCTAGAAAACCCAGACAAGTTCAACGATGCTTTTGCGCGTGCGTGGTTTAAACTTACCCACCGCGACATGGGGCCGATCGCTCGTTACCTCGGACCAGAAGTTCCCAAAGAAGTGTTGATTTGGCAAGACCCGTTGCCTGCTTCTAAGGCGAAGGCGCTAACTCCAAAAGACATCACTGAACTAAAGACCAAAATTCTTGCAACCCGGTTAACTATCGGAGAACTTGTATCAACTGCGTGGGCTTCGGCATCGACATTCCGCGGCTCAGACAAACGCGGAGGCGCTAATGGTGCACGCATTCGTTTGGCTCCTCAAAAAGATTGGGCGGTTAACAATCCTGCTCAACTAGCGAAGGTGTTGAAAACATTGGAAGGCATTCAAAAGAAATTCAATGCCAGCGGCAAGAAAAATGTTTCTCTTGCAGACTTGATTGTGCTTGGAGGTTGTACCGCCATTGAGAAGGCTGCAAAAAAAGCAAAGATGGATGTGAAAGTTCCTTTTATGCCAGGACGTGTTGATGCTACACAAGAGCACACCGATGTAGAATCATTTGCTGTATTGGAGCCGGGCGCAGATGCGTTTCGTAATTACATCAACACGAAGCACAAAGCGAAAGCAGAAGACTTGCTCGTAGACAAGGCACAATTGCTTACGCTGACTGCTCCCGAGATGACCGTGTTACTAGGTGGGATGCGTGTGTTAAATACCAACTTTGATAACTCGAAGCACGGTGTATTTACCAACAAGCCTGAGACACTCACCAATGATTTCTTTTTGAACTTGTTGGATTTGGGCACCGCATGGAAAGCAACTTCAGATGCACAAGAAACATTTGAAGGACGCGATCGCAAGACGGGTGCAGTAAAGTGGACAGGCACACGTGCCGATTTGATCTTTGGTTCCAATTCAGAACTTCGCGCTATCGCAGAGGTGTACGGATGTGCCGATTCACAAGAGAAATTTGTGAAGGACTTCGTGGCTGCGTGGAACAAAGTGATGAACCTGGATCGGTTTTGATTTGAAGTAGAGGTTTCGCACAACAAAAAGAAAGGTGACTTGGAAACGGGTCACCTTTTTTTTACCTGCATTTACTGTCCCGAATAAAATATCTAGTTTGTTGGGATAGAAAATATTACTGAATCCGCTTTGTCAGGAAGAGCGAATGCTTTCCGTCTGCCTCCTTCTTATGATAATACAACGTCTTGCCATCCGGTGAAATCGTGGCCGCTTCTACAAAACCAGAAATGCTTTCGATTTTTGATGGAGTACCAAAAGATTCATTCGGAGTATTTCTGGACGATACAAAATCTGGGGCGCTGATGTAGCCGAGATCGGTACCGTTAACCTTGTAAAATAGAGCTCGAGATCATTTTCCGAAATACACGCAGCATATTCGAGTTGATCGGTATTTATGTTTTTAAGAATTTCATTGCTATTGGGCAATCGTTGAAATGCTGTGTTGCTTTTCTTCGCTATCACAATGTCAGCCTCGTAAGGCCCTCCGAACTGATCAAAGCGTCCATCTACAAAATAAAGATATTGTCCATCAGCCGAAACTTCTACATCGAAATTCAACCAGCCCGCCTGATTTTTAGAAACTCCGATCGTTTGTGTAACATTGGTTGCTGTTCCATTGGAGAAATTCGATTGATAAATGGACGCCAGCGTTTGATCGTAGTCACGCGTAGATACGAAATAAAAAACACCATCTTTATCCATGGTAGGTACGCCCTCTAGCTTTGGAGTATTCACCCCCAGCACTTCGCCCTTATATTCGAAGTTGAGGTCATCTTCCCTTACAGCCCAGTGAAGATTCGTGTTGACAGAAGGATCGTTGGAGTTATTGAAGAGTAGGATTTTTCCATCTCTCGAAAGGAACGGCTCCATCAAATGATCCGTATAGCTGACTACGTTCACTTTTTGCACGCCTTCAAACACAATGGGCTTTGAAGCGGTGTCTTGTTTACTGCATGCATAAAAAATTGCCGTAATAACGATACCGGATAGCAATGCAAAAGTGAAATCTTTCATGCCGTTTATTGTACTTTACGTTATCTGAAGCAGGCATCCCGCTTGTACTTCCTGTCAAACAATGTAACTCAATTCTATCAAGCCGATTCTATCAATAAAATCCAACTTATACTTCCCGCTCATATCTAAAACTACTCGCTAAGAGTTCTTAAAGCAAACCCATCTGATTGGTTAGAGGACACAAGCGGGACGCTTGCGTCAGGGGGGGGCAGCTACATTTGAAGGCGTTATTTAGTCGTCAGTATCATTGGTTTAGGGATTTGAAATTTGAATACTGATGTATGCATTATTTTGAAATAAGCATTAGTGTGTACGGACGAAATTAGCTATCGAAAGAAATTTATGTGTTTTTCTAAAATCGCAATTTGAGCCGGTAACTGCCCAACCATCTCACCCTCTGCCTCCAACAAAGCTTTTTGAGAACCGGAGATGGTAACCTCTTTCACTTTTGAGTACATAATTCTGGAATCAGCAATTTTTTTTTTGAGTTTGATGGTCTGCAAATACCAAAGAAATTTTGCCAATGGCAGATCACTTGCTAAAAATGTATTCAGCCACCCGTCCTCCATCTTTGCATCGGGTGCAATAAAAATTTTGTTTCCAAACGATTTACCATTCGCCACAGCAAATACACGGACTCTTCCAGAAAACTCCCAGTTCTCAGATTTCGCTAAAATCTTTTCAGGCTCATGGGTAAAAAACGTCTTAAGGATAGCGGTAAAGTAGCGCAGGTCTGCACTCATCCATTTTGGTGATTTTTCCATCTGCTGTACAGTGGCTGGCCCCATTCCCAAACTACACACGTTGATGAAATATTTTTGAATTTTATTCCCATGGCTATCCTCACACAGGATCTTACCAACATCGGTGGGTTTAGGGGAATTTTCTTTGAGTAATTTAATAATCGAGGTAGCATTGGCCTCGATTCCGCAGGCCGTAGCAAAATCATTTCCTGAGCCCAGAGGAATGACTCCAATACTAGGGAGGGCGTCAGAATTTCCATTTAACAGTATACCGTTGATAACCTGATGCAAGGTTCCATCTCCACCTGCTGATAATACGCAATCGAAACCTTGAGAAAGTGCTTCTGACGCTAGCTGGGTGGCGTGATTGGCATAGGCTGTTTCAGCCAGAGTAATTTCAAAATTCTCTTGCAATGCAGGTAATATTTCCCTGTAGAAAAAGTTCTTTTTTCTTGAAATGCCGTTGATTATGATAAGAATTTTCAATGGATCTATTCGTTAGTTTTTTTGTGCCACGAATTCACGAATAGTCACTAATGGTTGAATGACGGTTCGCGAAAATTAGTTAATGGGTGGCCAACAGGTGACCACGTAAGTTATTTACAATTTTTCTTTATCGCGTTCTTCGCATCCGGTGATCCCAGTTCTTCAGCACGCTTTAGATCCAGACAACCATCGTAGTTGTTGTTCATGGAAAGCTTCACCAGCGCGCGTTGGTAGTACGTTTCAGGGTCGTTTGGATACAATTCAATAGAAGATGTGTAGTCATCTACAGCGCCCGCGTAATCTTCCTTGAGACTCTTGCTCAGGGCACGATTATCGAAGTAAGTTTCGTTAGTTTCGTCAAGAGTAATTGCGTTTGTATAATCAACAATCGCTCCATCATAGTCAAGCATCGTATGCTTTAATACCCCACGCAAATTAAACGTCTCAGAATCTTGGTTGTCAAGTTCAAGCGATTTATTGTAATCTTCCAATGCGCCTTTCAAATCTTGTTTTGCACTTTTTGCCAGTGCGCGATTTTCATACTTTAACGGATCTTTCGGATCAAGTTTGATCGATTGGTCGTAATCGGCAATCGCTTTATCAAAGTTGGAAGTGTTATAAAAGGCAACGCCTCTATAATTGTAAAGATTAGCGTCAGTTTTATCTAATTCAATTGCTTTAGAATAGTCATCAATGGCGCTTACAAATTCCCCCAGCTCTGCCTTTACGATTCCCCGGTTGAAGTATTTATCGTCATTTACAGGACCCAGTTCAAGTGCCTTTGAAAAATCAAAATAAGCACCTTGGAGATCTTCGCTATTGTACTTGGCAAATCCCCGGTTGGTATATGCCTCCTCGTATTTGGAGTTAAATCGAATGGCTTTGTCTAAATCTGTAATGGCTCCGTCATCATCGCCCAAACTGACTTTTGCTTCACCTCGGTAATTAAGTGCCTCCGCGAACGTGGAGTCAATATCCAAGGCAAAGTTGAAATCACCGATCGCACCGTAATAATCTTGTAATCCCATTTTTGCCCGACCGCGGAGTGTAAAAACGTTTTTGTTTTTTGGATTGGCTTCAATCAGTTTCGTTAAATCCGCTTTTGCCTCGATGTAGTTTCGAGAGGCAATTTTTCTTTTGGCTACATCTAACGACTGATCAATCGTTTGGCTGTTGCAAAGGAAAGGTAGTAAAAGGAAACCCAAAAATATTTTCTTCATGTGCTTTCAGATCAAAGTAAGCAAGTTACTAAGATTTGACAGATTCAAAACATGAAAACTTTTTTGGTGCTATAACGCGGTTCGCCTGAACGTATTTTTCAGCCAGCCTTCAATCTCGTGAATCAGTTTTTGTTTTTCCTTAATCTCCTTGGGGAGGTCGCCCCCGCCAGAAGTCAAAACAATTTTTCTAAATGACTGGACATCTTCGGCCAGCAGGTTCATGGTGTGTTTGAGAATGGATGTTGCTTTTTTCATTTTTTCGTAAATTAGATTCTGACACGATATCCGCGATGCACACGCAACCTTGTTCTTGAATGAGTAACCCAAATGTATTTTTGAAATCGAGGACTCCATTTCCAATAGCCGTTGGTAGACATGCGGGCGTTGGCAGGCGCTGGCACAAGCACGGTCGAACGGGTAACAATAACTCGCTGTGCATTGGCAGAATCAACGCCTAACAGGATTAGTACTATCGCTAAGAAGATCGAAAGGGAAATGCATTTTTTCATAGCTGTCGAATTTTGAGCTTAGACATAACAAAGTGCCAACGGTTTAATTACCGTTTACATATTTTTTGAACCCACAGGCTTTTCAAAAACGTACCTTGTATTAAAAACCATAGATACATGAAGCATTTGATGGCCACTTTACTCGTTCTATCGACTTTCCAGGCTTGGGCACAAGAAAAGCCATTGGACATGAAAATGGATTTTGAGAGTTACGATCCGCCCTCTTCTTTAAAGGTCGAAGAACACCGAATAACAAGGGCCAAGTTTCCTTTTATTGACATCCACAACCACCAGGGCAATATGAATACTGCTGATTTGAGTGGGCTGGTAAAGGAAATGGATAAGTTGAATATGGGCATTATGATCAACCTAAGTGGGCGCGGGTTTCGCAGCAGTGGAGATCATCTGGAAAAATCGATCGACAATATTCAGAAACAATACCCCACTCGCTTTGTACTTTTTACAAATGTCGATTTCGGTGCCATCGATGAGCCTGATT
>JAJTGQ010000074.1 GCA_021299455.1 Flammeovirgaceae bacterium | reverse complement strand
AGCTAGATTCGCGGGAGAGGCCTTCTCAAAAAAAATAATTGAGTGGTATGAGGAAAATAAACGACAGCTTCCTTGGCGCGAAACTGTTGATCCCTATAAAATATGGCTGTCAGAAATTATTCTACAACAAACAAGGGTAGCACAAGGGTTGCCCTACTATCTGCGCTTTGTAAAATCGTTTCCATCCATTACTTCTTTGGCCAATGCAACTGAACAAGAAGTATTGAAACTTTGGCAAGGGCTTGGTTATTATTCGCGAGCAAGAAACCTTCATGCTTGTGCCCGAGTTGTTGCCCGCGAACAGAAAGGAAAGTTTCCGGACAACTATAAAGACTTGCTTAAACTGAAAGGGATTGGCCCCTACACGGCTGCGGCTATTGCTTCCTTTGCATTTAAAGAACCCGTGCCAGTGGTTGATGGCAACGTTTTTCGGGTTTTATCAAGGGTCTTTGGAATGGAGGCAGATATCACAACGCCCAAAGCCAAGGATCTCTTCACAAAAAAAGCAAATGAACTGATTTCGAAAGATCGTCCCGATCTTTTCAATCAGGCCATGATGGAGTTTGGCGCTTTGCAATGTGTGCCGAAGAATCCGAAATGTGAAGAATGCATTTTTAGTAAATCATGCGTAGCCCGTAAACATGAACTGCAAAATGTACTTCCAATAAAATCAAAGAAGGTCAAAGTCAGGAATCGCTATTTTTATTATTTCGTAGTGCGCTACAAAAACAAAGTGTTGATGAAGAAGCGAGAGGCTAAAGACATTTGGCAGGGTCTTTACGATTTTTATTTGATCGAAACGAAGCGAAACAAAAAAGTATCGGAGTTATTGAAGACTGATCCAATATTAAGAGGCTCAACTAAAACAAATGAAAGCAAACTTTACAAACACATTCTCTCGCATCAAAAATTAATGGTACGGTTTATTGAAATGAAATCGCCAAAGACTCAAATTTTAAAACCTGTAGAATTGAAATGGTTCACACAACGGGCCATGGCAGCATTGCCAAAACCGATTCTAATAGCCAACTATCTGGCAGAAAAATTAAAATAGAATTTTCCATTGAAAATTTAATTGCACCCAAAAAAGGTCGCGGTTCTTATTGGTCTAGTCTGCTTTGAATCGATAACAAAGATTTTTGGTAACTTTGCCCTCCCGCTGGGGAAATTACTGTAACAATAACTAAGTATGTCAGGCGTAAACAAAGTGATTTTAGTAGGCAGACTGGGAAAGGATCCCGAAGTAAGAAATTTGGAGAGTGGTGCGACCGTAGCCAATTTTTCAATGGTGACGTCAGAAACCTATAAAGATAAAACGACAGGCGAGCGCAAAGAAATTACTGAATGGCACAACGTGGTGTTATGGCGTGGATTGGCGGATATTGCCGCTAAATATTTACACAAAGGTGACCAAGTATATATTGAAGGAAAACTGCGCACTCGCAGTTGGGAGAAAGACAACATAACTCGCTATACCACGGAAATAGTGGGAGATAACTTGACATTGCTAGGCAATAAGCCAAGCACTGAGACAGGACCTGATCGCGGCCACACACCGGCCAACACAGTAGCCAACGATCCGGGAGAAAGAACATCGCCATCCACAACCGATGATCTCCCTTTTTAGTATCGCATCAATCTATTGACCCTTGGAAACGCCCGCTATTCTAGTAGAGCCTCCCAGTTTTATTTTAGCCGATATCTTATCGGCCCCGAATTACTTTTACATTTTTAGTTTTTTGGCAATCGCTGTATTGCTATTCATGTCCGCCATCATCTCCGCTTCTGAAGTTGCCTTCTTTTCATTGCGCGCAGATGACCTTGATAAATGTAGAGAGTCTGAGGAGCCAGCGGAGAAAAACATTGTGGTTCTGTTAAAAAAACCAAGACTACTGCTCGCCACTATTCTTATCATGAACAATTTTGTCAACGTAGGCGTGGTCACTATTTCTACTTTTTTAATGTGGGAAATGGCAGGAACACGTAAGCCAACGGAGACAATTGTCGGATTGGTCACGTTTGGAGCCACCTTTGCGATCACCTTTTTTGGCGAAATCATTCCTAAAGTTTATGCCGCTCGCCACAACTGGACATTTGCCAAACGGATGGCCGGCACCTGGCAGATATTAGAAAATGTGTGGCGACCCATTTCTTTCCTTCTGCTAAGCATGAGCAGCATCATCGAGCGTAGAATAGAGAAAAAGGGATATAGCACTACCGTTGAGGAATTAAATCAAGCACTCGACCTGACCACGTTAGACAACAATACAAGTGCGGAGGAGAAAGGCATTTTAAAAGGAATCGTAAACTTTGGTACGCTCACGGTTAGGCGCATCATGAAATCGAGAATGGATATTTCAGCTGTGGATGTAGAACTGAATTTTAAAGAACTGATGGAGCAGGTAAACAAATCCGGGTTTTCGCGCATTCCTGTTTACAAGGAATCTGTTGATCACATCCAGGGTATACTCTATATCAAAGACCTCCTCCCATTTCTGGATGAGTCAGAGAAATTCAACTGGCAAAAATTGTTGCGCCCCGGATTCTTCGTCCCCGAAACAAAAAAACTTGATTCCCTTTTGAAGGATTTTCAAAGTAAGCGTGTGCATATGGCGTTGGTCGTGGATGAATATGGTGGCACTTCCGGCCTCGTAACGCTGGAAGATCTGATTGAAGAGATTATTGGAGACATTAACGATGAATTTGATGAAGTAAATCTTGACTTTCAAAAAATAGATGAAGCCACTTTCATTTTTGAAGGGAAAACATCTGTTCACGATCTATGTAAGGCGTTGAAAGTGGTCCCCACTTTCTTTGATGATGTGAAAGGAGAGAGCGAATCCTTGGGAGGACTAATTTTAGAATTGCATGGCTCACTGCCGAAGATTAGTGATCAAATCAAATTTGAAAACATCACTTTTACGATCTTGACCGTTGACCAACGAAAGATCAACCGGGTAAAGGTTACTATCTCGCCTGTTACAAATGAAGATGAATAGGCCTATTGTTCTTTCTGTTTCGGTGATCCTCCTAGGGAGTTTGTTTCTTTTTTCGTGCGCAAAAAATTATCAACCCAAACCAAAGGGATACAATCGGCTTTTGTTGCCGGAGGAGAAGTACCGCGCACTGCCCGATTCACTGCCCTACCAATTTGAGTACTCTACCTCAGCCAAACTGCTGCGTGACACCTCATGGATCAATGAGAAATTTTGGATTGAAATTTATTACCCCACTTTGAAGGCAAATATCCACATCACCTACAAGCGAATTAAAAACCGAGATGCGCTGCTGAAGGAATTACTGAATGATGCCTATCGACTTACTTCCAAACAACAAATCAAAGCGTATGGCATTGATGAAGTGAAGGTAGTGACACCATTAGGAAAGACGGCCTTGATTGCCGAGATTAGTGGCGAGGTTCCCAGCCAGTTTCAATTTACGATGACTGACTCTAGTACAAACTTTCTTCGCGGGGCCTTGTACTTCAATACAAAAGTTCAAAACGACTCCCTAGCTCCTGCCATTGACTTCATGAAAAAAGAGGCCATGCATTTGATTAATACTTTAAATTGGACCCCCATTCGCTGATTTGGCAATTGGGGATATAGAGATAAGGCGATAGAAATAAATTTTCTTTATTTTTGGATATGATGACACTCACTAAAGAAAAACTAATAGAAACTATTCGAGAATTGCCTGATTCATTTTCGATTGAGGATCTTTTTGAAAGGATTATTCTTTTACAGAAAATTGAGATTGGGATGGAGCAATCGAAGCTAGGTCAGGTTCATTCTACCCAACAAGCAAGAGAGAAGCTCAAAAAATGGCTGTTGAAGTAAACTGGACCTCGCTTTCTCTTGACGACATCGAGAATATAGCGGGGTTCATCGCTAACGATTCTCAATATTATGCACTTCTTCAAACAGAGCGTTTTTTTGAAAGGGTGAAAATATTAGAAACCCAGCCTGAGATTGGAAGAATAATACCAGAAATTGTATCCAAATCCATTAGGCAATTGGTCGAGGGGAATTACCGAATTATTTACCGAGTAATTTCTTCCAGCAGAATTGATATTTTAACTGTTCATCATAAGAGCAGGTTGCTATCCAACAATCCACTATTCGAAGAATAGTAACCTATTGGCAATTTCAACAAATGTCTTTCTTCGATACTTCACTAGAATTTCTCAAGGGTGTGGGCCCGCAGCGCGCTGCCTTACTTCAAAAGGAATTGAAGTTGTTTACGTTTGGAGATCTGATCCAACATTATCCCTTTCGCTACGAAGACCGAACCCGTTTTTATCGTATTAGCGAAGTGAATGAGCTAATGCCTTTCGTGCAGATGAAGGGAAAGATTTCCGATGTAGAACTCATTGGGGACAAATTTAAAAGAAGGCTTGTGGCGTATCTCTCTGATGATACAGGAGAATTAGAACTTGTTTGGTTTCAGGGTATCAATTGGGCGATGCAAAAACTAAAACCGAACGTTGACTACGTGGTTTTTGGCAAACCATCACGATATGGAAATAAATTATCGATCGCACACCCGGAGATTGAATTACTCACAGAAAAAAGTGAGAAAGGAGGATACCTTCAACCGGTGTATCCGCTCAGTGAAAAACTGCGAAATCGGTACATCGACAACAAGTTTATCATAAAGCTGCAACAAGATGTAATCAAAGGCGCCATTAGCCACATTCGCGAAACGCTGCCTGCCGCTATACTTCAACAACAGTCTTTTATTGGTAAGAAAGAAGCACTTATCAATATCCATTTCCCGAAAAGCTTAGAATGGCTCGAGCAGGCGCAACGAAGACTTAAGTTCGAAGAACTATTTTATATTCAGCTTCGGTTAGTCAAAATGAAGTTGGTACGTGAGGAAAAATTTAAAGGAATGGTTTTTGGCGATACGTCCATCCTTACTCGTTTTTATAAAGAGCATTTACCCTTTGATTTAACCGAAGCACAGAAAAGAGTAGTGCGAGAGATCTACTCTGATATGAAATCCGGAAAGCAGATGAATCGATTGCTTCAAGGTGATGTGGGCAGTGGGAAGACGATTGTAGGCTTTATTTCAATTCTACTAGCCATTGGTGGCGATGCCCAGGCTGCACTAATGGCGCCTACTGAAATTCTCGCGCAACAACACTACGCAAACATGAAGAAGTATGCGGATAAAATGAATATCTCCATCGCTTTACTGACGGGCTCGGTTAAGAAAAGTGCCAGAAAACCGATACACGAACAACTGGCAGATGGTTCTTTAAAAATATTGATTGGTACACACGCACTTCTAGAGGTGGAAGTAAAGTTTTACAAATTAGGACTGGCAATCATTGACGAGCAACATCGTTTTGGCGTAGCCCAGCGCTCCAAGCTATGGCAGAAGAATTCAAATTTTTATCCGCATGTATTGGTCATGACGGCAACGCCAATTCCCAGGACGTTGGCGATGACTTTATATGGCGACTTAGAAATATCAGTTATTGATGAATTGCCAAAGGGCCGGAAGCCCATCAAAACGACTCATCAATTTGATTCACATCGACTGCAAGTGAATGGTTTTATCAAAACTCAAATTGAGGCGGGGCGACAGGTGTATGTTGTATATCCTCTCATTGAAGAGTCTGAAAAATTAGATTTAAAACACTTGATGGATGGGTACGAAAGTATTTCAAGAGCCTTCCCAGAAATGCCGATTAGTATTCTACATGGCCAAATGAAGCCCGAGGCAAAAGATTTTGAAATGGCACGATTTGCAAAGGGCGAAACAAAAATAATGGTAGCCACAACTGTAATTGAAGTGGGTGTTGATGTACCCAATGCCAGTGTCATGATTGTTGAAAGCGCTCAACGTTTTGGACTGTCTCAGCTCCACCAACTGCGAGGCCGAGTGGGTCGAGGTGCTGAACAATCATTTTGCATTTTGATGACCGATCATAAACTAAGCAGTGAATCGAAAACACGCATTGAAACTATGGTGCGCACCAATAATGGATTTGAAATAGCGGAAACTGATTTGAAGCTAAGAGGACCAGGCGATTTGATGGGCACGCAACAGAGCGGAGCGCTGGATTTGTTAATTGCTGACTTGGGTAAAGATGGGGAACTCTTAAAAACTGCGCGTGTGGCCGCACAAACTATTCTAGCTAACGATCCACTTCTTCAACAGGAAGAAAACCGGATGATTCTGCACCAAATCGAATCGACCAATAAGTCGGCCGTAAATTGGAGTAAGGTAAGTTAACAATTCTTGTATTTTTGGAAAATACTTAGATTCTAAATGATGAGAAGTCTACTGTTCCTTTCGACTTTAATCCTTTGTTATTCCTCATATGCGCAATTAGGAAACTCTTTCTTGACCCATTTTTCGCCCAAAGATGAACGGATTGACTACCACAGCAATGGCATGGTGCAAGACGCGCGCGGGTTTATCTATTTTACTAATAAAATGGGGGTACTGGAATTTGACGGCAAAAATTGGCAGTTGATCTCAACACCAGGAGCCGTGTTTACTTTGTCTCTCCTTCAGGAAGAAGTCTATGTGGGCGGTGTTTTCGGATTTGGCAAGTTGGTACAAAAAGGCAGCGAACGCGTTTTTCAATCTATTTTTTCTCAACCTGTTTTTTCCAGTGCTGTTTCAAAAGACCATGTTTATGCCTGCAGCGAAAAATCATTGTTCGCAGTATCGGCTGGAAAAATTGATTTTGAAATCAAGGCAGAGCCTTCAAGTTTATTTGCCGGGCTAATCGAGGCGTTCGAAACAATCTTTGTAAAAGTAGAGGATCAAACGCTACTTCAACTTAAGAATAATTTATTAGTAAAGGCAGAAGTAGCTCTTCCATCCACTTCGGAACTCATTTTTTGTTCGACCTACAGCATAACCGGAAACCTAATCATCGGCACAGAATTGGGAGAAGTTTATTTAATGAGTACAAAGTCTCCTGCAGCACCTCTAAAATTTAATGATGCTGGATTTGTGAAGCAAAATGTATTGGTGGCCGGAGTATGGATCAACGAACATCAGGTCGCTTTAGGCACGCTGTTGGGTGGAGTCATTCTAGTAGACACAAACACAGGTGTCACCATAGATCATTTGGACTTCAGCACCGGTCTTCCTGACAACGAGGTTTTTGCCTTAATGCCCGATCACGGTGGTGGGGTGTGGGTCGCGCACGAATATGGGTTTACCCGAATTGCCCCCACCTTGCCATTCAAATCGTATAATCATTTCCCAGGCCTTAATGGAAATCTGTTATGTGTTCAGTCGGTAAATGGCCAGACTTATGTGGGTACAACAACGGGGCTTTATCGACTTGCAAAAGAAATATCGGTAGCAACAAAATCGATAGAAGTTATACAGAATAGTCAACCTCGGAGAAAAAGCCTCTTTGGCTTTCTACGAAAAAAAGACGTGACCAAAACTAAATCATCAAAACCAACCTACGAATCTAAAATCATTAAACAACTTGGCTACGCCTATAAAAAAATAGCTGGCATTGAGGGAAAGGTTATACAACTAATCGAGATCAAAGAGAAATTAATTGCCTCGGGTCTGGCTGGGGTATTTGAGGTAGACGAAGGAAAGGCAAGATCAATTGCTAGCGGACCGGTAAGAACCATTTTCTTTTCAACGGCTCTCCAACAACTCTTAATTGGCACGTCTCAGAATCAGGTAAAGACGCTTGCCCGCAGCGCTTCCGGGTGGATCGAAACAAATTTATTGGACACCTTAGCCGATCAGATTAATTACGCGTTTGAAGATAACCTCGACAACGTCTGGCTCTGTGGCAGAACGGCTGTGTACCGACTGGAAACAATTGACGGAAAAATAACAGACGCTTCTGTTTTTCCCATTGCTAATCCATCGCTTGACGAAATGGTGGGAGTTGCGTATGGAAATGAAGTTTATCTGGCGGCATCAGAAGAGTTTAAAATTTTTGACCGCAAAAATTCTTTTGTTCGTTATGATTCTTTACCTGGCCCGCATCGGTATTTCGCATCAGCGGGTTATTTTTGGTTTAATGATGGCTTTAAATGGCGAACAGTAGATAAGCGTTTAAAATCATTGAATCTAGAGTGGCTGGGTCTTTTTCCAAATTTGCGTTTTCTAGCTCCCGCTGAGAATAGCCAAAGTCTTTGGGTGATTACCGCCAACAACGAACTTTATAAATTTAGCAACAGTGTGAACTCAAACGATGATGTGCACTATCCCCTCGTACTTAGGCAAGTTAAGGGTCAAGAAATAAACATAACAAAAGGCAAAAGGGTAACTCTGGAACAGCCGGAAAACGAACTCTCTTTTGATTTCATCCAACCCGACTATGTCAGCAGTTATGCCATGCAATATCGGTATCAGGTGAAGGGGTTATCCAATAACTGGACAAGTTGGTCAAATACAAATCACCTCGCGAGTTTTCCATTCCTTCCCCCAGGTAATTATCAAATAGCAATTCAGTCCAGAGACTTATTAGGAAATGAATCAAAAATTGAAACGATTTCATTCCAGGTGTTACCTCCTTATTGGAAAAGGTGGTGGTTTTACGCTTTAGAGTTTATCTTCTTTGGAATACTCGTATTCCTTTCCGTTAAACTTACCGTTGCCAATTCAAAGTACAGATACCTGAGTGAAATTTTATCTTTACTTACGGTGATCATCTTTATACAATTCATAAGCACCATCATTAATTCAATTATCGTTGTAAAGAGTAGTCCAGTTGTCCAATTCTTTATTCAGGTTGTAATCGCTTTATTGGTATTTCCAATTGAGTGGTATTTTCGAAAATTTATGCAAGCTGCCGCGCTGGGAAAATACCAAATCAAGCTATGGCGTAACAAATCAGTAAACAATTAAAGTATGGATCAGCGAATTATTAATCTATTTGACGAGTACACGCACAAGCCTTTAAGCCGTCAGGCATTTCTTAAAAAACTTGTACAGCTTACCGGAAGTACGGCCGCAGCGTTGTCAGTTCTTCCTTTATTGGAAGTAAACTATGCCCACGCGCAAACTATCGAAGACGGTCAATTATTTACGGAGCTCGTAACCTATTCAGGTGTGGAAGGAGAGATGAATGCATATGTCGCACGACCAAAGAAAAAAAAGAAGTACCCCGTTGTCATGGTCATCCATGAGAACAGAGGGCTCAATCCGCATATTGAAGATGTGACAAGAAGGCTGGCATTAGAAGGATTTTTGGCCATTGCGCCTGATGCGTTGTCTGCTCAAGGGGGCACCCCTGCAGATGCCGATAAAGCCAGAGAACTATTTGGTAAATTGGACGCAGCAAAAAACTTGAACAGTTTTATCAAGGGATTCGAGTACACCAAAACAAGGAAAGATGCTTCTTATAAATGGGGTTGCATTGGATTCTGTTGGGGAGGAGCTTTAGCTAATCAGTTGGCCGTGGCCATGTCTGATCTGAAGGTAGCTGTTCCATTTTATGGTCGACAGCCAGAAGCAGCTGACGTGCCCAAAATCAAGGCCTTTGTTCAGGCGCATTATGGTGGATTAGATGAGCGAATTAATGCCGGTATTCCCGCCTTTGAAACGGCACTGAAGGCAGCGGGAACTCGTTATGAAATTTTTGTTTATGAAGGTGCCCAACATGCGTTCAATAACGACACTGCACCTACTAGGTATAATGAGGTAGCTGCAAAGCTCGCCTGGTCACGTGCCATTGCATTATTTAAGAAAGAACTTGTGTAATTTATTATATGAAGAAATCCATTTTTAAAACGTTGGCACTGATCAACAAAGTCATCTTGCCGCGATACAGTAAAAAAGATATCACTAAATTAAGCAAGATCGAAAAAGCAATTGTAGCCTACCGATATTGGGTGACATTGAATTCGCTAGCCTAAACCGGACTCGTCTTTTCCGTGAGCGGTATCTGATTACTCGGCACCACCCTTTACATTCGTATTCTAAAATTCCTTTTTGTATGAAGAAGCTTATTGCCGTTTTTGTAGTGGGGTTGTGTTTTCTAACTACTGCTTTCCCCCAAGGCACCCAACTGCTGAGACAGCCAACGCTAAGCAGCACTCAAATAGTTTTTGTTTACGCCAATGATTTATGGATCGTTTCCAAAGATGGTGGTGAAGCGCGAAGACTCACCAGTAACGAGGGTCAGGAGAGCAACCCTCACTTTTCACCCGATGGAAAACAAATTGCATTTACCGGACAGTATGATGGGAATACAGATGTGTATTTGATTCCGACCGAGGGCGGACAGCCGCAAAGGTTAACCTGGCACCCTGGTGCAGACAATGTAACGGGATGGACCCCTGATGGTGAGGCCATCTTGTTTGCTTCTGCCAGAGCTGGCGTACCAACCTTAGAATCCAAAATTTACAAGATCAATTCAAAAGGTGGAATGGAAGAAGCGTTGGATGTTCCTCGGGCCGTAGCCGGAGAAATTTCTGAGGATGGAAAATATTTGGCCTACCAACAAATTGGTTTTTGGGATCCTGAATGGAGAAATTATCGCGGTGGCCAAGCTAAGCCAATATGGATTATCGACTTGAAAAACCTCTCTCTAAAATCAACGCCACAGACAGACAATGAACGACACACTGATCCGGTATGGATGGATGGTGTTGTCTTCTTTCTTTCCGAGCGAGACTATGCCAATAACATCTGGTCGTTTAATCCGTCTACCAATGAGTTAAAACAACAAACCTTTCACACTGACTTCGATGTGAAAAGCCTGGATGCTGCGGGTGGGCAAATCGTTTACGAGCAAGGCGGCTATTTGAGCCTTCTCACACCTTCTAATTCTGCAACCAAAAAAATTGTAATTAATGTGCGTGGAGATTTTCATTGGGCACGAGAGCGTTGGGAAGAAGTGAAACCGGCTTCTCTGACGAACGCTTCGCTCTCTCCCACAGGTCAACGAGCTCTTTTTGAATATCGTGGAGAAATTTTTACTGCCCCAAAAGAGAAAGGCGATTGGCGAAATATCAGTCGCAACTCAGCTGCAGCAGATCGTTCTCCCGTTTGGGCTCCGAACGGAAAAAAAATTGCCTGGTTTAGTGATGCCTCTGGTGAATACCAATTGATGATTGGAGATCAGGAAGGTCTTGAGAAACCAAAAGCAATCGCACTTCAAAATCCTACTTTCTTTTTTAAACCAACGTGGTCGCCAGACAGCAAATACATTTCATTCACAGATACAGATTACAATTTGTGGTATGTAGATGTAGCCACCGGGCAATCTAAAAAAGCAGATACAGAACGTTTCGCGCATCCCAATCGGTCACTCAATCCTGTGTGGTCTCCTGATAGCAAATGGATTTCGTATAGTCGATTGCTAGACAATCATTTTAAAGTAATTAAAGTACACAATGTCGAGACGGGCCAAACGCTGCAGTTAACAGATGGTATGGCAGATGCTATCTCACCTGTGTGGGACGTGAATGGCAAGTATTTGTATTTTTTAGGGAGTACAAATTACGGACTCAACAGTGGTTGGCTAGATATGAGTTCGTATGAGCGACCTGTTACCCGAGCGCTGTATGTCATCGTACTAAGTAAGAGTGATACATCACCCATTGCTCCGCGCAGCGATGAAGAGAAAGACAAACCTAAAGAGGAGAACCTGCCTGCCGGCAAGGCAGGGAAAGATGTCTCCACACCGATCGTAAAAATTGATATCGATGGAATTAGCAACCGCATTCTGGCGATCGACATTCCATTGAGAAATTATACCGCGTTGTATGGTGGTCCGGATGGCTATCTGTTTTACACAGAAAGTGTAGTCAATCAAACAGGGCTTACTCTGAGTCGGTATAATTTT
>JAJTGQ010000093.1 GCA_021299455.1 Flammeovirgaceae bacterium | reverse complement strand
TAGCCCATTTGGTCGGTTTCTCCATAGCGTACACGCACAAACGTTTCGGAGGTATACATTAATTTTTGTTGGCTTCTGCCTTTTTCATTTCTGCAGTCAACGCCTTTTGATACTTACGCGCATTGACGCTGTGCTCATTTAAATTAGCCGCAAAATTGTGATACCCAGAAAAATCTTCCTTGGCACACATATAATAAAAGTTAGAAGGCGTATAATTAAGCACTGCATCTATGTTGGCAACCTGAGGAACGTTGATGGGACCGGGAGGAAGGCCGGGATACTTATATGTGTTATACGGTGACTTGATCTCTTTATGAACATTGTAGATTCTTTTTAAAGAAAAATCACCTGAAGCATAAACCAAAGTTGGGTCGGCTTGCAACGCAATATCTTTTTTTAACCGATTGAGATACAGCCCGGCAATCACAGGAGCCTCGTCTTGTTTCACCGTTTCTGCTTGGACAATAGACGCAAGAATTGAAACTTCAATAGGCGTCAGACCAAGTTTTTTTGCTTTGGCGGTACGGTCTTCATTCCAAAATTTGCGAAACTCCTGATGCATGCGTTCAATCAATTCATTGGGGGTTACATTAAAATAAACCTCATAGGTATTGGGTAAAAACATACTGCGAATATTCTCTTTGGTGAAGCCGTCCTGATTCGATTCAACAAAGTCCTCTAGCGCTTCCTTAAACTCATCGGTCGTGACACCGATATTTCTCGTTAGTTTTTCAGCCAATTCATCCGTGAGACGTACATAGGAAAAAGTAATCTTTACGGGCTCTTGCTTACCTGACTTCAACACCTTAATGGCTTGCAGGTTGGTCATCCCTTTTCGGAGAATGAATCGTCCGGGGATTATCTTTTCATCATAGCCTGCCAGGCGAGCCAAAAAACTGAATGAGACCATATCGTTCACAAAGTTTCCTTTTCCCAAATCGGTCAGCACTGACCGATAGGTAGTTCCAGGCTTGATGATAAAAACACGGTCGTCACGCTCAACCAAAATATTTGGGACATAAACAATTTGGTAGGCATAAAACGTAAACGAGATGAGCAATACAGAACCCACCAAAAAGAAAACCAACTTGCTCTTTTTTACTTCAGCCATAGAAACAAAATGAACAACAAAAATACAAAAAGTAATTCCACCGTGTTGAGTGTGATTTTAAAATCATTGGTTTTTACTTCGTATCAGTTGTTCTTGCGTGGCCTGCATTTCTTCCAAGTTTTGCCTTAACTCTTCTTCCTGCGATTTCAATCGCTCCGTTTGCGCTTGTGTTTCCATCAGCATATCTTTCATTTTTTGTGCAACGGTTACGCTATTGATTACCGAGGCCACAAACCCTCCCGCTTTTTCTAGGAACTCAATTTCATGTTTTTGCCATTTATGAAAACCTGCTAGTTCTACCAGGGCTTCTATCTCATCATTAAATTTCATCGGCACAATAACAAGACAAGTGGGCGTAGCTTCACCCAGTCCAGAGGTAATAGATGTATAATTGTTCGGCAAGTCCGTAACCAGAGTGGTTTCACCTTCAAGATAAACTTGGCCGATCAGACCTACGCCTGGCTCAATAGTTTTGGAAACATACTTCTTCCGATCGTAAGCAAAGCAAGAGGACAGTTCTAACCGAGTCTTCTCACCTTCTTTCTTTCGCACGAAAAGACTACCCTGCACCGCTTTCAAGTGTCGGCACAAGAAAAAAATAGTTTGATAAGATAGATCGTCCATTGAGTTCTGGTGGTTGCGAACTAGTTCATTGAACTTTGCAAGACCGGAGTTTAGCCAATTTCGATTTTCCTCTTCTCGCCTTGCCGCTTTTAATTGATCTTTAAGTGCGGTAAGTTTTCCCGAGAGGTTTTCTTTGTTTAACATTCCATTTCTTTCATTCACGCCTCGCCACGTAACGTCCAAATTGCCCTCGGTAAGTTGCGTAACAAAATTTGCGGCATCTTTAAAACTCGAAATAGATCGGTCAATATAAAGTGCTTCTGACCCGTCCGTAATTTCATTGCCATCGTCAAACAAAAAGGTTCGGTTACTTTTATCAAACTCGAGCAATAATTTTTTTCGTTGATTGGTTTGCTTCACTAATCGCACAACAATAAAAATAAGTGTAGGGATGCCAAATAACACGAGAAATGCTTGTATCCAACCATTTCGAGCCATCGCATTTTCATATCGCTCCTGGGCAACCGTATTCAGCTTATCTTGGTGGGCATTTATTTTCTTTGCAACCGCATCATATTCATACCAAAGCGCGGTGCCCCTATCTTCTTTAAACATAGTACGAAAGGTATCCATGCTATCCACCTTAATTGCTTCGATCATCTCTCCGGAAAAAACCAGATAGTTGCTAACTGCATTTCGTATTTTTTGAAGTCCCTCAACCTCGATATTTTGAGATGACAATTGTCTATTTAGGTCGTCAAAAGTCTTATTGAAAACCTCCTGCGCAATTGTGTAAGGTTTAAGCAAGCGTTCATCTTTAGCTACAGAAAAACCCCTCACGCTAATATCTGCGCGCTGCACTATGCCGCGGATAATGAAGTTCATGTTCTCCTTTATAGATGCGGTTTCCTCTTTGGTTTTAACCGTAGCAATCATCACCAGGTTGTTGTAGTACCCGGTTGCTGCGCTTACAAAAATTAAAATGCCAAGAAACACTATGGGTACTAGAATTGAATTTTTTTTGAGGAACTGAGCCAATTTTTTCATTGTCGTTCTATTAGTTGCCAACATATGTTGCGCGCAAAGGTAATTTGTAAAATGGAAAAATTTACGAAAGTTTTAGATCCGATAAGGCAGCGTCTGACTCTCCAACATATATTCTACGTTACCGTGATTATTTTAAGGCGTCTTTCAACCCAAATTTTGCAGTAGCAAAATTTGCCTGCGGTTGGCGCAAAATGCATGGCATTTTGGTCAAGGTTAACCCTGAAAATACTGACGTTACCGTAAGTATTCTTCAGCCCTCCGGGCAGATTTTGCAACCAATTGCAAAATCTGGGTTCAATCAAGTTAGCTTCTAACAAGCGGTGGGAATTAATTAACTTGCTGATGAAACTACTATGCCTGCCGAACTTTTAGTCATTCATCCAATCAACCCCGAACCGAGAAAAATAAATCGCGTTGTTGAGATTTTACTAGAAGGCGGAGTAATTATTTACCCAACTGACACCATCTATGGTATCGGCTGTGACCTTAAAAACAAGCGAGCCGTTGAAAAACTTTGCCAAATTGAAGACCTGTCTGCTCGACAGGCAGGCATCAAACCTCAGAAAATGAATTTGTCATTTATCTGCAATGATTTGAGCCACATTTCCGAATACGTAAAACGACTAGACACCCCAGCCTTCAAAGTGTTGAAAAAACTTTTACCCGGCCCCTTCACATTTATTTTTGAGTCCAATTCTAATGTTCCTAAAATTTTAGGTGTTAATAAAAAGACCGTAGGAATACGCATACCCGATCATCGCATTCCGTTAGCCATTGTAAAACAACTGGGCAATCCACTTATTACCTCGTCTATCAAAGACGATGATGAAATAAAAGAATACACTACAGACCCGGAGGAAATCTACGAGGACTTCAAAAACAGAGTTGATCTCATTGTACATGGCGGGCAAGGCGGCAATGTGCCTTCAACCATCGTAGATTTTACCGGATCAGAACCTTTTGTTACACGGCAGGGTCTGGGAGAATTTCTTGGCTAGCAACTACTTTTTCTGGGGGAGCTTTTCCTTTAGGTCGTCTCCTTTCAAATACTTTCCATACCAATCCAAGTACCTCACCAATCGATCTTTTTGATAACTCGGTACGTTAATTCCATGGTGCTGTCCGGGATACACAACAAATTGGGTTGGTACACCCAAGGATTTCAATGCCTGATACATTTGCTCGCTGCCGGCAGCGGGCACGTTAAAATCTTTTTCTCCTACCATATAAAGTGTTGGCGCCTTGATCTTTTCAACATTTAGAAAAGGGTAAGATACTTTCATCCACTTGTCCATGTTCTTCCATGGAACACCCAATTCATTTTCATACTGGGCGATATATTGATCAGAGCCATACAATGAAAGTTGCAAGGCACTTCCCGCTCCGCTAGCCGCTGCTTTGAAACGTGGATCAGTAGCGGTTACATAGTCTGTAAGAATTCCGCCATAACTCCACCCGCCAATGCCTAACTTATCCGCATCTACTTTTCCAGTGTTGATTAAGTGATCAACCGCACCAATCAAATCCATCACTTCTTTGTTCCCCCAATCTGCGAAGATGGCCTTGCTAAAAGCCATTCCTCTGCCACTACTGCCGCGGTAGTTTACGCACGCAACAGCATACCCCTTTGCAGCTAAAACCTGAGGCGTTAAATCAAAACCAAAATCATCTTGTGCGGTAGGGCCGCCATGTATCCATAATACCAATGGCAACTTCTTGTCCTTTGGCTGATTGGCCGGCCAGAACAGTAGACTATTCACTGTCGTGCCATCCTTACTTTTGGAGGTGAACCCCTCTACAGAAGCCAACGCTAAGGGCTTTAGAAAATCGTTATGGACGTGGGTGAGTCTGCGAGTCGATTCTCCTTCAACCGTGTAAATCTCATTGGGTGTGGACGCATCACTTGAAAGTGCTACCCAATTGTTATTAGCTGCCGACTGTAGTGCCCCAAACGTACGATCGCCCGAGGTTAACTTTTTCATATTTCCATCCAAATCAAAGGAAACTACATGGGCTCTTCGATCATCGTCAACTACAGTATAAACGGACTTACTGTCGGCCGACCAACGAGGAGCTGATACATCGCGATCTAATTTTGCATTTAAAATTTTAGACGAACCTCCTTCAGCAGGAACTAATGCTAGCTGGGGCTGATCATAAATATCATAGCCTGGTGTTTGGGATTTTAGGTAGGCAATGTACTTCCCATCCGGACTCCATGCTGGGCTTGTGTCCGAATCCTGCCATGTTGTGAGTTGTTTGATGGCCGCATTTTTTGTGGCCTCCATCACCCAGATATCGGTATTTCCGTTGCGATCGGCATCTGCGCTTCGATTGCTGACAAACGCCAGTTTCTTGCCGTCAGGGGACCACACCGGATTCCCTTCGTCATAATCGCCCTTGGTAAGTGTATCCAACTTCTTTGTTTCAAGATCAAAAACATACAGATGGCTACGCTTACGCTCCAGATAGCCACCCGCATCTGATTTAAAATGATAGCGATCGATCATGATCGGTTTCGCGGATTTTTTCTTTTCAGCTTCATCGCTCGACTCCTGATCTTGTATAACCAGCACTATCTTTTTGGCATCAGGGCTCCACACATAGTCACTGATACTGTATTTTAATTCTGTCAGTTTTTCAGCTTCTCCTCCACGTCTGTCCATTCTCCAAATCTGAGATGATTTAGTTTCGTAGCGCGAAGACATAAAGGTTAAATATTTTCCATCCGGAGACCAACGAGGTCGACTTTCACTCTCCTTGCTGGCGGTCAGCTTCACCGTTTCCTTCCCATCCCAACTTATCATCCAAATATCGGAATCTGATTTGTCTTTGGCCGAATCCGGTGTCGACAGGACATAAGCCACCCATTTTCCCTCAGGCGAAACTTGCGGGTCGCCAACTGATTTGAGTCGATAAATATCTGAAGGATCAATGGCGCGTTGTGCAACGCCAATCATCGAATTCAATAGAAAAAAGAAGAATAAAGTCTGCCTCATAAAATGTAGTCTAGGCGTGAAATATACAAAAAGGCAGCTTTAAGAGGCTGTTTTTTACACTAACGGGTGGGATGAAATCCAGTAGAAACAAAAAACCCCGGCTTATCCGCCAGGGTTTCCTTTTTCGTTTTTACAATTTCAAGCGATCACAAAACACCGGTTCAAAATGGCCCGGTGCTCATTCCCATAATTGGCATAACACCAATTTCTGAGCTCCTGAATCTCCTCCGCTATCAATACTCTGATAGCTTTTCTCAGCTCCTTTTCAAAGAGCCGTGCGTCAAAACTTACTCGGCTGAGTATGTTTTTGACATAATTGAGCATTTTCATTCGTTGTTTAAAGTACGTGGTTCAATGTTGAAAATTTAAAACGTTGAGATTAGTCTTAAGTTGCCTAGCCAATTTGACTTATTTCAAACGCCCTTCAAATCGTATTGAGACTTGAAAGTACAAAACAGATTTAATACTAAAAAAGAAGATTTTAATTTTGTATTGCAACTTGTTGCGATGCTACTTGCAACCTTGAAATTTATGGTAAGAAGCGGTTTTTTGATTTTGAGCCTACTTGTGTTGGGGTTTTGTGCGAAGGCTCAGTCCGTTCAGATTGAACTCGGGCCGGGAGAAATTGGTGAGAACCAAGCCTGGACCATCACCATTACGGTCAATAACGATCGACTTAAAAGCTACGACAATTTCCCCGATATTGAAGGGTTGCAAAAACGCGGAACCTCATCCAGTTCTCAAACGAGCATTGTGAATGGCCAAATGAGCTCTTCCCAAAGCATTATCATGACCTACGTGCCTACTCGACAGGGGACATTCACTATTCCGTCTTTTAAAATGAAAGTAAATGACCAGATATACGCTGTAAATGGCAAAAAGCTGAAAATCGGCCCGCCTGTTCAAGTGCAGCAAACCGATCCTTTTAGAAGCTTTTTTGACCGCGACCCGCGTGAAGATTTCTTCGGGAAAGGTACTACCGAGTTTGTAGACGTAAAGGAAGAAGCGCTACTCGCGTTGACAACCACAAAAGACGAAGTTTATGTGGGTGAAGCTTTTACAGCTACTCTTTCGTTTCTGGTGGCCGAAAGTAATCGTGCGCCCATGCAATTTCACGAATTGGGAAAACAACTTGCTGACATTCTTAAAAAATTGAAACCTTCCACTTGCTGGGAAGAGAATTTCAATATTGAGAGCATAGAAGGAGAGCCAATCGAAATCAACGGCAAAAATTACACCCAATACAAGATTTATCAAGCTACTTTCTATCCACTCAACAACCAGCCTGTTGTTTTTCCGAGTGTAGGGTTGGAGATGATTAAGTTTAAAGTGGCTAAAAATCCGTCTTTCTTTGGGCAAAATAGACAAGAAGATTTTAAGACGTTCTACTCCAAAGCCAAAACCGTGAAAGTGAAAGACCTTCCTCCTCATCCACTGAGTGATGTGGTGGCCGTTGGTGATTACCGATTAGAAGAAAGACTTGCCAAAAACGATCTGGAAACAGGTCAGAGTGTAGGTTATGACTTTACCATTTTTGGAGAGGGGAACATTTCTGGCATTGAAAAACCAAGAGTTAGCAGCGATAATAGCTTTGAGTTTTATGAGCCTAATATTAAGCAAAACATTAACCGCGAGGTGGGGCATATCACGGGCAAAAAAACATTCAGCTATTTTATCATTCCCAAAGAGCCTGGATCTTTTGCATTGAAAAATTATTTTCAATGGGTGTTTTTTAATCCGGCCACCAAGAAATACGATACACTTCAGTCAAAAGAATTAGTAACAGTTCAAGGCGAGAGCCAGAAAAATCAAGCCATTGAAAGCAACGACCTCGGCTCGTTTTACGATCGAATGGATGTCACAGACAATACGCTAAAAACCATCACTTCCGCCAATCAGCTAAAAATTGCTCTGAATGTTTTTATCTTGCTCATCTTAGCGGCATCCGTCTATTTGATAGTAAAAAAATAATGGGCAATACCTACGGCACTCTTTTTAAAATCAGCACGTTCGGAGAAAGTCATGGACTGGCAATCGGTGTGGTGATAGATGGCTGCCCGGCTGGCTTGGAAATAGATGAGGCATTTATCCAAACTGAGTTAACCCGAAGAAAGCCCGGCCAATCAAAAATTACAACGCAACGAAAAGAAGATGACACTTTTAAAATTCTCTCTGGAGTATTTGAAGGAAAAACAACTGGAGCACCTATAGCGATAGTGATCGAAAACCAAGATCAGCGCAGCAAAGATTACAGTCATATTGAAAATACTTTTCGTCCCTCTCATGCCGATTTTACTTATCAAGAAAAATATGGGATTCGTGATTATCGTGGGGGAGGCAGAAGTTCGGCCCGCGAAACAGCCGCGCGTGTAGCAGCCGGAGCGATTGCTAAGTTGTTTTTAAGAAAATATCGGATTGAGATAAATGCCTTTGTATCACAAGTAGGTGAATTGAAAGCTCCGCATTATACTGCGTTAAATCTTTCAACAGCAGAAGATAATATTATCCGGTGCCCCGATCCTGCAATAGCAGAAAAAATGATTGCCTTAATTGACCGAGTGCGCTTAGACCGCGACACCATTGGTGGCATTGTTACCTGTGTGATCAAAAACACGCCTGTTGGTTTGGGCGAGCCAGTTTTTGATAAACTTCATGCCGAGTTGGGCAAAGCTATGTTGAGCATCAATGCGGTGAAGGGTTTTGAATATGGCAGCGGTTTTGAAGGTGTGCAACTGCGGGGCTCACAACATAACGATGAGTTTTACAACGAAGGTGGAAGGATACGAACCAAGACAAATCACTCCGGTGGGGTACAAGGCGGTATCAGCAATGGAGAAGATATCTATTTTAACGTGGCCTTCAAACCGGTAGCCAC
>JAJTGQ010000024.1 GCA_021299455.1 Flammeovirgaceae bacterium | reverse complement strand
GCGCTCGCGATAATTCGGTGTGTGTGACCTTCCCAAACGAACTGATCTGGTAATCGGTCAGAATATCCAAGATGTGTTTGTCCATGGCTAAAGTTACTATTTTCCACAAACTCTCAGTAGCTTCGTGCGTAACATCAGTTATACAATCAAAGCGAGTATATTTGCGCTTTAAATTTGTGCATGGAGTTAGTTAATAATCAGTATCAGATTCAGGGTCTGGACGTGTCAGAGATTTGTAAAGAATTTGGCACTCCCTTGTATGTTTACGATGGAAAGAAGATCATACAACAACTGCAGAGTTTAAAGAATGCTTTTTCCGAGAATCAAGTAAAAGTAAAATACGCAGCCAAGGCGCTCACGAATATTTCAATCTTGAAATTATTGAAGAAGTACGGAGCAGGCGTGGACGTAGTATCGCTTCAAGAGGCACATATTACTTTGGGTGCTGGATTTAAGCCAGAAGAAATCATGTTTACCCCTAACTGTGTAGATTTCGAAGAGATCGTTGCTGGTGTTGACTTGGGGCTGAATATTAATCTGGACAATCTTTCTGTCCTGGAGAAATTTGGTAGAAAATACGGGAGTACTTATCCCTGCTGTATTCGCCTGAATCCGCATATTTTAGCCGGAGGAAACTATAAGATTTCCACCGGCCATGGCAATTCAAAATTTGGGATCTCGGTTTACCAATTGCCTCAGATCATGCAGTTGGTTCAACAATATAGTATCACCGTTAATGGCTTGCACATCCACACAGGATCAGAGATCACAGAAACAGAGGTGTTTTTGAAAATGGCCGAAATCCTTTTTGGTGTTGCACGTGATTTTTCTGCTTTAAAATTTATCGACTTTGGAAGTGGTTTTAAGGTAGCTTACAAAGAGGGCGACATGGTGACCAACGTATATGATTTGGGTTTAAAATTGGGCAAAGCCTTTAAAGAATTCTATCATAGCTACGGCAAGCAATTGGAGCTTTGGATCGAACCTGGAAAGTATTTAGTGAGTGAGGCGGGCTATTTATTTGTGAATGCCAATGTGGTAAAATCTACTCCATCCGTAACATTTGTAGGTGTAAACTCAGGCCTCAATCATCTCATTCGGCCGATGATGTATGACGCCTACCATGACATCGTAAACACTTCCAATCCCAATGGTCAGCAGAAAGTGTATACTGTCGTTGGCAACATTTGTGAAACCGACACCTTTGGTGCCGATCGCAAAATGAATGAGGTGAGAGAGGGTGATTTGCTGGTGCTAAAAAATGCTGGTGCTTACGGATATTCGATGGCGTCTAACTACAATTCGCGTTTTCGACCTGCCGAAGTACTGGTATTAGAAGGCAAGGCACAGTTAATTCGGAAGAGAGATACGCTAGACGACATACTGAGAAATCAAGTGGTGTTAGATTTTTGATAGACGACATTCGTTAACTGCTCAAATTTGTCTGATCACAAAATAGTTGATCTTATTGTAGTAGGAGGAGGAGCGGCTGGTTTCTTTGGGGCAATCAATGCAGCCCGGCAAAATCCAAAACTGAAAATCCTTATTCTAGAAAAATCCCCAAAGCTTTTATCTAAAGTAAAAATTTCAGGAGGCGGGCGTTGCAACGTTACCCATCATTGTTTTGAACCCACGCCTCTATCACAGCACTATCCTCGTGGGCAAAAGCAGTTGAAAAAGTTGTTCCGAACATTTGACGCAAAAAACACCGTTGATTGGTTTGAGCAGTTAGGAATTCATTTGAAAACAGAAGAGGACGGGCGAATGTTTCCTGTATCCGACAACTCTCAAACGATCATCGACTGCTTTCTTTCAGAAGTCAAGAAATTCAACATACAAATAAAAACGAATTGCGGTGTAGAAAAACTCAGTTGGGAAAACGATCACTTTTTAATTTCTGCCAGTCGTGATCAAATATTCCACACTCGAAAAGTATTGATCGCCATGGGCGGACATCCTCAGTTTTCGCATTATAAATGGATTGAAAATCTAGGCCACACCATTAATCCGCTCATTCCATCGCTATTCACGTTCAACGATACGGACAAAAAGTTTACGGATCTCATGGGCATTGCGGTGGTTGATGCCGAAGTCAAGATCGCCTCGACAAAATTGAGCGAGCGAGGCCCCGTATTGATTACGCATTGGGGACTCAGCGGCCCTGCTATTATAAAACTGTCTGCGTGGGCAGCAGAATATCTTCATCAACAGAATTACACATTTACAGCACTTGTCAATTGGACGGGCAAACTCGGTGAAGACGAAGTACGAACAATATTTCAAAAGCATAAAGTAGCACGTGGAAAACAAAAAATCTTTTCCAATCCCTTTTTTGGTCTCCCTCAACGACTGTGGGAACGTCTCGCTGAGCTATCGGAGGTTGATCAAACGAAAGTCTGGGGTGATGCCTCGAACAAGGATATCAATAAACTAATCGAGTATTTAATTCGCTGCCCCTTTCACATTAAAGGCAAAACTACTTTTAAAGAAGAATTTGTAACGTGCGGAGGTGTCAATCTGGATGAAATTGAGTTGGAAACGATGCAGAGCAAAAAGATGCCCGGACTCTACTTTGCAGGCGAAGTTTTGAACCTTGATGGAGAAACCGGGGGATTTAATTTTCAGGCCGCCTGGACAACCAGTTACCTTGCTGCCTTGTCAATAGCGAATGGTTAAATGCTGGATTAAATCATTGGCAGGGTGACCGTAAACGTACTCCCTTTTCCTACTTCTGAAGAGACCTTTATTTTGCCTTGCAGTTTGGCAACAGCCTCGCCAACAATATACAATCCTAAGCCAGTGCCTTCCGATTGTGTGGAGGCACGGAAAAACATATTGAATATTTTTTCCTGGTATTGTTTGGCGATGCCTGTTCCATTGTCTTCTACTTCAATCACTAACTCATTCTGTTTGGAGAAAAATCGAACGGCAATGAATGGATCTGCTTGTTCTACATTATGGTATTTAACCGCATTGCCGATTAGATTCCCCAAAATGATTTTTAGCTGAGTGTAATCTGAAAAGAAAAGAAGAGAAGGATTTGGCGTGTAGCGTAAATTGATTGCTTTCGCTCCTGTGTTGAATTTTAAATCAGTAATTATTTCTTGAAATAATTTACTAAAATCTATTTTTTCTACTTGTAATTCGGCTTTGGTTGTCCGCGCTAGTTGCAAAATATCTGCAATGACTAAGTCCATTTTTTTCACTCTACTTTCCACCATCTCAAAATACTTGAGGCCCGTTTCTTCTTTCAACTCCATTTTGGCCAAATTCGCCAACCCTAAAATGGAGGCAATCGGTGCTCGTAAATCGTGAGAAGTACTATACAAGAAGCTATCTAATTGGTTGTTTGCTTTCTTTAATTTTTCTCTTTCATCTTCTAAAAGCCAAGTGACCATGCCAATGCCAATAAAAGAATTGAAAACCAATTCAGACAGCCCTATGAAACCAGCGTATCCGAAATCCGTCCCTAGATAATTACTAATCACGATGCTGGAATAGTACAAATCAGTAATACCAATCGCAATTAGCGATACGGAGAAAATCTTTTGACCCAGACCCTTGGTAAAGCGTTGATTCGTTAAAATAATAATGCCAGCCCAGATAAACCCAATCCCAACTATTGCATATTTAATGCCGATTCTGAATAGGTATCTTAATTGGGCTGCCCCGGCTACTTCATGCTTAAAAACAGATATTGCTATGGAAAGAACAATTATGCCGACCAGAATAGCTAATAAATACTTGGTGTAAACAGCTCTTTCTCTCCCGTGCAGGTAAGTACCCAATAAGACCAACGCCACTTGAGCAAAACAGGCAGTAGTAGATATGATACTTATAGCTAGCCGGATTGAACCACTTGAGTTATTTATATTATGGATGGTTATCCAAATCGTAGTACCCATGAAAACGATCAGTGCTAGCCAGCTATAAGCCCAGACAGCCAGGAACTTGCGTTGATAAATTCTGGCAAAGTAGAGGAACATTAAAAACAACACTAAACCGAGAATTGCCTCGGAAAAGTAGATGGATATTGTTCGGATTAGAATTTCGGAGAGGTCAGTTGAAACATTCATTAATACTGTATAAATAACAAAACCAACTCAAAAGGAAGTGATCGTGTAATAAAGCTAGTGAATTAGGCTAATTTCAGGGCTCTTAGATTTGGGTAGGAATGCCTTCTGACTGTCAAACAGCATCAAACAAAAAATGCCAGCGAGAGCCAGCATTTATGTGGTGACGGAGGGAATTGAACCCCCGACACAAGGATTTTCAGTCCTTTGCTCTACCAACTGAGCTACGTCACCTTAATAATTGACCCAGTCCTTCCGTCTGGGGCGACAAAAGTAATAGAATTATGTCAATTTGAAAACCGGTCGTTTGCTTAAAAGGTTAAACAACCCAAATTATTTGTCAATCTCGTTGTGGCCTAAATTGCCCTAATGAGATTGAATTCCTAAGTTTGGATCATGGTGATAGTTCAACAAATTCTTTTTTTAGTTGTATTAGGTGTAGCCGGGTTTTTCATACGGAAGCGGTTACTTCGGATTAGTTCGAACATTCGGTTGGGCAAGGAGCAAAAAGTGAGCGGCCCCACATCAGAGAGAGTTAAAAATGTTCTTTTGGTTGCTTTTGGACAACGGAAGATGTTCAAACGCTTGGTTCCCGCTTTTTTTCATTTCCTCATTTATGCCGGCTTTTTGATCATCAATTTGGAGGTGCTCGAATTTGTTATTGACGGTGTTTTTGGAACGCACCGTATTTTCGCTCCTTACCTAGGTGCGTTTTACAATTTACTGATGAACTTATTTGAGGCACTTGCTATTGCAGTACTTGTCGCTTGTGTCGTTTTTCTAATTCGCAGAAATGTTATAAAAATTGAACGTTTTGAGTCAGCTGAAATGACCCAGTGGCCGAGGTTAGATGCCAATTTGATTTTGACAATTGAAATTGTTTTGATGGTTGCGATACTAACCATGAATGCAACAGATCAATTGTTGCAGACCGGTAACGATCACTATGTTTCGACAGGCTCACTCTTTTTTAGCTCATATCTGATGCCTGCATTCCAAGGTTTCAATACCGAAACACTTGTCTTTATTGAACGATTTGCCTGGTGGTTTCACATTGTTGGCATTTTAGGCTTTACACTGTATGTCACCTACTCCAAGCACCTTCATATCTTCCTGGCATTTGTCAACACCTATGTTGCTAAGTTGGAACCCAAAGGGCATATCAATAATATGCCGGTTGTCACCAACGAAGTTAAGTCAATGCTTGGTCTCACTACAGAAGCCCCACAGGCTCAGGCTACTCCCGGACGATTTGGTGCAAAAGATGTGAATGATTTAACGCAACATAATTTGATTGCCGCTTATGCCTGCACCGAATGCGGTCGATGTACATCGGAGTGCCCTGCAAATCTAACGGGTAAGAAGCTGTCACCGCGTAAAATAATGATGGACACCCGCGACCGTATGGAAGAAGTAGGAAACAGCATCGCCAGGGGCGGCCCGGGTTTGCAAGATGGTAAAACCCTCTTGGGCGACTATATCACTAGAGAAGAAATCAATGCGTGCACGAGTTGCAATGCTTGTGTTGAAGCTTGCCCCGTTTTGATCAATCCATTGGAGATTATTTTGGAGTTGAGAAGGTATGTTTCTATGGAGGAATCAGGGGCACCGGCTCAATGGAACAGTATGTTTCAGAATATTGAAACCAGTTTTGCGCCATGGAAATTTTCTTCTAGCGACCGATTCAACTGGGCGAAAGACGAAAAGTAAATGAACAATTAGAAAATAAGTATTCATCACCTAATTCTACCACAGAATGGATGTACCCACAATGGCCGAACTCACCGCAAAAGGCGAAAGCCCCGAAGTATTATTTTGGGTGGGCTGTGCCGGATCGTTTGACGATCGCGCCAAGCGAGTGACGAAAGCATTTGTCAAGATTTTGAATGCAGTTGGAGTGAAGTTCGCGGTTTTAGGAACAGAGGAAACATGCACCGGTGATCCGGCTAGAAGAGCGGGTAACGAATTCCTTTTTCAGATGCAGGCGATGAGTAACATTCAAGTGTTGAATGGCTATCAAGTAAAAAAAATTGTGACTGCCTGCCCTCATTGTTTCAACACCATTAAGAATGAATATCCAGAATTAGGAGGAACTTATGAAGTTATCCATCATTCCACCTTTTTACAGCAACTAATTAATGATGGAAAAATTAAGTTGTCAGAGGGAGGTTCGTTTAAGGGAAGAAAAATCACTTACCATGATTCTTGTTACTTGGGTAGGGCCAACAACATCTATGAAGCACCCAGGAGCGTGCTTGAAGCCCTCGATGCCGACTTGGTAGAAATGAAGAAATGCCGTACCACCGGATTATGTTGTGGTGCCGGGGGCGCCCAAATGTTCAAAGAGCCAGAGAAAGGCAAAAAGGACATCAATGTTGCCCGTACGGAAGACGCATTGTCAACCGGGGCAACAACGATTGCTGTTGCGTGCCCGTTCTGTATGACCATGATGACCGATGGCGTGAAGAACAAAGAGAAAGAAAGTAGTGTAGCCGTGAAAGATCTAGCCGAGCTTATTGCCGAGGCGCAGGGTTTATAAATTATTCAATAGAAGATGTACGTGCCATTCGAATTGCTTCCAGACCATGCTCGTGTTTGGGTCTATCAAGCCAGCCGCAGATTAACGGACGCGGAAGTGGAAAAAGTGCGCAGCAATCAACAAGCATTCTGCAAACAATGGGAAGCGCATGGACAGGCCTTGCATTCTTCGTTTAAGATCGAATACAACCAGTTC
>JAJTGQ010000010.1 GCA_021299455.1 Flammeovirgaceae bacterium | reverse complement strand
TATGCCGCAATACCACCCGCTTATAATTTTGATACCGGACTATCTGAACTGCCTTAGCTTTAGATCGGGTTGTAACTATCCTGATTTTCATGGGAGCAAGTATACCTTTAGTGCGGAATTATCAGCACTAAAAAATAGTAATACTGAAAATCAGAGATTTATAACATAACTAACTTTTATGGGGACAAGTCAGGACATTTGTCAACTTCGAGATTGGATGCGTATACTTTTCCCGAGCCACTAATGTTTGTTTTTATTTCGTTCGCAGTTCCGCTGCCCTCAAATTTTCCTGATCCCGAGATGTCAATGCTCGCGCCTTCTTTAATGGTCAATGAAGCAATGACTCTACCTGACCCACTGATATCACTTTCAATACTGCGGCAGTTGCCTTTTACATCAATTCTTCCGGATCCCGATACGTTGGCCTCTAAACCGCCACTTGCGTTGATATCTGTTTGAAGGGATCCTGATCCGCTAACATTTTGATCCATTTGATCGGTGTTGATTCTTCCTTCCGTAATCAGCTCACCTGAACCGGAAACACTAAGGGCAGTAATGTCTTTTACGGTAATGTACACCATGATCCGCTCGGTGTCGCGCCAGCCCCAATTCCATTTTTCCTCATTGCCAATCACCAGTCTGTCACCTTTCACTTCTGTCTCAATTTTTGACAAGGTGGCTTTATCTCCTTCTATCTCAACTTTTTGTGGGCTTCCCTGACGCACTACCAATTTGCCTGGCACGCGAAACGAAATTTTTGTAAACTCGCCCACACTGCGAATTTCTTTTGATTGACCAAAAGCAGAGGTGAACCCAACCAGCGCCATTACAAGAAAGGGAATCATTTTTTTCATACAATGAGTTTTTAAGATTTGTTAGTTACGATGCATAGACAAGCTGAAAACAGAAAGGGTTGCATCTGCATGCGATGAGTTAGACGAATTTATTTGCGATTGGGTTGCATCAAGCTTCCGATCTCCAACTTTTTGAGTCCATACTTATCACCAAAGACTTCTGATTTTTGTCTATTTTGGGTTTATTGCATTTAAATAAATGCTTTGACTTCATCACGTACCCCCGCCCTTGGATTTATTTTCGTTACCATCTTAATCGATTGTATCGGTTTCGGAGTCATTATCCCTGTTATGCCGGCATTGATTATGGAACTCGGGCAGGTGGGGAATAGTGAGGCTTCAAGATTGGGTGGTTATTTGCTTTTTGCGTTTGCAGCGATGCAATTTTTGTGTTCTCCGATTATGGGTGCGCTGAGCGACCAATATGGAAGGCGCCCGGTGCTGCTTGCCTCACTTTTAGGCTTTGGACTTGATTACGTTTTGTTGGCATTTGCCCCTACCATCGGATGGCTCTTTTTAGGTCGGCTTGTTGCGGGCGGTATGGGCGCCAGCTTCACAACGGCCGGTGCGTATATAGCTGATATTAGTGAACCCGAAAAGAGGGCGCAGAATTTTGGAATGATTGGTGCAGCATTTGGGTTAGGTTTCATAGTTGGCCCCGCGATCGGTGGGCTTTTGGGTAACTATGGAGCCAGAATTCCATTTTTAGTTGCCGCTGGGCTTAGTCTCGTCAATTGCCTGTACGGTTTTTTTATTCTTCCTGAGTCGTTAAAGATCGAAAATAGAAGAGCGTTTGATTGGAAAAGAGCTAATCCCATTAATTCGCTACTCAACTTAAAACGTTACCCATTGATCATCGGACTAGTTGCCTCGCTGGTATTAATTTACATAGCGGCACACGCGGTGCAAAGCAATTGGTCATTTTATACCATTGAGAAATTTAAATGGAGCCCTGCCATGATCGGTTGGTCATTGACGGCTGTCGGGGTTTTGATTTCGGCTGTGCAGGGTGGATTGATTCGCGTTGTCATTCCAAAGTGGGGGCAAAAAAGATCGCTTTACATTGGGTTAGGATTATATGTAATTGGCTTCGTCTTGTTCAGTTTTGCCACTGCCGGTTGGATGATGTTTGTGTTTCTGATTCCGTACTGTCTGGGAGGTATTGCCGGACCCGCGCTTCAGGGAATTATATCTACCCAAGTACCCCCCAATGAGCAGGGAGAGTTGCAAGGCGCATTAACGGGGTTGATGAGTGCCACTTCTATTGCAGGTCCATTGTTAATGACGCAGTTGTTCAGTTATTTCACCTCATCGAGTTCGCCAATATATTTTCCGGGAGCTCCCATGCTCATGGGGGCGTTTCTAACATTTCTGAGTTTGCTGTTGGCGATGCGTGCGCTACAGCATTTTTCGCACCCAGGTTCTCAAAAGGCCTAGGCAGCAAGGCTTTCAGTCTCTTCTGGAAGGTGACAAAAGTCATTTTCTAAAATGATCACAATCAATTGGAACAGCGCCACATTCTGTTATTTTTGGTTCAACTAAAAAATCAACCCTTATGAAAAAGATATTAGTTCCATGTGATTTTTCTGACCCGGCCGTTCAAGCTTTCAAATTGGCCGTAGAAATTGGTCGACAAAGCAAGGGTCAGGTGTTTTTACTCAACGTGGTGGAAGTGCCTGTCATGCATGAGACGGTGGTGATGCCTACCCTCTATTTTGAGCAATCATTCATGAATGAAACAAAAGCAGCGGCCGAAAAGAAGTTTGCGAAGATGGTTGAAAAGTGGGCAGCGGACGGACCTCCCGTTTTCTGCCATGTTGAATTTGGCGCCACATCCCAAACGATCAAGCAGTTTGTAGTTGATAAAGAAATTGACTTGGTGTTAATGGGTACACATGGGGCTTCTGGTGCGAAAGAATTCTTGATTGGATCGAATACTGAGAAAATCGTGCGTGGCTCAACAGTACCCGTTTTGGCGATAAAGAAGGAAACAAAAATGGCAAGTATAAAGAATATAGTATTTGCCAATGAATTAGACTTGGAGGCGGAGGCACTAACGCTGAAAGTAAAGGAGTTGCAGAATTTCTTTGACGCGAAGTTGCATGTGTTATATGTGAATACGCCTGGTTCTTTTAAACGAGATACGATCACCCAAAAAGCGCTTAAAGACTTCGCCAAGCGATTTATGTTGAAAGACTATACGCTGAATGTGTTCAATGATTTGGATCAGGAAAGTGGTGTTAGAAATTTTGTGCAAAGTATAGGTGCCGACATGGTGGCGATGGCAACGCATGGCAGAAAAGGACTCAATCATTTTCTATCCGGAAGTATTGCCGAAGATGTGGTCAACCATTTGGAGTGCCCCATCTGGACTTATCAGGCAAAGGATTGATGAGCAAAAAAAATATTTTCAGTAAGCACGGGATCAAATGGTAGAGACAGAAGTAGCCTGTTTTCATTGCGGACAAGAATGCGGAGCGGACCTGGTAATAACCGATGAAAAGCGGTTTTGCTGTCAGGGCTGCAAAATGGTGTATGAGATATTGAATGAGAATAATCTCTGTGAATATTATTCGTATACAAAAGCACCGGGCGTTTCCCAGCGCTTTGTGGCAGACGAGACATATGCCTTCTTAGACGAGACCACCATTCGGAAAAAATTATTGGCGTTTGATTCAGATTCTTACAGTACTGTCCAATTTTTTGTGCCCGCTATCCATTGCATTTCATGTATCTGGCTGTTGGAAAATCTGCAACGATTGGATGTCGGTGTTTTGAAATCGGAAGTGAACTTCAGCCGGAAGCAGGTCACCATTAGTTTTAATCCTGCGTTGCTTTCGCTTTCAAAAATAGCTGCACTCTTGGCATCGTTGGGGTATGCGCCTACTATTCGGCTGGAAACGCAAGATAAACCTGCTACTGACCGATCATTGGTTCTCAAGTTGGCTATTGCCGGATTCTGTTTTGGGAACATCATGTTGCTCAGTTTCCCTGAGTATCTTGGACTGGATGGCTCCGATCCTGTACTAAAAGCATTGTTTTCTTTTTTGAATTTTGCACTGGCAATACCGGCAGTCATTTATAGTGGCCAGGATTATTTCAGAAATGCCTGGAAGAGTTTTCAGCAAAAACAAATCAACATTGATGTGCCTATAGCCGTTGGTTTGGCAGCTTTATTTTTGCGTAGCAGTTATGATATCTTTTCGAACACAGGTCCGGGTTACCTTGATTCACTTTCTGGGCTGGTTTTCTTCTTATTGATAGGCCGTTGGTTTCAAAGCAAAACGTACGAAAGCCTTGCCTTTGATCGAGACTACAAATCTTACTTTCCACTAGCTATCCAGAAATGGATGGGTTCTGATTGGGCACCCGTGATCGTGTACGAATTACAACCAAGTGATCGCATTCGCGTTCGTCATCAGGAAATCATTCCCGCGGACAGCCGGTTGTTGAATGGTGAGACATTTGTCGATTATAGTTTCGTCACTGGCGAATCGAAACCTGTTAAGGTGGCCAAAGGTGACTTGGTGTATGCGGGAGGACGTTTGCTCGGGCAGCCCGTTGAATTGGAGGTAGAGAAGAAAACATCACAAAGCCACCTTACTAGCTTGTGGAACAACGAGATTTTTCAGAAAGCGGAAGAAAGCGGATACAAAAAAATAATTGACCGGGCTGCGCGCGCATTTACGTGGGCAGTGATGGCGCTGGCAGTGCTGACAGCAGTGTACTGGTATTTCTTCAATCCTGCTCAAATGTGGCTGGTGATTACTTCTGTATTAATGGTCGCCTGTCCATGCGCCTTAGCCTTGGCTGCTCCATTTACCTACGGTAATATGCTAAGGATTTTTGGGAAGCATGGTTTTTACCTTAAGAATGCGGATGTCATTGAACGATTGGCCCAAGTTGATGCTGTCGTGTTTGACAAAACGGGTACGATTACCCATGGTGCATCACACGTGAAGTTTGTGGGGGTGTTGGAAGAAGATGAATTGGCTTGGGTAAAGCAGTTGACTTCTTCATCGTCTCATCCCCTTAGCAAATTAATTTCGCAATCCATTCGAAGTCATTCGACTGATCCAGTAAGTGATTTTTATGAGCTGACAGGCAAAGGTATTGGTGGAAATGTGAATGGATACAATTTAAAAATTGGCTCATCGTCTTTTGTCGGCTCGATCGAGCAGAAAGCGGCTAGTTCAACTCGTGTTTTTGTTTCAATAGATCAGGAAGTACGTGGTTATTTTAATGTAGAAACTTCGATTCGCTCAAATATCAAAGAGTTAGTAGCATCGTTGGGGCAGAAATGTGTCGCGTTGCTTTCGGGTGATCAAAAGAGTGAAGAGCAACGGATGCGCGAAGTTTTCCCGCTGCCCATTGACCTAAGGTTCAATCTGGACCCGCATGATAAGATGAATTACGTATCGGATTTGCAAAGGCAGGGTAGACGAGTGGTGATGTTAGGCGATGGATTGAATGACTCTGGTGCATTGAAACAAAGTCAGGTAGGTATTGCCGTAACGGATGACACCGGTATTTTTACTCCGGCTTGTGACGGTATTTTGCAGGGCAGCCAACTGGCTCATTTTAATTCCTTTTTGAGACTGAGTAAAAGCGCTACACAAATTTTAAAGGTCGCCTTTGGAATTTCTTTCTTCTACAACATCATCGCGTTGAGCTTTGCTGTTTCTGGAAATCTATCACCTTTGATTGCAGCTATACTCATGCCTATTAGCAGTGTCAGTGTCGTTGGTTTTAGTACAATGGCTGTTAATTGGGCATCGCGTGGATTGAATCATTTAAAAGATCACTAATGGAAATCATTATTTTATTAATCGCCATCTCCTTGACTATTGCTGTGTTCTTCCTGGGCGCTTTTATCTGGAACATGAAAAGCGGGCAGTATGACGACACATATGGGCCATCGGTGAGGATGTTGTTTGAAGATAAGAAAAAGGACTCTTCCAAAGACGGTGTGTCCTTAAAATGATACCGGAAAAAATTTTGAAGCAATACGAGGCTTTTCGAATTTCCTTTCGAAAGGATGTCATGATATTTTTAGAGGGAGAACAGGCGCTTCATTATTTTCAATTGGAGGCAGGTTCCATAAAAATGATTACCCGAAGTGATGAAGGGCAAGAATTTATCCAAGGTATTTCCTACGCAGGTGAGAGTTTTGGCGAGCCACCACTTCTCTGCAATTTTCCGTATCCAAGCACTGCCTACGCAATGGTGGATACGACTATTTGGAAACTCAGAAAAGAGAAGTTCTTTGATTTAATCAAAGATCACTTTGAAATCCATTTAAAGCTCGATCAAGTTTTGTGCGAACGCTTGCGGTACAAAAGTAAAATTCTCACATCCATTGCTTTTGACGATCCTGAAAACAGAGTTTGGTGGTTAATCAACTATTTGAAAAATAAATCAGGGCATCAAAGCGGAAAATTTGCTGTGCCGCTTACTCGGCAACAGATAGCAGACATGGTCGGTATGCGGGTAGAAACTGTTATTCGCACTGTGAAGAAGTTAGAAGACAGTGGAAAAGTTCGACTCGTTAATCATAAGATTTTGGTTTGAGCCAAAAAATAACCTGAGCCGTTGAATAAAGACATACGTTCTGTATGATCTGAATCATAAGACCTGCATTTCAAGACAGGTACCTTCGAACATATAACCACAAAAACTATGAAACCATATTTGACGGGAATAGTGTGTTTGACACTTTTAGCATCATGTACTCCCGATAAACCAAAAAACATCGAAGAATTTCCTGATCAATCTACTAAATCTGCAGTCGAAGATGTTATCAGCAATCCAACCAAAGGTCTGGGCGCTATTAAAACAGTGATACTTAAAAATCCTCTTGAACTTGATCGTGTAAGTAGAGGGTTAGCCATTTATGATATGAAGTGTTCAGCTTGTCATAAACTGACCGACCAGCGCGTGGTAGGCCCAGGCTGGAAAGATATTACCAAACGCAGGCAGCCCGAGTGGGTAATGAATATGATCACCAACATAGATATGATGTTGGAGAAGGATCCGGAGGCTCAAAAACTCTTGGAACTCTGCTTAATGCGCATGCCTAACCAAAACATGTCAATCGGTGATGCGCGCGATGTGCTGGAGTTCATGCGACAAAATGATGGGGAAAAATAGTTGACCAAATCTTAACCTAAATAAATAATGAAAACAATAATGAAGTCGGTTGTTCTGCTGCTCGGTGTAGCGTCAGCCTTTATGTTTTACAGTTGTAAGCCCAAAGGGCCTCAGTCTGCGATTGTTGGCGATGCGGCATCGAAAGTCTATGTGGCTCCCGGGAAATATGATGAGTTTTATAACATCGTGTCAGGTGGTTTCAACGGTCAGATGTCAGTGTATGGAATTCCATCTGGAAGATTATTTAAAATTCTTCCTGTTTTTTCTGTTTTTCCGGAGAGTGGCTATGGATATAGCGAAGAGACAAAACCGATGCTAAATACATCGCATGGGTTTGTGCCCTGGGATGATCTCCACCATATTGCACTCTCAGTTACCAAAGGTGAACACGATGGTCGCTGGGCATTTGGCAATGCAAATAATACTCCTCGCGTTGCTCGTATTAACTTGAAAACATTCAAGACAGAAGAGATTCTGGAGTTACCCAATAGTGGGGGCAATCACTCATCGCCTTTTATCACAGAAAATAGCGAGTATATTGTTGCTGGCACACGTTTCAGTGTTCCGGTTGGTGACAAACGCGATGTGCCTATCAGCACGTACAAGGAAAATTTCAAGGGAACGATCAGCTTCATCAAAATTGATCCCATTACAGGTCGGATGAATATTGGCTTTCAATTGAGAACTCCAGGTGTGAATTTTGACTTGTCACGCGCAGGTAAAGGCCCTTCTCATGGTTGGTTCTTTTTCTCGTGCTATAATACGGAGCAAGCGTATACATTGTTGGAGGTAAATGCCACACAAAAAGACAAGGACTTTATCATGGCTGTAAATTGGAAGAAAGCAGAGGAATACATCGCGCAAGGAAAAGGTGAGAAAGTAAAGGCAAAGTATGCGCACAATCTTTTAGATGAAGGCACACACATGGCTACTTCTGAAATGATGACCGAAGTTTTACAACTTGACCCAACTATCTTAAAAGACATTATTTATTTTATTCCTTGCCCTAAGTCTCCGCATGGTTGCGATACCGATCCAACTGGTGAGTATATTGTTGCTTCGGGTAAATTAGCAGCCATTATTCCCGTATTCTCTTTCACAAAAATTCAAGCCGCCATTGCTGCAAAAGATTTTGAAGGCGAGTTTGCAGGAATCCCTGTCATTAAATATGAATCTGCGTTACACGGTGAAGTTAAAAGACCTGGTCTTGGGCCATTGCATACCGAGTTTGATGAAAAAGGTAATGCTTACACTTCTTTCTTTGTTTCGTCAGAAATTGTTAAGTGGAATGTAAAATCTCTTGAAGTATTGGATCGAGTTCCTACCTACTACTCAATCGGTCACTTATGCGTTCCAGGCGGGCCAACCAGTAAACCACATGGCAAATATGTTATTGCCTATAACAAAATTACCAAAGATCGCTATTTGCCTACTGGCCCTGAGTTAACACAGTCCGCTCAATTATATGATATCTCTGGTGATAAAATGCAATTGCTTCTCGACTTCCCAACAACAGGAGAGCCACATTATGCGGAAGCAATTCCAGCCAGTTTGATTGCTCCTAACTCAACTAAAATATTTAAGATTGAAGAGAACAATCACCCCTATGTGGCCAGAGGTGAGAAAGAATCGAAAGTCGTTCGGAAAGGAAACGAAGTGCATGTATACATGACCGCCATTCGCTCGCACTTAACACCAGACAACATTGAAGGCATCAAGATGGGTGATGTTGTGTATTTCCATGTTACTAATTTGGAACAAGACTGGGATGTGCCACATGGCTTTGCTGTGAAAGGTGCAGCAAATGCAGAGATACTCATCATGCCAGGCGAAACGCAGACATTGAAATGGACACCCGATGAGGTCGGTGTGGTACCTTTTTATTGTACTGATTTTTGTTCAGCACTGCACCAAGAGATGCAAGGATATGCTCGCGTATCGCCCGCAGGCAGTAATGTGCCACTCAAATTCTCTACCGGTGTAGTGGAGGAGACCGGCTCAAAGTAAGTAAGTTTCATAGTTTACAGGTTTGAGTAAGGGCGCCTCGGCTTTGGGGCGCCTTTTTACCTTGTACCACGAAGCCATGAGTGTAACAGTTGATTTTTTATGGTGCAAGAGAGTTGAAAATTTGACAATGGCGCAGTAGTAACAAAACACAAATGAAATCTTTAAAACCTATTACACGAATTGCAGTCGGTCTTTCAGCCCTTGCACTCATCTCAGCTTATTTTGTACCACTGTGGCAGATCCTGATGTGGGCACCGCAGTACCCCGAGGGATTGGAAATGAAAATCTGGATCAACACACTGACAGGCGATGTAAGAACCATCAGCGCCTTAAATCATTATATTGGTATGAAAACCATTGAGGTAAGTATGTTCCCTGAATTTGGGTACATGATTTATTTAGTTGGTGCAATAATTGGAATTGGGTTGTTGGCAGCCATCACCAATAAACGATTTATGCTTCTCGCTTATCTATCGGTTATTTTATTGGCGGGTGTTGGTGCATTGGTAGATTTTTATTTGTGGGGATACGATTACGGACATAACTTAAATCCAGAGGCACCCATCAAAATCGAAGGGATGTCCTATCAGCCACCGTTGATTGGTACAAAAGTATTGTTGAACTTCACTGCCTTCTCCGGCCCCGATATTGGCGGTTGGATTTTTATTGGAATAGGTGTATTGCTTGGAGGTCTGGTTTTTTATGAATGGAGAAAAAGTAAATAGTATGTATTCAAGTATTTCTATTTTTCTTGGCGGCCTGCCCCGATCTTTATCGGGGCACCGAGCTATTCGTTCCAAGCCGCGCCCTGCAGCTCTTACTATAGTGGCGTGGCTTTCCACTGCTATCCCTGGCCGAAGTGCTCTTCAAAAAATAGGTAGCTCGCTTCCTATTTTATCTATATCTATTTTTTTTCTTTTCATTTCCTGTAGTACCGAACCCGAACCATTGGTCTACGGCACCGATGTCTGTCACTTTTGCAAAATGACGTTGATGGATAAGAAATTTGGCGCAGAGCTAGTCACCAAAAAGGGAAAGGTGTACAAATTCGATGACATGAATTGCTTCCTCAAATTCTATAACTCAGGGCTTGAAAATATTGAGGAATATCATCGTAAGCTGGTGGTAGACTTCGCGAGCGAAGGAAAACTGATTGATGCCACTCAAGCATTTTACATCAAGTCATCTGCTATCAGAAGTCCGATGGACGGGCAAGTGGCGGCATTTGAATTGAAGGCAAATTCAGATAGATACAAAATTGAATGGAAAGGGATTTATTTGGCGTGGGGTGAAGTGATAACACAATACAAATGATACGTATAGTAATCTTTGTTGCTGTTTTCCTTTTCTCTGTCTGCACGTTTGCAAGCACATGGGTAGTAGCGAAAAACAGTTCAGTCAAGTCGATCAAGTCAGCCATTGAACTTGCTGCAAAGGGAGACACCATCCGTATCATGAAAGGTATTTACAAAGAAGGCAACTTGGTGATTCAGAAATCAATTGTCGTTGTTGGAATCGATTACCCGGTTTTAGATGGGGAAAATAAATATGAAATTTTCACGATTGCCGCCAACGATGTTTCTATTATTGGTTTGCGGATGATTAATACTGGGGTAGGTAGCATCAACGACATTTCTGCGATAAGTGCCATAGAAGCAAAACGATTAAGAGTACTTAACAATCAATTCGAGAATACTTTCTTTGGAATTCACTTGGCAAATTGTCTTGGCAGCGTGGTTGAAGATAATGTACTCCACTCCAATGCAGAAGCAGAACACCAAATCGGCAACGGAATTCATGCCTGGAAATGTGATTCGATTACTATTCGCAACAATAAAGTCAGCGGCCACCGCGATGGGATTTATTTTGAGTTCGTTACCAACTCGTTAGTGGAAAGAAATTTCAGTCATCACAACATGCGCTATGGATTGCATTTTATGTTTTCGCATAACGATGAGTATCGATCCAACGTCTTTCAAAATAATGGCGCAGGCGTTGCGGTAATGTACACAAAAAAAGTAAAGATGATCAGTAATCGGTTTCAAGATAACTGGGGTGCGTCTTCCTATGGCCTTTTGTTGAAGGACATTGGCGATGCCGATATAAAGCTCAATCACTTTGCAAAGAATACAGTAGCCGTTTACATGGAAGGCTCGAGCCGTTGTCATTTTACGCAGAATGTTTTTAGTGGCAATGGTTGGGCCGTAAAGATGCAAGCCAACTGTGACGAAAATGTGTATTCAAAAAACAGTTTTTTATCCAATACGTTCGACATGGCTACCAATGGATCGTTGGTGTTGAATACGGTGGATGCCAATTACTGGGATAAGTACGAAGGGTATGACTTGGATAAGGACAGAGTAGGGGATGTTCCCTATCATCCGGTGAGTTTGTATTCGATGGTGGTAGAGAAGATGCCATCAGCTGTTATGTTGTGGAGAAGTTTTTTAGTATACATGCTGGACCGAACGGAAAAAGTGGTGCCCTCAGTTACACCTGAGAATCTCAAAGATATTCATCCGGCCATGCGCAATTATGATTATAATTTTTGAAAAAAGCCATAATAAAACACAAAGCTTCAAGACACCTTTAAGTTGTCAGACGCCTCAACACGATCAACCAACAACCACTAACGATCAACGAACTCCATGATTATAATTTCTGCTGTCAATAAGCGATTTGGAAAACTGGAAGTGTTGAAGTCGATCCATGCCGAATTCAATCATGGTAAGTCGTATGCGATGATCGGTCCTAATGGCTCGGGAAAAACGACTTTGATCAAATGCATCTTAGGAATGGTGCTTCCGGACTCTGGAACGATCCAGGTGAACGGGAAATCCATTGCCAATGATTGGAGCTACCGAAACCTCATTGGATACATGCCGCAGATTGGCAGATATCCAGATCAAATGAAAATCGGACAAATCTTTGATATGATCCGCGACTTGAGACAGGATCAATCTCATATCGATGAAGATTTGATCAAGGAATTTAGTCTGGATCGCATGAGCGATAAGCGCATGCACACCTTATCTGGCGGAACCCGACAGAAGGTTAGTGCGTCACTCGCTTTTTTATTCAATCCCCGTATTATGATTCTCGATGAGCCCACAGCCGGCCTTGATCCGATTGCAGTAGAGATTCTCAAAGAAAAAATTATAGCCGAGAAAAACAAGGATCGTACCTTTTTGATCACCTCTCACATCATGAGTGACCTCGATGAATTAACCTCGAATGTAGTTTATCTGGAGGAAGGCAAAATTTTATTCAACGACACGATTGATTTACTCAAGGAGGAAACGGGTGAAATAAAACTAGGGCGGGCAATTGCCACCATTATGAAACGAAACCTAAAGGAATCAGAAAAAGTATGATGAAGATTGCCAAATACGTGAGCTATGACATTCTGCGGAATCGTTTTATTGCGTTGTACACGCTTTTCTTGCTAATTGTTACCTTCAGCATGTTTAGCCTTGATAGCGACCCCGGAAAGGCTACTTTAAGCTTGTTGAATATAATTCTTCTCGTAGTGCCCTTGGTGAGTATTGTTTTCACCACCATCCATTTTTATAATTCTTACGAGTTTATCGAATTGCTACTCGCACAACCGGTCAGTCGCAAAACAATCTACTTTGCAGAGTATTTTTCGATTTCAATAGCCTTGTCAACTGCCTACATCATTGGTGTAGCCATACCCATGCTGTTTCTAAATTTAAGCGAAAGTTCTTTGTATCTCATTATGGCAGGGCTGCTATTGACATTTGTCTTTGTGGCTCTTGCTTTTGGTGCTTCTGTTGCTACTCGTGATAAAGCAAAAGCAATCGGTATTGCCTTGCTGTTTTGGTTTTACTTCACACTTATCTATGATGGTCTGATCTTATATGTGATTTACAGCTTCAGTGATTATCCGCTGGATAAAGTCACCTTGGCCTTGGTTTCACTCAATCCGATTGATCTGGCACGCATTATTATTTTGTTAAAATTGGATTTGTCAGCGCTGATGGGGTACACGGGTGCATTTTATAAGAATTTCTTTGGCAGTAGTTTAGGTGTTATTTATTCCGTTTTGTTTCTGTTCGTTTGGACGCTAGCCCCGTTGCTGCTGGCCATGAGAAAGTTTGTGAGAAAAGATATTTAAGGGCATATATGATTAGAATCATATATGAAAAGCTGAAAAAAGGAAATATTGCGTTGAATTTATGGAAAACAGAACGTTGTCATTTCCTATGTGCGTAGTCGAAAGCCTCATTTTGCTTAGAACAATACCTGTTAAACTTAAACGATAACAATATGAGAACCCATAAAACATTTCTGGCCATTGTGCTTTCTATATCCCTAATAGCTTCTTCTTGTGGCGGAAGCGGAACAACAGAAACTGCTTCTTCTGTGGCGGAAACTTCTGTAGGCGGAGGCCAATCAGCCGTACAAGATGACGTATCACAAAAAGATGTTGTGCGTGTAGCAGTGGGATCAGCTGCTCACACCACTTTGGTAACTGCATTAAAGACTGCAGAGTATGTAGATGTGCTTTCGAATGCAGGGCCGTTTACTGTGTTCGCACCTACCAACGATGCCTTTAATTTATTGCCAGCCGGAACAGTTGAAGGCTTATTGAAGCCTGAAAGTAAAGATGCGCTCCGGAATATTTTGGAATACCATGTAGCCGTTGGTGTCTATAAACTAGAGAACCTGAAAGATGGGCAAACGATCAATCAAGTAAATCTTGAAAATGTCACCATAGGCGTCAAAGATGGAAAGTATACCGTTAACGGAGCAAATATAATTGGAACGGTGCCTGCTTCTAATGGCGTAGTATACGTAGTTGATGCAGTGTTGCTGCCTCCAGCCATAAAATAAATTCTACCTTATAGATGAAGTGGCTTGTTTTACTGCATGTATTAGGAGCCACGATTTGGGCTGGCGGTCATTTGATCTTATCGATTGGCTTTTTACCAAGGGCACTGAAGGAAAGAAAACTGAATATCATTTTAGATTTTGAAAAGCAATATGAGCGGGTGGGAATACCCGCTTTGTTGCTTCAAGTGATTACCGGATTTTGGATGGCAACTATCTATGTACCGATCAGTGATTGGCTGTCGCTTTCGACACCTCATCATGCGTATTTATGGGTGAAGATTGGGTTATTGCTGTGCACTATCGGCTTTGCCATCCATGCCCGACTATTTATCATTCCTCGGCTGACAATTGAAAAACTGCCCTTGTTAGCATTCCATATCATAGTTGCCACCGTATTAGCGGTTAGTTTTGTCATCACAGGCTTGAGTTTTAGATTCACCTATTTTTAAAACCATGAATATTGCCAAAGAGATTACGTTCAGTGGGGAGAAGCCATTCGTTCTGGCCATTCGCAACACAGAAATCGCGAATGTTTTTGCAGTCGGTTTGATAAAAGATCAAGTGCTGCCAAAACATAAGACACAATTGCCAACCTTGCTGATTGTACTTCGAGGATCCATCTTGTTTCGGATCAATTCAGAAGAAATAAAACTATCTGCGTTGGATACCTATCAGATACCGATTGATAGCGAGCATGATGTTACCGGGCTGGATGAGGAAAATATTTTTTTGATAACCAAGGAAAAGGTTTAAGTTGAATGAAGAAAGATATTGAGTCGCGCGCAGATATTGATTTACTGGTCAATCAGTTTTACAACAAGGTAAATCGGGATACGTTGCTTGCTCCGGTATTTAGCCATGTAGATTGGCCGCATCACCTTCCCATTATGTATAATTTCTGGTCTTCCATACTTTTAGGAGATCAATCATATCAAGGTAATCCATTTCAAAAGCATGTGCATTTGGGAATTAGTGCTGCGCATTTCGGACGATGGCTGGATCTATTCACAGCGACAGTCGATGAAAATTTTGGAGGTGTTAAGGCCGAAGAGACAAAGGTTAGAGCACGAAACATAGCAGGGGTCTTTCAGCACAAAATGGGGCTGCTAACTCCGTGATTCAATAGATTTGTTTTCTATGTCAGGATGCTACTTTCTTTTTGAGGATTTTATTTCTTCCAAGCAGCGCTAGGCATACAATGAGAATCGTAGAATGGCTGAGTGTGAGTGAACTCTTCAACACAGAAAATACACTGGTTACTTTTGATAAATCGGCTGAGTTATTTGGATAGGATGTTAGCATGGTCACAATTCCGATGTTTTCGCAATAATCGAAGAAGCCTGCGAAAAGCGGAATAAGGCATAGGTAGAATAGATTTCCCTCCAGTTTATTTAACTTCTTTAATAGATACGCGAGAAGTAGGCAATACGATGTCCCGCACATAAAAGGATAGATCGCATCCAGTGGCAACTGATTGTAAAGATAGGCGTGCCTACCTTCGGTGCCAAGTGTATTCAAGAGGATATTTACATAATCGGGGGTGTAACCGGTGGGCATCATATCCAGAATCTTCATTCCTCCGGCAAAACTCATTACTCTTGGGATAGTAATGGTAAGCATGATGACATAGATTAGGTTGGTGATGATCAACATCCAGAATATCATCTTGCCACTTAGATTTCGTTTGACAAGTTGCCTCATATCGTGAATTTTAGGTAAACCACTAAGATACTTTATCTTTCTTATTTTTGAACAGGGTGCTTTTTCATCCGGCTTCTTATTTTTTTTAGATGTTGAGAGTACAAAAGGTCGCCTTTATTTAACTACTTTTATAATCAACATCATGTATCAATTTCTTACTTGTATGAAAAAGCTGCTCTTTGTTTTCTGCCTACTATTTTTTAGTGTAGCCTTTTGTAAAGGCCAATCGGCATCTCCACTTTACTCGCCTTCAAGTATCACCAATCTCGGATCGTCTTATAGTCTCAACGATAGACTCACTGATTTGAAAGGCGAGCC
>JAJTGQ010000153.1 GCA_021299455.1 Flammeovirgaceae bacterium | reverse complement strand
TTTTTAATTCTTTACTTTTTAATTCTTTACTTTTTAATTCTTTACTTTTTAATTCTTTACTTTTTAATTCTTTACTTTTTAATTAATACGCAGGAAGCAACTTGACGCTTATGGAAAAACTTAAACACACTTTTTTCTTTTTTGGTTTTTTTTGTGGATTGTATTTGATCTCATCTGCACAGCTTCCTGATTTCATACCCCCTTCTCCTGAGGCGGCAGCCATTGGAAAATATGGTGAGTATCCTGTTAATCTTTACAACGGCACTACCAATATCTCCATACCCATTTATACTATCAAGGGCCGTGATATCACGTTCCCGATATCTCTATCGTATCACTCATCAGGAGTGAAAGTCGAGGAGGAAGCTAGTTGGGTGGGTTTGGGATGGTCACTGAGTTCGGGAGGAATGATTACACGGGTTATTAATGGTGTTGATGACTTTGCAAATGGAGAAATAGGTTGGTTTGCTAATTCAAGAGGATACCTGAACTCTCCAGAAGCCCCAGGCACAAGCGATCCTTCCGGCTTTGCTACTTTTTTAACTCAATTATGTAAGCAACACGAGGATTCGAGGCCTGATGTATTTTACTACAATTTCAATGGATACTCAGGAAAGTTTATTCTCAAAAAGAAGACTACCCCCTCATCCCCTGTCGAAGTACTAATGCTCTCTAATGATAAAATGAGAGTATCCTACAATACCACTACCAAAACCTGGACCTTTACAACCATCGATGGCACCCAATATTTTTTCGGGACGCATGAAGAAAGTCAGTCATGGATGGGAAATGGAAGTGACTATCAAACTGTATTCAACACCGCGGTGTTTCCCAATCAGATTTATAATTCCCGAACCATTACGGGCTGGCATTTGGATAAAATAGTTTCAACTAATGGCGAGGAATTATTGTTTACATATAAGACTGGTAGTCCCAGCTCAGAAACATATTCTTTTACAGAGTTAAGAAGTATATCCATCGCAAGAGATCCAGACTTTGCTTGCCAGCCTCCAAAATACGTACAAACAGGCACCAGAACAGGTACTTTTTTGAAATACCTTGATAAGATTGAAATTACTGGAGGGCAAGTGGGTCATGGGTTGCGGGTTCTTTTTAATACAACCGATCGAAATGATATTAAAGCCTATGATGCCAAAATACAGGGGGTTTATGGCAAGGCGCAGCGACTAGATAATATACGAGTTGAGTATCTGGATAACGGTTATAAGTTATACCGACAGATCAATTTTAATTCTCAAACCGATGGCCCGTTAGTTCAATCGATGTGGGATCCCTTTAAAGAAAGACTATGGCTAAATTCGATTGATTTTTTGAATGCGGAAAATGGAAAGGTCGAAAAGTATAAGTTTCATTACGACCCCACGAGTTTGCCCGTTAAAAATAGTACTTCTGTCGATTACTGGGGCTATTATAATAACGAGCCGAACATAGGAAATGCGCCTCTCGGAATACTGCCTACTAAAATACCGTCACTCATTTTGATTGATGGCACAAATCTCATTCCGATAGTTGGAGCAAACCGGAAACCTAGTGAGAAATATGCAAAAGCTGGAGTTTTGACTAAAATTGAGTACCCTACCGGTGGATTCACTGAGTTTGACTACGAACTCAATAGACATTATTCATCATCAGAAAAAGTATTTAAGCTGGAGCCTCAAAGGGCTGAAGGAAATGAATCAAAGACTTTTGAACTGCTTGTCCCCACACTGGTGAAATTAACTGCAGAACTAAGATACTTGGGAACAAACTGTTATCCAGATGCCGGTAACCAGCAAATTGCCTACTCAGCTGTACCTAATGTAGCACTGGCAGCCCATATTCACCCTGAAAACAATTCTACTACCACTCTCTTTTCCGTAGGATACCTCCATTACAAAGATTGTATGTTAACGTCCAGTAACAACCCCTCGTGCGGAGGTATTGAGTTTATGGGGCATCCCAATGCAAGATGTGGTGTAAGGAGAGTATCGGGAAACCCTGTTGACCAAACCATATTGTTGCAAGCAGGCCGCTATACCTTAGCTACAAACTCTTTACCCAATTGGAAAGCATCCATTACAGCTGAGTTTAGCGGAGAAGTACTGATGACCTCAGGTACCATTGACCAGTTTAATTTTGCAGGCGGAGGATTGAGAATAAAAGAGATCAGGAACTTTGAAAATACAGGAAAGTTAGCTGGGAAGAAAAAATATTCTTACTCGAAACCTGTTCGAATAGAAAATGGAAAGGCGGTAGATGACGAAACATCACCTTTAAAAATAAGCTCGGGTCTTAACATTACACCACTTTGGCATCATTATAACGATATGTCTAGTATAGCGTTAATGGGCCATATGGGATGGGGTACATTTGAGCTTTCATGGACTTGCTATCAGCTAATTTCTACTTCTTATTCAAACATGCCTTTGTCAAACGCAGCTCAGGGTGGGCTTGTGGGGTATAGTCGTGTGACAGAAGAAGTCGTAGGAGATGACTTTAATGGCACCGTTGAATATCAGTTCATTAATGAAGTGGATATTTATTCAGTTAACCATGCACCTCAGCCCGGGGCTCCGCTAAAAACCTTTGAATACAAGAATGGGTTACTGCTCTCCAGACGGACGTTTAGAAATGACGGGAAACTCATGCACGAAATGTTGAATAACTACAATCCATCATCATCGGTGGTGAATGCGACTTGCTTGTTTAGTAGAAATACTGGACCTTGTGAAGGTTCTGATTGTTTTATTGCTCCGGTTGAATCGCCATTACTCTACCTTAGCTGCGTAGCTGAAGTTCCTACATACTTCTCGACCTACTATGATATCCGTCATGAGTTTTGGCAATTGTTATCTGTAATAGACCGAAACTATGATTATCCAAACGGAGTTCAGGTGGCTAATCAACAAAAAAGAGAGTATGGGTACAATCCTGACCACAAAATGGTGATACTGGAAAATGCTATCATCAGCGATGCATCAAAATATATTTCTACAAAAACCACTTATCCACTAGATTTAACCACACCGCCAGCATTCTTTTTATCAAAGCATATACATAATAAACCATTAGAGGTAGAGAAATTTACGAAAGAGTATGTGGGTGGATCTTCCTTAAAAACCGAAGGTATAAAATACATTTATTCTGAGCACACAGATAAAAATGGAAGGGTCTTACTCGATCAAATTTTGATGTATAATACCACCACCAATGGATATGAGATAAGGTATAAGTTAACGTATGATTTAGCCGGAAACATAGTTGAAATTGAAAAGGATGGCCATTTTACTTCTTTCATATGGGGATATAATAATACACTACCCATCGTCAAAGCAGATAACGTCCAGTATTCAGATTTGATATTATCCTTTAACCTGGGACAGAATCTTCGGAATACTTTCCCCAAAGCCATCATTCAGGAATATACACATAAACCCTATGTAGGGGTATCAAGTATCCGGGATCCAAATGAAAAGGACACTCGATTTGAATTTGATTCCTATGGCCGGTTACAATCAATGAAAGATTTCAATGGCAATATTTTGTTTGCTTTCAATTATCACTTTCGTCAATAAAAATAGATATTTCCATGAGACCAAATTACATTATCCTATTAGGTTGGATTTGTCTACTAACGTTGATTTCGCAGAAGATAAGCGCGCAATGCTCGGGCTTTTCTTTTGGAGGGCCATCAAACGCGTGTACAAATGTTTCTACTACTTATTTTGTCTATGGAGGTAACACAAGCAATTGCAACCTGACATCTGTAGTGGGGACTGCCGCATCGCGGTCCGGGAACAGCGTCACCTATTTTGCAAATGGAACCTATACATTAACGTTTGGATGTTCTTGTGGAACCATCAATCAAACCGTAACGGTTGCCACAGCTACTGCCAATGGGGGGAGTCTAAATCGAACAAACTCAAGCGTCTGCTCAGGGGCTAGCCCGCTTGAAGTGACTGTGGCGGGCATGGTTAGTTATGTTAGTCAGTGGGAAAAAAGAATTATTGGTCAGAGTACCTGGACAAGTATTTCTCACGCAGGAAATACTTTGTTTTCCAGTCTTATCGACAATGTAAACAGTGCTGAGTATCGTGCTTTGATTCAGGGCACTTGTGGTGCTACCGCGTATTCACCGGTGTATACCGTCACCGTTCAAGGAACTATTGCACCCCCCGTATCTACTAGCGCGTCCTCTATTACAACGACAACAATCACGGCAAACTGGCAATCGGTAGCTGGAGCATCCGGTTATTTATTGGACGTTTCTTCAGATATTGGATTTGGATCATTTGTGTCAGGGTTTAATGGATTCAGTTCTGCATCGTCAGGCGTTGTCGTTACCGGATTACAAACAGGAGAAACTTATTATTACAGGGTTCGATCAACGAGTACCTGTGGTCCCTCTTACAGTTCAGGTACCATTTCAGTGATGATGCCTCCTGCAGCTCCCACCCCAGCACCTGCGACAAATATCAGCACCACTGGTTTTCAGGCAAATTGGAATGCGAGCTCCGGATCTACAAGTTATCTGCTTAGCGTCTCAACAGCCAGCGGATTTGTGTTACCTGGATATGATAATTTGCCAGTAAATGGATTAAATCAATTGGTTACAGGTCTAACCCCTGGTACATCCTACACTTATGTCATTCGGGGTGTGAATGCATCCGGTCAATCACCGATCGCTTATAGTGCTTCAGCTCTTACTTTACCAGTGGCTCCAACTGCCAACTCGGCTCACTCTATAAACTCCAGTTCGTTTGTTGCCTCCTGGAACACAGTAGCCGGTGCTACAACGTATCAGTTGGATGTAGCATCATCTGCCGATTTTACCACAATTTTACCTACCTATGGAAGTCTAAGTGTTGCCGGTACAAATCACACAGTTTCAGGACTCACTCCGGAAACAACCTACTATTATCGGGTCAGAGCGGTAAACGGAAGTGGAAGTTCAGCAAATTCAAATACAATAACAACCACCACCGCCCTACCGCCTCCAACGGCCGCTGCCGCTACGAATATCACAGGGACATCATTTACAGCAAATTGGAGTAATGTGAATGGCGCATCTGGCTATCGTTTAGATGTATCGGAAAATGGGTCATTTACCTCATACGTGGTAGGCTATCAAGATGCACCAATAACTACAACCTCAACTGTAGTTAGCGGTTTAACGGCCGGCATTGATTACTATTACCGATTGCGAGCCATAAATGCCACCGGGGTTTCTTCCAATTCTGCTACGATTTCGGTATTAACGTTGCCACTCGCACCAACGGCCACAGCCCCCACCTCAGTAACCACTTCTTCCTTTATCGCCAACTGGAATATTGTGAGCAACGTGAGCCAGTATCAGGTAGATGTATCAACCACAGATACCTTTACTAGTTTTGTTGGTGTTTACAATTCGCACGCGGTAACCACTAATAGTTTGTTGGTAAGCGGTTTATTACCCGGAGTAAATTATTACTATCGGATTCGTGCGCTCAATGCTTCCGGTGTTTCTGCCAATTCATTGGTTATTCTAGCCTTAACTCGTCCGGAAGCACCCGTTGCCACTGCCGCTACCTCTATTAACTCTACTTCCTTTACCGCTAATTGGGGAGCGGTGTCAAGTGCAACAAGCTATCTAATCGATGTTTCTACCATTTCTACTTTCAGTACTTATGTAGGCTCGTACAATGGTTACCCGGTAGTTGTGGGTAATAGTATTCAGATTGCCGGTCTGACGGCCGCTACAACTTATTATTTCAGGGTTCGTGCAATCAACTCTACTGGCTCGTCTGTGGTATCCAACACAGTAACAGTTACCACCTTGTCAGTGTCTGCATGTGCCGGATATACGTTTGGTGGCCCTTCAAATGCGTGTCTGAATTCGCCCACCAGTTATTTTATCTTCGGTGGTAATCCTTCCGGATGTTCCATATCCACTGTGACAGGCACTGCCGCCAGTTTTTCCGGAAGTGCTGTTACTTTTTTTGCTCCCGGCACTTACACTGTGTCCTTCAATTGTCTGTGTGGCACCATTAACCAGACGGTATCTGTACAGACAGGAACTGTTACTGCGGGTGTGTTAAGTCGCACCACAGCCACTTTTTGTTCTGGTTCAATACCACCCGAGACTACGCTTTCAAATTTTTCAAGTTTCGTAAGTGGTTGGCAAAAAAAAACAGAAGGACAATCTACCTGGCTGCCTATTGCCCATGCAGGTAATACATTGCTATCTTATTTGATTGACAATTCAGTGAGTGCGGAATATCGGGCGGTGGTTCAAGGCACATGCGGAGCAATTGCCTATTCTCCGGTGTATCAGGTAACCATCGAGCAGTTACCAGCCCCGGTGGCCTATCAATCTGCTGTGAATGACGCCACCTCAGTTTTACCAACCTGGAGTCAGACAACCGGAGAATATCGATTAGATGTCTCCACTTCTCCCACGTTTGCCAATAGTTTTTTTGTAGGGTCTTTTCAAGACTATCCATTTAGTTACAATCAGATTACCGTTAATAATCTCAATCCTAGCACCACGTATTATTTTAGGGTACGCGCCATTCAGGGCTCTTGTGTTTCTTCGAATTCGAACGTCATTTCCATGACCACATTACCTCAGACACCTTTCGCAACCCCGGCCACTCAGATTACTTCTTCCTCTTTTCGCGCAAATTGGAATAGCGTGCCTAACGTGACAGGATACAAACTTGTGGTGGCCCGAAATTTCTCTTTAACAGATATTGTGCAAGGTTACGATCATGTTACCGTAACTCAAACATTTTTGAACGTAACAGGATTAACAGCCAAAACTAGCTATTACTATGCTGTTGTGGCCATTAATGGTACCCTGACTTCGAAATATTCAAATGTGGTTTTGGCGGTTAATCTTGATCAGAATTATGTACAAAAAATACAGTTGTATAAACCAGGTTTTTTAAATGCTTCACAAGTCGCACTCAGTACTATTGGAGAGCGGTCTATTTCGACTGAATTTTATGATGGCTTAGGCAGGCTATCAGAGTCGGTTGGGCAACAACAATCCCCTCTCTCATTTGATATTGTTCAACCGCATGCATATGATGCTCTTAACAGAGAAAATATCTCTTATCTTCCCTATGTATCCGGTAACGATGGGTGGTTCAAACCCGATTTTTTACCAAAAACAGACTTGAACTATGCCACCAGTGCCCACTATCAATTTTATCAAAATACGGCAAAAGTGATGGCGGATCCCCGCCCTTACTCCGAAACCCTTTTCGAAGCTTCCCCCCTCAACCGCCCCTTACAAGAGTTCGGTGTTGGACAAAATTGGAAAGACAATAATAAATTTATCCAACATCAATATCTGATCAACGTACACGGAACACTTGCAGGACAAGAGCAGATTATTGCCTGGAAAGTAGACGCCACTGGGTTCCCCATTCGCGAGACAGCTGTGAACGCGGCCGTGAGCGATGGCTACTACACCAGTGGCCAGTTGAACATTAAATCCACCAAAGATGAGCAAGGCAACGAAGTGCGAGAATATGTTGACAAAGAAGGCCGCACAATCTTGAAAAAAGTTCAAGCTGTTAGCGGCATTGCGCAAACCAATAACGACACCCACTGGGCAATGACGTATTACATCTACGATGATTTTGGCAATTTGTCTGTGGTTTTACCGCCCGAGGCTGTTAAAGCTATCACCGCCCAATGAGTGCGTCCATGAACAAGACTATACCAAATCTACAAAAAGACAAAGTCATCAGGCACGACAATGCCAAGGTAGGTTCTCGAAAGAAATCATGTATTGAAAATAAGCCTGCCAGCCGGTAGGCAGGGCGGCAAAGATATTATTATTTCCGCATCGAATTGGCTGGTTCAGGTTCGAAAATTTTGCATTCAAATTGAAACTAGTTTTTTGGTTATCGAAACGGCTTACCTGTAAAATTTATGACAAAGTCAACCGTGGAAAACCACGTAAAAAATACGTGGTTTTCCACGTTGCGACAAAACGGATATTTTTTTAACATTGTAAATATCAAAATGAATTGAAGAAAGCGATAGAACGGCAGCTTAGTAACTGATTGTATTATATATCTCGAACATTTAATTAAAAATTTGTAAAAATTATGCAAAGGCTTCAAACTAAAGAATTCATTTTTCTAACCTATGCATTACTTTGTTTCCAAACTCAGATTTTTTCTCAAAATTACAATACTGCGCCCAACTTTAATCCAGTCCCACCAAGCTCCTTTCAGTTTATTAAATATGGGGAGATACCAGTGAGTGAATATACTGGCATACCTACTATTTCAATTCCAGTTTACACGATTAAAGATGGAGACATTGAGTTTCCCATCAATTTATCTTACCATGCTGGTGGAATCCGTGTTGCAGAAGAGGCGAGTTGGGTTGGTCTTGGTTGGAACTTAGACCTAGGTAATATAACTCAGATTATAAATGATCGTGACGATTTAGGAGGTTTTGAAAAAAAATTGATTGAATATTACGGATCTGGGGATCCAACAACCCAAGAATTCACATACAAATACAACTACCCGCGCTTACACGAACTGGGTCCAACCAATATTCCTTCAACAGGAATCACAAAGGAACAGCCATTTCATTCGTTTAAAATATTTACCGATTATTTTGCGCCTGTCGAAAACGCTTCAAATTCTAATAATTACTGTTGTCAGTTTCCATCAATATTCAACGGTCAGGGAATAAACCTTGATGCAGTTGACTCAGAACCTGACGTCTTCAAGGCAAACTTTAACGGTCATTATCTTGAGTTCATTTTTAACTTTAGAACGAACAATATAGTAGTGCTAAATAAGAAGAATTACATCGTTTCGTTCACAAAAAACCAGGTGGGAGTTACACAATGGAACATAACCTGCCCAGATGGAATGGTTTACCAATTTAATCAAGTAGATGAGGTTAAACTAGATTTTAGTGCATCAAGTACGGGAGTGGCAGAGGGTGGGCAGAGTACCGAGAGAAATGTTGTGAATAGAGTTTGGCATCTAACCAAAATCATAAGCCCGAATAACAGACAAATAAATTTTGAATGGGAAACTACGGGCTTAGTTAAAGACTTACCCAGCTATTCAAATACTGATTTTTACTCGACACCGACTGGTTTTTATCGAAGCAGTCTGTGCGGTGCTGCAGCTGGCTCGGCAACTATGGAAAAGTTAAATGGCCACATGTCTAATGGTCAGCCAACCACAGAGGCCATGCTTCACGGAGTTTCGTATAGCAGGCTACAGAACTCCGTAAAGTCTTATGTTTCGTCAATTGCTTTTTCAATGGGGTCGATTGATTTCAAAAAATCACTTAGGAAAGATCGAATAGCCGACCTTAGACTTGATTCAATCATAGTTAAGAGCACAACGAGGTTGATTAAAAAGTTAAATTTTAGCTACGATTATTTTGTGGCAACTGAAGATGATTTTAGCGTTGACAAAACGGTTTCAAGCGAACTCCAGAATCCTAACTCTGGAGTTTTCCCGTCACAATATCATCCAAATTACGGTCTGCTCTGTTCAGACTTCACATCAAATGAACTAAGATTTCGATTAAAGCTGGTTTCGGTTGGGGAAGAGGGTTTGCCAAGCCATCGATTTAAATACGATAACGGCAAACTGCCGAAAAAAACTAGCTACGCAACCGACTACTGGGGTTTTTACAATGGCAAAACTACCAATACTTCGTTTGTTCCTAATCCAATTCACATAGATGTTTTGCTTGCTGACAATGGAAATGATAGGCGCGCATCCTTACCATTTGCGAAGGCATGCACGTTAAATGAAATAGTTTATCCAACAGGGGGAATTACTAAATTAGAGTATCAGCTAAACAATTTCGTTATGTATAAATACGATAATTCTGTTTCCCCTGAATATCAAAACGCTATATCGCCAATATCAGAAGGCATGGGCCTAAGGGTTGGGTTTACAACAAATGAGGCAGAGGGCAAAACAACCTCTAGAACGAGGTATACTTATGAGGGTGGTAGGGTCATCCTTCCCATTAACTTTTATGGTAGCTATCGAAGGAGGTTCTTGAATTTTGGCTCTAGTATTGGCGATGTTTACTCATTTGATATGGAATACTTGTCTGGTTCTAACTCATATGCCTCATCTTTATTGGGCTCGGGCAATTTTATTGGATATGATAAAGTTACAAAGGAGTCACTCAATGCCCAAGGTTTGACGAATGGAAAAACGGAAACATCATTCTACAATAATCCAGATATAACCGCATTTGAAAGAAGTGCCAATATGGCTCTTCCTGCTAGGAAGAACCCACTTTTTCCAGACAATGGTTTAGTGAAAAAAATTGAGGTATTTAACTCAATTGGGCAACTATTGTCTTCTAAAGTTAACCAGTACATTTATCAGATAAGCGATCCTTATTACGGCATAAAGTTTATGAATGTTGGTGCTTTGTTTTGGGGTGAGCAAAGTACCGGAGGCTACGGATGTGAGTTGATAACATGGCCCCAAAATTTAGCTGGATACTATCCCCTTTACAGCGGAGAGAGTCTGTTGCAATGGTCAGAAAAAAGAGAATTCGGTGAAGGGGTTCCATTAACGATAAGAACTAACTTTTCTTATTTTAGTGACAACACACTTACGTCTTCATTTAGTCAAAATAGCGATGGCGAGAATTCGTCTATTTTCTACCAATATCCAAAAAACAATATCTATTTGCCGCCAAACATTGCTAATGCCCTGCTTTCCAGGAATATAGTAAGCGAGACAATAAGTGAGCGTACTTTTAAGGAAGGTAGTTTGGTTTTGGAAAAGAAGAAAAATTTTGATTTTTTCAATTCGCTCATCAAGGTAAAAAGCATTGTTGAGCAAGTTGGTGCTAATTTGCCAGAAGAAAAGATAATATTTGATCGTTACGATGAGTTTGGTAACCCGCTGTCCTATCACAAGCCGAATGATGTCTCTCATTCGTACGTATGGGGCTGTAACAATTCTTTCCCAGTTGCGGAGGTTAAAAATGCGCAGGTTGAGCAAATAGCTTTCGCGGATTTCGAAGAATCATCTAATCAAGGAGGTTGGACCTACGTGATTAGCCAAAATCAGGGTAAATCTGGCAGGTTTGGATTTTCAGGAAATTCGATTTCGAAAACGATTCCTCTGGGAAACTACGAAATAAGGTTTTGGGCAAAGAGATTAAACAGTCTAAATGGGTCTGTGTCCGGTTCAGTTTCCCTTTCAGTGGTCTCTGATGAATGGCAATATTTTAGTTTTAAAACTAATTCAACTAGCTCCATTTCATTAAATCTCTCAAATGTGGTGTTGGATGATGTGGCTTTGTTTCCTGTGGGCGCACAATTGACAAGCTTTTGCCACGACCCATTGATTGGTTTAATTTCATTGACAGATCCGAATGGTATGATAACAAACTTTAAATATGACAAGAATGGGAGGCTAACTTCTGTAATTGATCATGCCGGCAACATAGTCAAGGAGTATAAATATGGCTACAAGATCAATTAGGATATGAGAATACCAATAACAATATCTATACTACTTTTAGCGGGTATATCCGGTTTTTCAAAAGGTACCTGCGAAAAATTGCCACCTGATTTGACAAACTGGATCATTTCTCCAAATGGGGGAGAAAGCTTTGCGCCTGGCGCAACTATTTCTGTTTCGATAAATGGAAGTCTATACAACGCTGGTGGTTGTGCCATTGCGGTTGAGCTTTATAAAGGTACCACTCGAGTTTGGGGACCGAACCATGGGGGTGTTACGGGAAGAACAATTTCAACAACTGGATTGTCAGCTGGTACAGATTATCGTGTTCGTATTTATAATGCATGTAATACGATCGAGGAGGATTGGAGCAATAACTATTTTTCTATTTCAGCCGATATAGGTAATTGGATTATATCTCCTAATGGGGGGGAGAGTTTTGCGAGTGGTACCGAAATTTCAGTTGCCTTAAGCGCTTATGGAAACTCTGTTGGTGCCGTGCAAGTTGGCCTGTACAAGGGTTCGGTACTTGTGAGTGGTGGTAGCACAGGCGGAAACTCCAATAGAGCTGTCTCCACATTAGGTATGGTAGCAGGGACCGACTACAGAATTAGAGCAAATAGTGCGTCCAATCCTGCGGAAGAAGATTGGAGCAATGGATATTTCACCATAACAGGAAGTAGCACAGGCGGTGGGGGCGGTAGCTCATGTCCAAGTCCAACAGTTTATGGACAAACGGGGTGTGTTGCAGGTGAGCAACTGTATATGACAGCCGAGAGTAACGCTAGTAATATCCCCAATATATGCTCAAGTACTGTCTCCCATAAATGGTATACTTCATCAACCGGAAGCACCACAGTTCCATCATTTATAGAATCAGCAGGCACGTGCGCAGTTTATAAAACGCGGATAAATGTTAACGCAGCGACTAGCTACTGGGTGAGTGTAGTCGTTAATGGATGTGAAAGTGGGCGCGTTCAGGTAAACGCTTCCTACCAAAGTGTAGGATCTCCAGCATCTGTTACAGGGGCATCGATTTGTGGTTCAGGTGTTGCCACCATTTCTGCGGCACCAGGTGTGAATGGGAATTCAATTCGGTGGTACACTACTTCAAACAACCCGAATGAGATACAATTCGCGACTGGATTTAGTTTTACTACTCCCAGTGCAATAAGCACAACAACTACGTATTATGTAAGTAGTTTTAATACGGATACGGGTTGTACTAGTCCAATACCCAGAACCCCAGTAACAATCACGGTGAACCCTATTCCTGCAAATCCGTTGGGTACGGATGGATTTGTCTGTGGCTCAGGACCGGTTACACTTGCCGCACAACCAGGCGTCAATGGCAATACTGTTCGTTGGTATTCTTTCAGCCCGACCAACATCATAGCTACAGGATTAAATTTTACAACTCCTTCACTCAGTCAATCTGCTGATTTGTATACTTATTACATATCAACTTATAATGAAACTACCATATGCGAAAGCGGAAAGATAACGATCAATGCTAGACTGCGGCCATCCCCAGCTTCTCCGCCAATTGTTTATGGACAAATAGGGTGTGTTGCAGGTGAGCAACTGTATATGACAGCCGAGAGTAACGCTAGTAATATCCCCAATATATGCTCAAGTACTGTCTCCCATAAATGGTACACCTCACCAACAGGAAACGCAACTGTGCCTTCATTTATCGAATCAGCAGGTACGTGCGCAGTTTATAGAACGCGGATAAATGTTACAGCAGCGACTAGCTACTGGGTGAGTGTAGTCGTCAATGGATGTGAAAGTGGGCGCGTTCAGGTAAACGCTTCCTACCAAAGTGTAGATCCTCCCGTTTCCGTGACTGGTGCAACATTCTGTGGGTCGGGTTTACCTATGATATCTGCGGTCCCAGGTGCCAACGCAAATTCAGTCAGATGGTACTTGACCCAGAGTAATGCAAGCGAAAGTGCATTTGCAATTGGACTGACTTTTACTCCACCCAGCGCTATATCAACAACGACAACCTATTACGTTACCAGCTTTAATACCATAACTCAGTGCGAGAGCCCCTTGCCGAGGACTCCGATACAGATAATAATTAATCCAATCCCTGCCCTTCCTGTTGGCAATGAAACTTTTAGATGCGGTCCTGGTACCGTTAACATGACTGTAACTCCCGGGATTAATGGAAATGACGTCAAGTGGTATTCTTTCACTGGTAATTTTATTAGCTCAGGAGTTAGTTTTACTTCAGATTATATGGGTTCACTGGGCGATTCATATACCTATTACATAGCGACATTCAACAGCACAACATCTTGCGAGAGTGCTAAAACATCGATTAAGGCAACGGTAAAGACTCAGCTGCCACCTGTCCCGCCAACATTATCCAGCCTTTTAGTCGGGGTAGATTGTTTTACTCAGCCGCCTGGCACTGCAATTTTAACAGCTGTGTCAAGTGATAATGGAAGTTATAACATTTGTGGTAAAACTGTAGCTCACAAATGGTATACAAGTGCAAGCGGAAGCTTGACCTCTCCCTCAACATTCCTAGACGCTGGCACTTGTGCAGTTTATACCACAAGAATATCAACCACCAGTAACGCTTCATTTTGGGTTAGCACGGTTGTTGATGGGTGCGAAAGTGATCGGGCAATAGTTGAGGGCATTGTGACACCTCCTCCCATAAGTATTATCGCCACCAATCAAGTTCTTTTTAGTAATCAGCGTGTTAACATTCCAATTAGCAGCAACACGAGTGGAGTCAGTTTCGATTGGACGGTTTCACAGAGTAATTCCGAGGGCGCGTATCCCGATGGAGGAAATATTATTGATCAATGTGTAAAAACAATTTCTCCAACTATTGGCTCTGCTGTCTATTCGATTAGGACCGCGTCTACTCCTTTCTGCGCTGCGGCAGCTAAGGATGTTACAGTTACTATCTACCCGGCCGTTACAATTAATTCATCAAAAAATTGTATTGAGTCTGGTGAATCGCTGACAATGTCGGTTGGATCAGGGTATGATAGTTACGAATGGAAATGCACGACTTGCCCAAGTCCTAATACAGTTGTTTCAACTACTCAAAATTGCATAGCCAATGTTGCCGGGGTTTACACTTTGAAAATAACTAAAGGAGGTGCCAGTATGATCACATCCTACGAAATCGGAAATCGATTTAATTGTGGCAACATGAATTTTCTAGTTAGCACCACCATTCTCACAAAAAATGTCGTTGATCATCAAAGCATTGTAGATTTATTGCCGGAGAAAGCGAGCAGAGAAATTACTTATTTTGATGGACTTGGTAGACAAGCTCAAGTAGTTTCTGAGGGTCAAGCCCCCACGAAGAGCGATGCAGTTAAATTCGTTGGTTATGACGATTATGGTAGAATAGATAAACAGTATTTACCTTTTTCAGCTCCAAACAACAGCGGTAAATTCGTTTCAAACCCAATGAATAATCAGCAAGCTTTTTATTCAGAGGCGTTAAATATTGCGTTTGATTCCCGCCCCTACACCGAAACCATGTTCGAACCCAGCCCCCTCAACCGCCCCGACAAAGACTTTGGAGCAGGGCAAGATTGGTACACTAACAACAAGCATGTGAAGCACGCCTACTTGGTTAACGTACATGGCACCGCAGCAGAGGAAGAGAGAATTGTTGCCTGGAAGGTGGATGGCACTAGCATGCCTGTGCGTGCGGCTGCAGTCGCGGGATACGTGGAGATAGGCGGCTATTATTCCAACGGGCAGCTCAGCGTCAAATCCACCAAAGATGAACAAGGCAACGTAGTACGCGAGTACGTGGACAAAGAAGGTCGCACCATTTTGAAAAAAGTACAAGCAGTTAGCGGCATTGCGCAAACCAATAACGACACCCACTGGGCAATGACTTATTACATCTACGATGACTTAGGCAATCTTGTGGTAGTACTTCCCCCGGAAGCGGTTAAAACTTTTCAAAACTAAATAAAGGCCGATTCAAATGAAAAACATAAAGCCCTTTTTGAATGCGCTGACCATGGTGGGAAAGCACCTTATTTCTTGTCTACTCGTTTTTGCTCCCGTTATTTGCTATTCGCAAATTCCTGCAGCACCTACCACGTTAGTGGCCACTACCAATTCCACCACCCAAATTAATTTAACATGGGCCGATGCGTCCACAAACGAAACAGGCTTTCAGGTCGAACGGTCGCTGACTACCGCGACAGGCTTTACGTTGGTGGGTACCACCGCTGCCAATGCAGTGTCGTTCGCCAACACAGGACTCACTGCGGGCACACGTTACTTTTACCGCATCCGCGCGATCAACGCCACAGGCAACTCTGCCTACACAGCCGAGGCGAATGCGACCGCCAGCTTAATTGCCCCAACCACTCTGGCAGCCGTTGCTGCATCAGCGACACAAATTAATTTGACTTGGGTCGATGCCTCGGCAAACGAAACAGGTTTCCAGATCGAGCGATCTCTAACAACCGCGACAGGCTTTACGTTGGTAGGCACCACCGCTGCCAATGTGGTATCATTTTCCAACACCGGCCTTACAGCAGGCACACGTTATTTCTACCGCATTCGGGCGATTAATGCCACAGGCAACTCTGCCTACACGGCTGAGGCAAATGCCACTACGAGTTTGGTTGCCCCGACCACACTGGCAGCCGTTGCTGCATCAGCGACACAAATTAATTTGACCTGGGTGGATGCCTCGGCAAACGAAACAGGTTTCCAGATT
>JAJTGQ010000051.1 GCA_021299455.1 Flammeovirgaceae bacterium | reverse complement strand
GCATACTTTGAAAAAATAGGGGGCCAATTCACTCTCAAACTAGCATTGAACATGAAAAGAAGGGAATGGTGCAAGGGACTTTGGAACCAATCGAATTCAGTCTCCTTCCCCTTTCAATTCTCTAATGCGTAATCTGGGTTTATCCATGTAATTCAAAAGGCGAACTACGTAGTCGCAATTCAAATCACACTTCAACGTCCAGGATGCATTGGTGTATCCAATCGCCACCGCAAAATTTGGGATGTCACTAAACATTACCCCTCGGTAACAATGGATGTCCTTCGGCTCAGCTATTTTTCCGTTGACTCGAAGCGTCATCCCACCCAATAGTTGCAGTTTCAAACCCGTAGCCGTTACAATAATGTCTGCTTGTAATTCTTTGCCGGAACTCAGCAGAATTCCGGTAGCCGTAAATTGCTGAACGGTATCGGTAATTACTTCTGCCTTTCCGCTCTTAATGGATTGAAATAGATCGCCATCAGGCACGATGCACAGGCGCTGATCCCAGGGATTATATTGAGGAAAGAAATGCTTCAGGTCATAATTAGCCCCCATCTCTTTCTTTACTCCTTTCAGAATTAGCTTCTTAATGGCGTTCGGCCATTTCCTGGAAGCGTTATAAAAGCTCAGACTAAACAAAATGTTTTTCCATCGAACAAGCCGATAGGCAGCCTTTTCCGGCAGCACTTTTTTTAAAAGATTAGCAATACGATCTTCTCTCGGCAAACTTACCACATAGCTGGGTGAGCGCTGCAGCATGATTACCTTTTCTGCTTTTTTAGCCATCTCTGGAACGAGGGTTACTGCAGTAGCTCCACTGCCAATTATAATCACTTTCTTATTTTCGTACACAAGGTTGGTGTCCCATTGCTGAGGATGAATCATAATTCCCCCATAAGCTTGGCTGTTAGGAAAGCTAGGCGAATAGCCCTGAACATAATCGTAATATCCACAGCAGGTAAACAAAAACTTGCACCGTATATTTTTATAGGGTATTGATTCATGATCGGCCAACGTTATCGTCCACATTTTTTCACTGTCCGACCAACAGGCATCCAATACCTTATGATTGTACTTTATCTTCTTATCGATGTCAAATTTTGCTGCGGTATCTTTGATGTATTGAAGAATCGAAGGTCCATCTGCTATCGCCTTGGGATTACCCCATGGATTAAATGAAAATCCAAGCGTGTACATATCGGAGTCAGACCGAATGCCGGGATACTTAAATAAATCCCATGTGCCACCCATCGCAGCGCGTCCCTCTAAGACAGCAAAAGTTTTGTTCGGAACTTTAATTTGAACATGGTAAGCTGCGCCAATACCCGATAGGCCAGCCCCTACAATCAGCACATCATATACTGGAGATTCATTATTCATGCTTTCCTTTTTATCATCTCTCTTGCGGCTTCAACTTTTTTTTGAATGATTGAATTGACAAGGTAACCTCCTAAAAGAGGAAACATTCTAACGATAAAATCCAGCAGGCGTGCCTCTGCACCAATCAATATCCTCTTTTTATTTCTCCTAATTCCTCGTATGATCACATTTGCAGCATACTCGGGACTCAGCTTTAAAAGCTGTTGATGAAAGGCTTCGTGGGTTTCGTTATAATCCACTGCGTTTCTAGCAATATTGGTCCTAATTCCACCTGGGTGGACACTGTGGATGGTAAGCGTAGAATTTTTGTGTTCCTGAATAAGCGATTGGTTAAGGCCATAGACAGCAAACTTAGAAGCGCAATAGGCGCTTGAATGAACGATACCCGTTAGGCCAAAAACACTTGAGACATTGACTAATGCAGCCTCTGGCTGTTGAACCAAGTAAGGGATAAACGCTCGGCTACCGTATAGCATCCCATAAAAATTCACATCCATTACTCGTTCAAATAAATTTAAATCCATTTCATGCAACGGATATTCTCCAATCGATATGCCGGCATTGTTGATCATAATGTCTACCTGATTAAATCGTTCCTTGACCGATTTCGCAAACGAAAACATCGAGTCTTTATCGGATACATCAAACGCGACTGCAAACACTTCGCTCCCTTTACCGATCAGAGTAACTGTTTCATTTAAGGTAGATGGATTAAACTCGTTCAATGCCAGGCGCGCTCCCTCTTTGGCAAACGCCAGCGCAAGTGCTCTCCCTATACCTGAACCAGCACCAGTGATGGCTACTACTTTATTTTTGAATTCCTTCATAAAAACGAAAATAACAGATCACAAATGTTTTCCTACGCTGACTTTGAAAACAAATATTGTTGCAAAAACGAAGCTACCTGCGCTTCTGCCATTCGTGCCTCTGGCAAGTATTTTGGCATTTGAAAGAACACGTGAATCATTCCTTCATACTCTTTGAAAACTACATGGTTTCCACTTTCTTTTAGCTTGCGCGCATACTCCTCTCCCTCATCTTTTAATGGATCAAATTCAGCCGTTATCACGAGTGCTGGTGGCAAATTTATTAGGTCAGTGGCGAACAAAGGAGACAGGTAAGATTGCCGAAGGTTATCCTCGAGACCACAGTAGTTTTTTGAGAACCAATGGATCATCTCCTTCGTCAACAGGTACCCATCCTTCAGTGACTCGATGGAGGGCATACTCTTACTTGCATCGGTTGTCGGATAAATTAAAACCTGACACGCAATGGTAGGTCCCTTTCGGTCGCGCGCTATCATGGCTACTACGGTCGCCAAATTCCCACCGGCACTATCTCCCATTACTGCAACCCGCTCAGGATTAACTCCTAAACTACTGGCATTTTTTACCGCCCAAACTATTGCTTCATAGCAGTCTTCACAGGGAATTGGAAACGGATACTCGGGTGCCAGGCGATAGTCAACCGCAACTACAACACATTCATTTTGTTTCGCTAGTCTTCTACAAGTGGAATCATGACTTTCGAGGTCGCCTACAACAAATCCACCCCCATGAAAATAAAGCAATAGAGGAAGTACTTTGCCTTCAATTGGTCTGTATATCCTCAACACTATCTCTCCATCCCACGAAACTTTTATCGCTTCATCTTTAATTTGGAAAAGACTCTCTTGCGGGTATTGCGCCAGCGCTTTCAGTTCCTTTATTGCCTTCCTGTTGTAGGCTCTAAATTCAACAGCCGTGATTTAGTAAAGTCTATCTGTTTGCGAAATCGCATTAGAAACAACAGAATTCGAATGCGGAGAGTAGGCAGCATTTAGATATTGAGTTAGACCAACATTACTTCAGCCAATTAATAATCGAAGGAATGCTAACCATTGGATGCGGTCTTAAGGGACATCTTTGCTATTATTTGAAAGGCGAGTACCAAAGTTAAATACCTTCTCTTTATTCTTGATGAGACTAATAATAAAAATAATCTTTGCGTACCTAAAAAACAACTACATTTTATTGGCATGGCGAGAAGCCAATTGCCATTTGGCTCCCTTTTTCACATATACTTCCGTATACAACAAAGACATAGTAAATGGATTCTTGTTGACAATTCCTGAAAATTGCCCCTTGCCGACCAAAATAGCCACGCTTGGATACAGTCTTACGCTTGCCTCAGTGACGATCACATCCCGATAGTCAAGTTTGCCGCTGACAACATCATCTAGCACTTCTTGTTTCGTTTGAATCCATCCGTTTGAGTGCACATACCTAGTCTGATCATCCAAGACCGTTTTTAGTGAATCGATATTCTTAGCGACCAACCATTCAAACTTCCTTTTTGAAAGCCGAATGATTTGTTCTTCTTGGTTTGGCTGTTGCGCAAAGGCACTGTTGGAAAGTTGAAAAACAACAAACACGAAAAGGTACAACTTCTTCATTTCTTCTATTTGTAAATTTCGTTCAAAACACCTGCCAATCGAATACCCGCCTGCACTAGTCGCAGTTTCACACTATCTAAATTCTTATAGGAATATTTAAAACTCAAATTGCCATCGCCAACTGCATATACTTGCTTCCGGTAAGTCATTGATTCAGCTGCCCAGTCTCTAACACTTGCTTTTTGCCACTGCGTTAACACCTCCGTAGGTGGTTCTTCCAGCGCGCCTGCCAATTCGGTATAACTTAGTTTGGTGTCATCAATCATATTACTGTCCCAGACACTATGCAGGTTGGTCTCATTCCGAAACCATTTTACTTTAACACTATTTCCGCCACGATCATCACAGCATCCCACATGCAATGGTTGGTGAATATCCCCCACCAAATGCACAATCATTTTAACATATTCGATTTCCTTTTTTCGATCCAGCTTTTTCGATTTCAGCTCCATTACTAATCTCTCTAAGGTCATAATCACATCGCCATTCGGGTTCTTAGGTGAGTCCGAATAGTTCTTTCCCGTTTCTATGGTCACCCAATGCCAGTCTGCCGTGTAATTAAACGTTGAATCTGATCTCACTTCATCCATCCACGTACTCATCATTGCCAACGACTCCTGCCCCATGAGTAGTTTCAGCTTTTTCTTTGCTTTTGCTGAAAGGTGCTTTTCAGCAACTAGTCCAATCGCGCGATGCCCCGTTACCCCCCAAGCAAATGATCCGGTAACGAGCAAATGAATAATCAGAATCAATACGAAATACTTCTTCATCAGAATATAGTTTAACACCCCAAAGATGCTCAATTTAGGGGCATCCTGAAATTGTCTCTCATAGATTTAATTTTGCCGTAATCACAGCCGAAAGATCCCCACCTTATTGTCTGTTGAGAATTCCTCGAATCGGCAAAATCATGCTAACTTTGGTTACCAGTTATGGAAAAGACAATAAAATTATCAGCCCTACTAGTAGCCAACCAGCTTGATATCAAAGGCATCAAAGCGTTTTTGGAGGTAAAAACCGCTTCTGAATCTTCTACTGAATTGCTATACGCATTCGGCAACGACCGTCATCAGTACTACTTCAACTATGGAGTCATCGTTTTTTCAGGGCATTCGGAAGAAGAGATTAAAATTGCCGTGAAGGCAATTCAGCCTTACCTTAAAGACCCTAACAACAATTGGCTGCGCGATGACCACGAGATCAGCGTACAAGAGGGAGAAATGGAGTTTGAGTTTGACCAATTGATTGTTGATCGGCTAGACGTAAAAGTGGTTCGGATTGCCATGTTCAACTTGGCTCAATCGGTGGCACTTGATTACTACCACAAGGTGACTGAAAATCTTCTCACCGAGATTAAGGGCTTTACCCGTGATCTTGAGCGCACCGGCAAATTAAGTATCAATCGCAAAGACATGATTAAGTTCATCGGCAAAGCCTTGAACACCCAAAACGATATTGCCGATAACATCTACATTTTTGATGCACCCGAACAGGTGTGGGATGACGAATACTTAGACAAACTCCACAAAGGCTTAATGAAACACTTCGACTTGCGTGTTCGTTTTAGCGAAATTGAATACACGCTGCGAATCATTGAGGATAACTTACGCGTCTTTCGGGAAATTTCAAACCAGCGCGAGAGTAGCATCTTAGAATGGATCATCATTGTCCTGATCTTAGTGGAAGTATTTGACTTGTTGATCACCAAACTCTTTAAGTATGTCTGATCGCCAGGCGTTGTTTCTTAATTTTGATATCAAGGCTCAGCCAGACGACATCACTTGTGGCCCCACCTGTCTACATGCTATTTACCAATATTACCATGACGACATTCCTTTGAAGGAGGTAGTCAATGAGGTAAAAAGTCTAAAAACCGGAGGCACATTGGCTGTCATGCTTGGAAATCACGCGTTGAAACGTGGCTATAAGGCTCACATTTATACCTACAACTTGAATGTGTTCGATCCTTCCTGGTTCTCCCTATCTCAAAACAAAATGATCGATAACCTCAAAAAGCAAATGAGGTATAAGTTTCGAAGTAAAAAATTGTTAGTAGCGTCAAAAGCCTATATCAAGTTTATTGAGTCAGGTGGCACCATTCAGCAAACAGAATTGGATCAGCACCTATTGAAAAAGTATCTTAAAAAATCTACTCCTATACTTACGGGATTAAGCGCTACTTATTTGTACGGAACACAGCGTGAGATACCTGCCACCAATAAATATGATAGTATCAAAGGCGAGCCGGTGGGCCACTTTGTAATCATCAACGGCTACGAAGAAGCTTCTAATAAGATTTATCTGGCAGATCCAATGAATCCCAATCCATTGCAAAGCCAGTACTACAGTGTAAGCTTTGATCGATTGATCAACAGCATCATGTTGGGTATTGTCACGTATGATGCTAACTTACTTGTCATTGAACCAAAAAAATGATTCCACGATTTGAAGATCTGACGATTTATCAATTTGAAAATGATGTGAGGCACCACTCTTCAATTTTCAAATTATCTTTTTCAAAGGGATGCCCCGCTAATTTTACTCGGGTCGATTTTCAAATTATCAAATCATCACATTTTCAAATTTGAACTATGCCCAAGCTCATTGTCGTTGAAAAGCCTGAGTCCTGGAAATTTAATGTGGAGGACGTGGAAATTATCACGCCCGACAAATACATTTCAGAAGAGGCTTATCAGCAAGTGAAAAATCTAAAGGTCATCAACCTGTGTAAATCCTACCAATACCAAAGCGAAGGTTATTATGTTTCCTTACTAGCTGAGGCTCGTAACCACAAAGTGTTGCCAGGTGTATCAACGATTCAAGATCTTCGCTTTCCATCCATCTTGCGCGATGACTCTCAGGATTTTGACGAGTTGATTCAAAGCACATTTAAAAATGAACCCTACCAGCAAGTAGAATTTAACATTTATTTTGGAAATGCGCAGGCCGAACATTTAAATCGACTGGCCTTGCAACTCTTTCAGTTGGTACAAGCCCCTTCCCTTCGCGCATCCTTTGCACGAAAACACAAATGGGTATTGCACAATATCAAACCAATCAGCATCAAAGAAGTGCCCGAGTCTGACAAGCCATTGCTAGCCCAGGCCCTGGAAAAATACCTGCATCGCAAACGCGATTATAAACCCGACAAGAAAAAATACGATCTTGCTATTCTTGTCAACCCGGACGACAAGAATCCTCCGTCAGATGATCGGGCATTGAAGCGGTTCTACAAAGCGGCCCTGGAAGCAGGGTTCAATACCGAGTTCATCACGAAAAATGATTTCGATCAGCTGATCCAGTATGATGCGCTTTTTATCCGAGAGACAACCAACGTCAATCATCATACTTTTCGATTTGCGAAGAAAGCCGAGTCACTGGGGCTGGTGGTCATGGACGACCCTCAGTCAATTTTGAAATGCACCAACAAGGTGTACATGCACGAATTATTGAGCGCCCATAAAATTCTCACGCCAAAGTCTTTCGTGATTTCTGAAGAAAACTGTGATAAGCTATCAGACAAGATGGCGTTTCCATTTATCCTCAAGCAGCCCGATGGCGCATTTTCAAAAGGCGTTTTTAAAATTGAATCACTGGAGGAGTTTAAAAAAGTGAGGGAAAGCATGTTTGAAAAATCTGACTTGCTGATTGCCCAGGAGTTTTTGCCGACCCCCTTTGATTGGCGCGTGGGGATCATTGATGGTCAGGTAATCTATGTGTGCAAATATTTTATGGCCTCAGAACACTGGCAGATTGTTAACTGGAGCGCAAACAAAGAAAAATCCAGAGATGGTGAAGTAGAGTGTATTGCCATCGACCAAGCTCCCTCCGGCCTGCTGAAGACGGCTGTTAAAGCCACTTCGCTCATTGGGAAAAGCCTTTATGGAGTAGACATGAAAGAGATTGACGATAAGTTTTACGTGATAGAGATTAACGACAATCCGAATATCGATGCAGGTATTGAAGACAAAATATTGAAAGACAAGTTGTATGATACCATAATGGAAGTATTTTTGAATAAAATAAAGGCCGACAAATGAACCAACCCTCCCGCATTCACTTATTTCAAGGTTACGGCATCGAGTTAGAATACATGATGGTTGACAAAGACACGTTGGCAGTGAAGCCGATCACCGATGAGGTGCTAAAGCACGAATTGGGCGAGTACGGTAGCGACTTTGAAAATGGAATCGTTACCTGGTCAAATGAATTGGTACTCCATGTGATTGAATTGAAATCCACCAGGCCGGAGTTAAATTTCAATGCGTTGGAGAATGGTTTTGCGGACGACATCAAACGAATCAATGCCATACTGGACAAGCATAACGCCATGCTGATGCCTACTGCCGCGCATCCATTTATGGATCCACTGAAGGAAACCAAATTATGGCCGCACGACAGCAACGAAGTGTATGAATTATATGATACTATTTTTGATACCAAAGGACATGGCTGGTCAAATTTGCAAAGCACCCATTTGAATCTCCCGTTCTATGATGACGAAGAATTCGCGAAACTACATGCAGCCGTTCGGTTGATCTTGCCACTGTTGCCGGCTTTGTGTGCCAGCTCCCCGATATTAGATGGAAAATTAACAGGGGTACTCGATACTCGTTTAAATTTTTATAAAACAAATCAAGCCAAAATTCCATCCATTACAGGTAAAGTGATACCCGAGGCCATTTTTTCGAAAAGAAACTACATGAACTCCATTTATGAGAAAATCAAAACCGACCTTTCGAGTTACGACAAAGAAAACATCTTAAACCCGATCTGGGTAAACTCGCGAGGTGCCATTCCGCGTTTTGATCGCGGCTCAATTGAGATCAGAGTAATGGATGTGCAAGAATGCCCGTCAGCTGATATGGCCATTATTGAGTTGGTTATTGAAACGATCAAGGCATTAGTGAACGAAAAATTCATTTCACTCGAAGAGCAAATGAAGTTCAAGACCGATAACCTGGTAACTATTTTTGATCGATCGATCATTCAAGGATTAAAGACGCAAATCGACTCGTTAGAATTTCTCCATGCTTTTGGCATCACCACTCCTTGCACTACAAAAGATGTTTGGCAAAAAATCATTGATCGCCTGATTGCTTCTGGCAATACAGCTTTAGAAAAATGGAAGCCTGAGTTATCTGTGATTTTAACTGATGGCTCTCTCTCCGACCGCATCATCAAATCGCTGAATGGAGATCATTCGCAGGAGGCCATCAAAAAAGTATATCGCCAATTGAGCGGATGCCTGGCGCAGAATAAGATGTTTATTCTTTAGAAACTCTAGCTGCAGGCATGATGCAATCTAGCTTCCATACACCCACCTCATCAACGTAACCGAAGCCAGATAGATCAGTGTGATAGAAATGAGGTTGAGCCAAATGCCGGCTTTCATCATGTGGTTCATTTTCATGTGACCGCTACTAAACACGATGGCATTGGGTGGTGTGGCTACGGGAAACATAAACGCCATGCTGGCGCCAATCGTCACAGGCATACCCATCAAAATCGGGTCGATGCCCAAGTTCGTGGCGATACCAAACACCACAGGCAAAAAAATCTGAACCAGTGCCACGTTGCTCATTAACTCCGTAATAAAGACAGCTGTCACGATTAACCCAAAAATCAACCAATTAACAGAAGGACTGCTGGCGGCAATCTTTGCACCCACCGCTTGTATGATGCCCGCACTAGACAACCCCTGAGCCAGACACAAGCCTCCTCCAAACAAAATCAAAATGCCCCATGCCATCTTTTCTGTATCGGTCCACTTCAACAAAAAACTCATCTGCTTCCAATCTACCGGCACAATAAACATGAGGATACCTCCCATCATAGCCACATTCGTGTCGTTCAACATTTCTTTTTTCAAAAGAATATTGATGGGCTGTTGAAATATCCACAGCAGGCAGGTGATACAAAAAATCATCATCACCAGTTTCTCTTCTTTCCGCAGTTTGCCCAACTCCTGTAGCTTTGCTTTGATCAACTCGTCACTACCTCGCACTTTGTTGATTCCGTTTTTGAATAAAACTCTCGTGATCAAGAAATACATGGAAGTCAGCAACAACACCATGATGGGTACACCCACCAACATCCATTTACCAAAGTCTAACTTGCGATGATAGAATTGATCGAGCAATCCCGCAAAAACTACGTTGGGCGGTGTGCCAATGATTGTACCGATGCCGCCAATACTGGAACCATAGCCTACAATTAACAGCAAGCCAATTGCAAAATTTCGTTCGCCTTTAGGAAGTAAGTCGTTGGAAGCGGAAGGGTCACTCTTCAATAAGTTAATAACTGAAAGTGCAATGGGCAGCATCATCATTGCGGTAGCGGTGTTGCTGATCCACATGCTAATGAAAGCCGTAGAGATCATAAACCCTAAAATGATTCCGTTACCCGAAGTACCCGTGATCTTAATTAAGTTGAGGGCGATCCGTTCATGTAGCCGATGTTTTTCTAAGCCAAGGGCAATCATAAATCCGCCCATAAATAAAAATACGATCGGATTGGCATAGGGCGCTGCGGCCTCATTCATCTTCATCACTCCCATAAAAGGAAACAATACCAACGGCAACAAAGCTGTAATGGCAATGGGTACTGCTTCTGTCATCCACCAAATGATGATCCATGCCGCCAGCGACAAAACCTTACCTGCTGAGGGCGATATAAATGAATCGGGAATGATGGGCAACAAAATAAAAAAGACAAGTGGGCCGGCTATAAAGCCAATCAATTTTTGCCAGTCGATAGTAAAAGATTTTGTCATGGTCATCTAAAAAAATAAAAAAGCGAAGGCTTCCCCTCGCTTCAAATGTAACTGTTAAGGTTATCAGGATTGTTGTGGCTGGGTTGCTCCCCCGCCTTCGATTTTCGGATTGGCGGGTTTTACCACTATCGCTCGGCCATCCAGTTCTGTTTCGTTAAGTGCGGCAATGGCGGCTTGGGCTTCTGCATCATTAGCCATTTCTACAAAGCCAAAACCTTTCGATCGGCCGGTATCTCGATCTTTTACAATTTTCGCAGAAGTTACTTGACCAAATTTTGCAAAGGCTGCCTCCAGATCTTCGCGTCTGGTTTTAAAATTTAAACGGGCTACAAAAATGTTCATAATAATGACTGGAAAAATGTTAGTAGTAAAATGTCCATTAGAGCGGTTGCACTCAAGAGCGCATCGTTCGTTTAACAAAATAGGAAATTATTTGTAACAAATTCAAGTCTAAGGGTAGGCTTCGTGCCGCTGCCAACTGACCCACTAGCCAAATCGCTATTCTCTCATTAGTTCACGGGCATTTTCCAGAGCCAATCGTGAAGGGTTTGCGCCAGCGATCATTTTAGCGATCTCATCGATCCGATCATCCGGTGAAAGTTGTTTCACCAAACTTATTGTCTTGGATGCCTTATTGTCTTTGTAAACAAAATAATGAGCATCCCCTTTTGCAGCAATTTGTGGTAGATGGGTAATCGTGATCAACTGGTGGCGTGTTGCCATTTCCTTCATCATTTTACCCAACTGAATGGCGATTTCGCCAGAAATGCCGTTATCGATCTCGTCTAAAACTAATGTGGGCAAAGCCGTTTTCGCAGCCATCACATATTTGATGCTAAACATAAGTCGTGAGAATTCTCCCCCTGAAGCAACCTGAGCCAAGGGTTTCGGTGCAATTCCCTTATTCGCGCTAAAAAGAAGCTCCACATAATCTTGCCCGGAAACTGTCGATTCAACCACCTGATGTTCAATTTTTAAAACAGCATTGGGTATTCCCAAATCAAGCAGTAATTGGGTAACCTGCTTGCACAGCGGTGAAAAAACTTTCTCTCGCGACTTTGTCAGTTCCTGAGCTGTTCGCTTTAGTTCGTTGCCTGAACTTTCTGAAATCTTTTTTGCTGAAAGAAGCGTCTCATCCAGGTTAGCCGTTTTATCAAACTTAAGTTGCAATGATTCCTGAAGAGCCAGTAGTTCGTTGACATCTTTCATGCGATGCTTTTGCATCAGCTGGTAAATCAAGCTTAGCCGATCTTTTGTTTTTGCTATACGTTTTGGATCAAACTCTACTCGCTCCTCTTCTCGCTCTACTTCGTTTAAAATATCATCCAATTCTATTCGCACACTTTCCAGACGATCATACAGTTTCTGGTAGTCTGGTGAATAGACTGAAATGGAATGAAGCATGTTTCGGACGGCACCTAATACCGGACTGACTGCAAACTCAGATTGGCCCAATTGTGCTACAATTGTATTTAGCTGAATTTTGATCTCCTCCGCATGCTCCATCACTTTCAACTCTGACTCCAGCTTTTCCTGTTCGTCAGATTGTAGCTCTGCTTTAGTTAATTCTTCCAGTTGGAATTTTACAAAATCACTTTCTTGCTTCAACAGCGCTGCCTCTTTCTGCAAGCTCTCAAAATTCATCTTTGCAACAACAAAATTTTTCCAGGCTTCTTTGTACTTGTCTTTCAGTGACAAATTGGACGCATAGGAGTCAATAAAATCCAATTGAAAAACCCGGCTGCCTAATTCAAGTGTCTCATGCTGCGAATGCACGTCCATCAACCGACCACCAATTTTACGCATGATTTCCAGCGTTACCGGAGTGTCATTGATAAATGCACGGCTCTTACCACCGGGACTGATCTCCCTTCGAATAACAGCTTGTTGCTCGTAGTCAAGATTGGCCGATTCAAATGCAGATTGTAATTTATAAGAAGAGATGTCGAAGATGCCTTCGACAATGCATTTTTCGTTTTCATCCCACAGTGCTTTGCCGTCTGCACGATTGCCCAAAAGCAGGCCAATGGCACCAAGCATAATTGACTTACCGGCACCGGTTTCCCCCGTCACCACATTCAAATGCGGAGATGGATGGATTTCCAACTCTCGAATGAGTGCATAGTTTTTAATTACAAGGCCGATTAGCATAGCGAAACAAAAATACCATTTGTGAGGAAAATGGAGCGACTAAATTTACAACAAAAAAAGGGTCGCCTTCTTGGTAGTTATTTGGCGATGATGCTCTGGTAGACATCCCGTTTGGGGTCTACAGTCGTCAAAATGTCGTAAGCCTCCCTTCGTACATTCAACGAACCATCGGAAAAAATTTTAGCCAATTCATTTGACTTAGTGTCAAAGAAAGAGATCACCGCGATAGCATTTGGATAAATACCCCAAATCCTTTTAATGTTCTTTAATACTTCCAGAATCTTCTCGCGGCTTTGATCGGGAGTCTTGTCAAACGTATCCAAAGCAATCCGGTGGTATTGATAGGTGTTCTTCCGCAAGTCCACCATCTGCGGGTTATTCATATTTTCCACCAAGGCGTAGCGATTGCGTGTGCTGCCCTGTGCAGCCCACCCGGGCTTACCAGTTGACTGCGCGTTGGTCACAACAATCAACGCTTTCTGTACAAAAGGGCTGCCGCCCAACTCGGCAAACGAATCGTAGTCTAAAGCCAAAATGGTGTAAGCATAAAATGCCAAAATAGAGGTGAGATTGTTGATATAGGTATTGTCGTTGTATTCCATCGGCTGGGACTCAAGGTATTCAAACTCCCAATCGCGATCGGCAAAATTCAACAGAACCGTTTCATAATTAGAGTTGTACACGGGGCGTGCAACGGTAATTTGGGCGCTTGCCGTAAAAACTCCAATAGCCGGCATTTTACTGATGTTCAAAAAAATGCCGCAGTTTATCCGCTCGTGTGTTTTATAGGAGTCGGCAGTCCACTTGCGCGTATTCATAAAATTGGCAATCGCGCGCTCCAGGTCCTTGAAGACTGATCGATCCGATGTTTGAATCTGTTCCGCATTGATCGTGACTTTGCAATTGAGTTCTTGCCCAAATGCCGGAAAGCAAAATAGGCCGAGTATCGTTAGAAAGATGAAAGATTTTGCTACATCAGCCATCCAACTTTTTTTTACTGGCATTGCTAGCATATCGTTTTACTATTTGAAGGACGCGACAATGGCATTGACAATATCTTTGGCCACGTCCTTTTTTGATTTCAATGGAAATTCCTTTTTACGACCAGCACTATCAATGAGTGTAACCTTATTCGTATCGTGTGCAAAACCTGCTCCCTTGTCGTTAAGTGAATTGAGAACAATCAAGTCGAAATTCTTCGCCACCATTTTTTTCTCTGCATTGGCGGTTTCATTTTCTGTCTCCAGAGCAAATCCCACTACGAATTGGTTGGCCTTCTTCTGCTTTCCCAACTCGGCCGCGATGTCTCTGGTCTTGGTCAGTTCAATCGTCATTGAGCTTTCGCTCTTCTTTATTTTCTGATCTGCTTTATGGATTGGTCGATAATCAGCTACTGCGGCTGAAAGAACGGTAATATCAGAGGAAGGAAAATGAGAAACACAGGCATTGTACATGTCTTCGGCAGATGTAACGCGTGTAACTTTTACTTTGTCAGAATAAACAGACAAATAAGTTGGGCCCACCACCAATTCCACATCTGCCCCCATATTGGCTAGTTCTTCAGCAATAGCAAACCCCATTTTCCCGCTTGAGTTGTTTCCAATAAAACGAACAGGATCCAATGCTTCGTGTGTTGGGCCAGCGGTCACCAGTGCTTTTTTTCCTTGCAGTCCTTTGTCGGTTGAAAAAAATCGACTCAATACACCTACTATTTCTTCTGGTTCGGCCATTCTTCCGGTGCCAACCAACCCACTGGCGAGTTCGCCAAAGGCGGGCATTATCTGATGATTTCCAAACGAAATGACACGATCAATATTTGACTTCGTAGAGGGGTGTTGCAGCATATCCAAGTCCATGGCCGGAGCAAAAAAGACCGGACACCTGGCGGATAGATAAACCGCTGAAAGCAAATTATCACAAATACCATTCGCCATTTTTGCCAGTGTATTGGCGCTGGCAGGGGCAATGACCATCGCATCTGCCCAAAGACCTAGTTCTACATGATTATTCCACCCGCCTTGATCATCTTTTGTGAAATCAATCAAAACGGGATTCTTCGAAAGAGTCGCGAGTGTAAGGGGAGTTATGAAGTCTTTCGCAGCTGAGGTCATAACGACCTTTACTTCTACGCCTTCCTTCACTAACAACCGTACTAATAGCGCTGATTTGTAAGCCGCAATACTGCCACTTACACCGACAATTATTTTTTTGCCGGCCAGCATTTTAAATTAGTCAGCCTTTACTTCTTCAACACCAGCATCGCGCATTCTGTGACGAAGCTTTCCGTCCAAAAACTCCTCAATGGCAGTCGATGTCGGCTTTGGCATACGCTCGTAGAACTTTGAAATCTCAATCTGCTCGCGATTTTCAAATACTTCTTCCAAATTATCAACCGTTGTAGCGAAATCAGCCAGTTTGTGATTCAATTCTTCCTTGATGTCAACGGCAATCTGGCGTGCGCGTTTTGAAATCACAACAACTGATTCGTACAAATTTCCAGTCGGGTTGTAAATCTTATCTACATCGCGCGTGATGATGGATGGTTGTGTGGCCATAGTCTGTCTTATTATGATTTATTGGTTTTTAACTTATTTAATTGATCAAGGCTGCCCGTATAATAACGCTCAGCTTCTTTTAGAAATTCACTTTTCGGATAATTATCGACTAACTCTTTATAGTACTCGACTGTGGCGGCAAAGCGTTCCTTTTGTTTTGAACTGATACTTTGCTGCGCAAGTTTGTACTGAGCTTCAATTTTCAAGAACGTCAACTCCTCCATAAATTTTGAGTCAGGGAAGTTCTTTTTAAAATTATCAAATGATACGACCGCTGCCTGATAATACTTCAACTTTAAGTAAAGTTTTGCGTTTTCAAAGCCCTTGGTTTCCAGTTTTGTCTGCGATGCCGCAATGACTTCGTTGGCCTTGTCGGCAAACTTGCTATCTGGAAATTGGTTGACATACGCTTGCATAGCACCCATCGCTTCAATGCTACTCTTCTGGTCAAGGTTCTCAGCTGGTGAAGCTACGTAAAGAGAATACGCATACATATAGTAAGCTTCTTCCGCTAATTGGCTGCGACCATAGTTCTCAAAAAATGTCTTGAACTGATTGGAGGCCAATAAGTAGGTCTTCTCGTAAAACTGACAATAGGCCAGGTAAAACTCTACTTTTTCGCCCTCCGGCAAACCCCGAACAATGGGCAAAATTTGCTCAAACAAGATTGCGGTACGGTAGTAATCTTTCTTTTCATAGTACTTCAAGCCCGCCTGGTACTTCAACTTCCAATCGTCACTCTTTTCAATCTTCCTGAATTTGCTGCAAGAAGCCGCAAAAAGAAAGAAAAAGGCAACTAAAAAAAGCGCCAAAAACTTACCAAACCGCGTAGAGACGTTAAAAGGGAACAAAATCAAGTTTTACAATTAGAAATAGCCTGCAAATATAAGACAGTGGTCGAAATTTTCAATGCTGCAGTTAGGATGCAGGAAAACGGAAAAAAGTGGCAATTATTTCCTTACAATCAACTTCCGGGTAAGAACACCACTGTTATCGATATAAACCGTGTAGAAATAAACACCGGAGGTGAGTTCATCGGCTTGAATTTTTACCCGGGTTTCCGATGAGGGAAGTTCATAATCCCCCATGATTTTGCCCAAGATATTATGCAACGTGAGCCTGGCCTTAACAGACTCCGAGTGAAGTTTGTAGTCAATGGAAGCCTGTGTCTGAACTGGGTTTGGATAGACATCTTGAATCGAGATATCCTTCGACTGAAAAATGAAGGAGCGACCCGGTTTCTCGTCTACTGAGATAGCCACCGAACGATCAACAATATCATGAGCGCTTCCTTTTTGAAAAATCTCGAATCGAAGTGTCGTTTGCATGGCCTGAATGCCACTTTCGATAACAAAATACAATTCTTGCAGGGTTTCACCTGGCTCCACCTTCTTTGAAAATTCAGAAATGGTGGCATCTAAGCAGTTATTGCTAAGACAAAAGTACCCCTTTTGCGTATCGCCCAACTCCCCTCTTACTTTGCGAATAACAAAAAACTGGGCTTTCTCGCCATTATTCTTTATTCGGATCGGGATTCGCAATTGCTGATTAAAGGTAGTCTGGTAGGAATCTTGAATTTCTAAGATATCAAATTGCTGAGCATAGCCTGACCAGGAGAAGAGGGACAAAACAGACAGTAAAACCAACTGTTTCAGCATAGCAAACCAATTGCAAGTGAAAACTAGTCAAAAAAAAGTTCACTTTGCTAGGATGGTGAAAAAAAAGTGGATAGTGACACAATTTGACACATTAATAAATCGTTAAGTCCTCCTTTTCGCGACTACCTGACCTTTGGTGGGCTTTTCTTTTCTTCGCCAGGCAAACCCCTTCAGCGTTCTATCCTCCTTTTTTAATTCATGAATTGGAATGAGCTGGGCATCTGGCTTTATGTAAAAACTAACGTTATTAACCCGCCCTTTTATGAAATTGATTTTCATGTTGCTGCAGATCATCTTATTCATACCCATCGTGATCATCAATTTCAGAATCATACTATCCGTTTTAATCAATTCCTTTTCCTCCAGCGCATAGTAAAGACTTTCGCCATTTCCCTGTACAGAAACGTGATCAATATTCTTCCGATCAAAATAGGCTGTCATTTTTCGACCCTTTATTTGATTGAAGTTGCCGATAGAATCTTGCGAAATGACGAACGAATTGTTGACCATATAGATCCGGTCAATCTTTTTATTCTTCAACAAAATCCGAATCGAGTCTGCCGTCATCTGGTTGTCGTCTGACCAAAGAATTGGCTGGCGGTACAAATGGAGTGTTGAGTCTGCGGCTACATAAGCCAACGAATCGGCCGAGCCCTGCATATTGGTCTTAAAAATCTTCACCTTGTTGTACGCCAATAATCTCTTCTTCTTTGGATTGGCACTTTCGATAGATACAAGCGTATCCGCAGAGAGGAAAAGAGTATCTCCCTGATCATCAATCTTGGTAACATAGGCGTTGCCATATACTTTTGAAATGCCCCTTTTCTTGTCATAAAATCCATCATCACCAAAAATGGTGAGCTTTTCCTCTTTGGAAACCATCGACACACGCCCCTTTGATGTGTAAAACTTTTTAACATCGTCTAAAAAGTTCTGATCACCTTTCATTCGATAAGAGGCGGTTTCAAACTCCCCTTGTTCCAATAGCGAAAGCTTTTGAACAGTATTATAAGTGCCGTTTTTGTAGAGTGCCTTTTTACCATCCTTTCCCTTGACAAGAGTGGTGTCTCGAAAATAAATGACACGCGTCTTTGAGTTGTATTGTAGGGTGTCGGACGTAAGCGTATAGTCGGGGTTCACTCCTACCACTTCTGACTTAAAAGACGCCAGGTTTACCGGAATGTCGTAGTAGCCTTTCTTACTGGTTAGTGTATTGGTAGTATCCACCAGCTTACCTCCGTTGAAATAGCGGGCTTCGTTTTTGATGCGATAGTAATCCAAGAAATCCGTATAAAGCCTCGCGATTCCGAGTTTTACGAAAACGACCTTCTTACGCAGTTTGGCAATTTTTTTATTCCCATCATAGGAAAGGCCCAAAGCGGTGATATCTACCGAGTCGCCCTCTGTAATGTGCACCCTTCCAAACGCATCCAACTGATTTTTAGAACGGAAGAAATGAGCGGAATCACAGTATATAGTGGTTGTATTCTGTTCGAAAATCACATTCCCAACGAGTCGATCAAAACGCTCACCATTGCGAATACTACCAAATGCATTGTCGGCCTGTTTCAATTTCACTTTTCGCTGCGCAAATGCCTCGCCAGCTACCAAAAGGGCCAGCACCCATAAAAAGAAAAATGATTTTGAAGCGAATTTTGACTGCCTTTGACTCATCTCATTCTACATTTGTGTCGTGCTTCGCCCGTTTCTTACCCATATTGAAAAGCTCTGCAAAACTACCGATAAAATTCTTTTGGCCGTAAGTGGCGGAATGGATTCGATGGTGATGCTCCATTTGTTTCATCAGGCTGGGTTCTCCATTGCGGTGGCTCATTGCAATTTTCGACTCCGTGGCGAGGAATCGGATGAAGATGAGAATTTCGTGGCGGCCAAATGTAAAAAGTGGGGTGTTCCGTTTCATAGTATCCGCTTCGATACCAACAACTATGCCATCAAGCATGGGCTGTCCATACAAATGGCGGCACGAGAGCTACGCTACAGTTGGTTTCACCAAGTGAAGGAAAAAGAAAACGCAGCCTGGATCGCTACTGCCCATCATTTAAGTGATTCCGTTGAAACCGTTTTATTAAATCTTACACGAGGAACAGGCTTGGATGGTCTGGTAGGAATCCCTGACAAGAATGATTTTGTTATACGCCCGCTGTTATTTGCGACCCACAAAGAAGTGGCCAATTATGCGGCCGAAACCGGAGTAATCTGGCGTGAAGATCGGAGCAACGAAACGGATGATTACCAGCGCAATTTCGTTCGCCATCAGATTATTCCAAAGCTCGAGCAGATAAACCCGGCCTTTGAGCAATCTATTGCAAAGATGGTTGAGCGTTTGTCCGGAGAATTGGCCATCGTATCGCATACGGTGGGAATTTGGAAAAAGCAGTTTCAAAAAGACGAAAACGGCAAAATTATTCTGTTGAAGATTGGGTTTGAAAACAGTCTGGGCACTTTGTATAACACTACTCTTTTGTGGAGGCTTTTGCACGAGCTTGGCTTTCGCTTCGATCAATGCGAAAAGATAGCACTTGCATTAAATGGCCAGTCTGGCAAGAAATTCCTTTCCACCAGCCATCAGCTCGTCATCGATCGCCAACATCTCATCTTGGCACCTCTTTCGCCAGATTTGTCGGAAGTATCTATTGAAGAGGGGCAGCTTGACGCCTTCTTGGGGCATCAACAGCTACGTCTTTCAGACACCAAAGAAATTGGTTCATTTGACAGTAATGAAGCTACCGCGATGCTGAATAGTAACGCATTGCGGTTTCCTCTTACCTGGCGAAAGTGGAGACCGGGAGACTCGTTTTTTCCCTTGGGAATGACCAATCGTAAGAAAATCAGTGATTTTCTGATCGACCAGAAGGTGTCATTAATAGAGAAAGAGGCTGTCACTGTGTTGGAATCGGCAGGGGAAATTGCCTGGGTGGTGGGCTACCGCATTGACGACCGGTTCAAAGTAAAAACGACTACCGAACATGTCTTGCTTATCACGCTAGCATAACTGAGTTAACGGTCTTCAAAATTTTGTCAATTGTTTTTCTTATTGAGCCATCGATTAATAACTTCGCGCCCTGATTTTACCAACTTAATACACCCCATATGAAAATCACTGTTGTAGGAGCCGGAAACGTAGGAGCCACTTGTGCGGATGTGCTGGCTTATAAAGAAATTGCGAACGAGATTGTACTAGTAGACATTCGGGAAGGGTTTGCCGAAGGGAAGGCACTTGACATCTGGCAAAAAGCCCCTATCGATTTGTATGATAGTCGCACGATTGGCTCCACCAATGATTACACCAAAACTGCTGGTTCAGATGTGGTCGTGATTACATCCGGTCTTCCCCGTAAGCCCGGTATGACGCGTGATGACTTGATTGGAACGAATGCTGGTATTGTTAAGTCGGTCACTGAAAACGTGGTGAAACACTCACCCAACGCAATCATTATCGTGGTGTCCAATCCGCTAGACGTAATGACGTATCAGGCACATTTAACTTCACAACTGCCTCGTACGAGAGTAATTGGTATGGCTGGCATACTAGATACAGCACGTTACAGAGCCTTTTTAGCAGAAGCTTTAAATGTTTCGCCAAAAGATATCCAAGCTATGTTATTAGGAGGACATGGTGATACGATGGTGCCGCTACCGCGTTACACAACGGTAGGTGGAATACCTGTAACTGAACTAATTGCGAAGGATAAATTGAACGCCATCATAGAGCGCACAAAAGTAGGTGGTGGTGAATTAGTAAAATTGATGGGCACCTCGGCTTGGTACGCACCCGGTTCAGCTGCCGCGCAGATGGTAGAGGCAATCGTAAGAGACCAGCGCAGGGTATTGCCTGTGTGTATGCAGTTGGATGGCGAGTACGGAATTAAAAATTGCTACTTGGGCGTTCCTGTCATCTTAGGAAAGAACGGAGTGGAAAAAGTAATTGAGTTGGATTTGAACAGCGATGAAAAAGCGTTGCTAGAAACCAGCCGCCAACACGTGAAAGAAGTGATGGAGGTATTGGATAAGTTGGGGAAGTAATAACAATATTCAAGATTCAAGGTTCAAAATTAAGGATTCAAAAATGCCGGGCGAAAGTCTGGCATTTTTTGTTTTCAATTGCTTGTAACCATTTTGGTGACATTTCGTACCTTTGCCCAAGTGCGGGTAATTGCTGTCAAAACTCTTAAGAACTACACCAAGCGCTTTCCGCAAGCAAAACAATCCGTTTTATCGTGGTACGAAGAAGCAGAAAAAAGTGAATGGAATAGTCCCAACGAGTTAAAAATTCAATATCACCATGCCTCAATTCTATCCAACAAAAGGGTGGTTTTTAACATTCATGGAAATACTTTTCGTCTAATTGTTGACATCGAATACAGGTTAAAAATAGTGTTTATTGTATGGTTCGGCACCCACAAGCAGTATGACAAGATAGACGCGAAAAAAATAAGTTATTATGAAGCCCATTAAAAATAACACGCAATACGAGTCTGCTTTAAGCAGGATATATTCTCTTATTCAAAAAGATTTGAAAGATAACTCGCCATTATCTGACGAGCTCGAGATTTTATCAGTTCTTGTTAAGGAATATGAGAACGCAAATTTTCCGATGGACAAACCAAATCCGCTAGAAGCAATTAAGTTCAGGCTTGAGCAAAAGGGGATGACAGAGGCTGAGCTCTCTCAAATACTGGGGCACCGGTCACGTAAATCCGAAATACTTTCTGGTAAGAGAAAACTAAGCCTGGCAATGATTCGGAAGCTAAATGAAGTGTTGCATATTCCCGCAGAAGTTTTAATACAATCTTACTAGTTACTATTTTATAGCCTTGGGAAGTAATTTTTTAAGGTTTTTATAGCCAAGGCACAAAGACACTACGTTTTTGTGCATTTTTTTTAGGGCAATAAATGATTGCCATGAAAGAACTATTCAAGAGAACGCTGCATCTGTAAATAAAAAAAATAAAGATGCTCAAAGCCGCACTAGCTATTTTCATAACCATTCAAATTGGATACTCTCAAATCACGATTCAAGGAAGCGTAGTCAATCAATCGGACAAGAAACCGATTGCCTTTGCTAACATTGGGATTGTAAACACCGGCATTGGCACCATTTCCAATGAAGACGGATCGTTTTCATTAAAAGTACCAACACCCAATTTGAAAGATACACTGTGTCTTTCGGGGATTGGTTTTATTAACAAGAATATTCCTATTCAGTCTTTCCTCACCCAAGAAATAGTCGTTTATCTAAAGGAGCACGTGACACTCTTGAATTCAGTCACCGTGATATCAAAAAAAGATGATAACAAAACATTTAAATTGGGGAACAGGAAGTCTAGAGGGGGAACACTGGAAACCGACACGATTTATGCGGGTTCTGCAACAGCTCTTTTGATTGAAAACAAAAACCCATTTCAAAAAGAACTTTTGTTTCCAGTCTATTTACAAAGTGCAAGCATCCGAATCTTCAGGAATAATTTGCCATCTTTTAAAATGCGTGTTCGCCTATATTCAGTTGATAGCATTACAAAATCGCCCGGTGAAGACCTTTTGAACAAAAGCATCGTGCTTGAATCTTCGATGCGAAATGGTTGGTTGACTTTTGACCTTTCCGAATTCAAATATTTAATCGACAAACCATTCTTCATCGCCTTTGAGCGTATTCTCACCAAAACAGATAGAGACCAAATTGCTAAAGGCTACCATGATTTTATTAAAAAGCACCCCAACAGATTACGAATTGACACAATTGTTTTTGAGGGTAAAAAACAGGTGCGCCAGCAACTTGGTTATGGCGGCATTGATTTGCCCGGTACTTTTATTGGTGAAGCGCCCGGTGAATCGGCAAGCAAGTTGTTTAGCTGCTATACCCGAAAAACAAGTTTCGACAAGTGGGAAAAAGTAAGGGGAATTTTAGCTGCTACGGTAGCGGTAAGCAATCAGCCTCCAACGCCTCAGACCAATCCTGCTATAGCAACAGAAAAACCATGTTCAGAAAGCAGTGCAGTATGTGTCGCCATACAGGCTTGCAACGATTTTCTGGACGAATCAAATGTCAATGGGTTACAACTTTGTGTTAGCGTAAAGGGCGAAATAAAATTATCGAAAGGGTTTGGATTTGCCGACATCGAAAACAATCTGGCGGTAACTCCTGACACACGCTTTCGCATCAACAGCGTCTCGAAGTCAATAACTTCTGCTGCATTGATAAAACTAGCATCTGAAAATAAGCTGGATCTAGATGCGCCTATTCAAAAATATGTTGTTTCGTTTCCGAATAAGAAATATTCGTTTTCAACGCGCCAATTGGCAGGACACTTGGCAGGAGTTCGAGACTATCACGAAAATGACTTGAGCGATTTAGTTCGAAACCAACATTACCAAACGGCTACACAGTCCATCCAAATTTTTGAAAGGGATAGCTTATTATTTAAGCCAGGCTCTCAATTTCACTACTCCACTTTCGGGTGGAATTTAATTGGCGCTGTGATTGAAAGTGCAAGCGGGCAAAGCTATCTGGATTATATGCAGGAGCAAATTTGGAAACCAATGCAGATGATGAGTACTTGTGGAGATGATAACACTAAAAGTATTTCAGGCAGAAGTAAGTTCTATGATATCAACGGAGAAAAGAATGACTATGGTGATTTTAGCTACAAATACCCCGGTGGCGGACTTTTGTCGACCGCAGAAGATTTGGTAAAATTTGGAAACGAATTGTTGCACGGCAATGCACTTAATCCTGCACTGACCAAAAAATTATTTGAAACGCAATTTACTACTTCTAACCGGGCAACCGGCTACGGCATGGGTTGGTTCATTGGCCAAGGTAAAAACGGCCACCGCATTTGGTACCATGCGGGCGATATGCTCAGCAGCAGTTCCAGTTTAATAATTTATCCTGACGATGATATTGTTATTGCTTTCCTTGCCAATTCGCAAGAGGGAGTTTTGTTCGATGTTGAGAAGATTGGGGAGATGTTTTTTAAGAAGTAGTACATCGGTTGTATCTTCTCAATTTTTACTATTATCTTCAATCATTACTTTCATACAATAAGTAGTTTTAACTTGAATTTTATGAAAAAGCTACTGGTATTCGTTTTTCTGGCAATATCATTGGTTGCAAATGGTCAAAACTATCGAAAAGTTTTTCTCGCTATCGATGGGGGCGCACCGTTGGGAAAGAACAGTGGGATTGGCTCTATTTCCCTCGAACCTAGTTACCGCATAAACGATAAAATGAGTACGGGTTTTAGAATAGAACATAACGGCATACTCTCGATGACTGGTGGTAGTAATCCGTTTGTAGGATCCCTTGGTGTCAGCTATCAATATTATCTACCTTTTAAGCCCCGCGTTTTTGTTGGAGGTGGCTTTGCCATTTTTAATCCTAGCAATAATTTTTTGATTAGCAATACAGACACACAGAACGAACGAAATCGATTAGGCTTCTTTCCAAGAGTGGGTGTAGATCTTGGTCATTTTCGACTGATCGTGGAGTATAATTTCGTTGGTAACATGACTGACTATGTTTTTTCCTATAGAGGCTCACCAGCTCCCACTGGGCAATTTGAATCGATCAACAAAAACTATCTGAATTTGAAGATTGGCTTTTTCATTGGCGGAGGTAAGAAATAGTCTATGTTATTGGTCTTTCCTGCCAACATATAATACTTCGTTGCTCTCAATTCCAAAATAGGTTGCTTTCGTTGCCGTGAAATCGGAGGCAAACATGTTCGCATCAGATTGAAGGCCTGCCGATGCAATCCGCCTTGAATAGTCTTTTCCAAACATTCGCACGTGATCATCTTGGCCAAAAATCTTTTCGCGCTCGCGCGGATCAGTAATAGAATTGTCTTCGAAGGTTACATCAGGCACAGGTGAAAAGAACGGCACTTGCAAAATTGCCCACCCGTCTGGCTTTAAAACTCGTTTGATCTCACTCATGGCCTTGATGTCATCTTTGACATGCTCGAGTACATGATTGCACAACACCACGTCAAAATGATTTTCCCCGAAGGGAATTTTATGAATGTCCATTTTTACTTTGGCTAAGGGAGATTCAATGTCCGCAGTGATGTAGCCTTCACCATGTTGGGCTTCAAAGGGTTTCATGAAGCAATGCTCGGGGGCTATGTGCAACACCTTTAACTTTTGTTGGAAGAAATTAGTTTTTTGCTGAAGGTACAGCCATATCAAACGGTGTCGTTCGAGGCTCAAACAGCCAGGGCAAAGCGCGTTGGGGCGTGGGTTAATTCTGCCGTAGGGCAAAAACTGTCGGTAATGATTTTTGCAAATCGGGCACTCCACTTGGTTACCCATATAGAAAATGCCAAGCGCTTTGAGACCTATTCCGCTAAAAAGCTGCAGGTATTTGCGGGGAACAAACCGAATAAGTAGAGAAATCAATTTTTTCATTGGGCGCAAAGATAAGTTTCTGGCTGCAGGTTTCAAGTTACCAAGTGACCTAAGGGCAGGCATCGGCCAGGGATAGTAGCGGAAATCCCATCCCCGATGACTATCGGGGTGGATTGCAGCGGATAGCCCGGTGGCCGACTGCGCCTCGCACGGCCAGGCCGCAAACCTCCGGTTACACGCCTTTCGTACTAGGATGCTGGAGCCTGCAATTTGAAACCTGAAATTCGTATTTTTGCACCCTTAACCTTATCAATTATGCCTGGATCTGAACTGTTTGGAATAGAAGAGCGCAAAGAGGTAAATGATGTCATGGAAACGGGCATCCTCTTCCGCTATAACCACGATGCACAACGCAATAATATTTGGAAAGCCCGCGAGTTTGAGGCAGAAGTAAAAAACGTAACAGGCGCAAAGTTTGCCCATGCCGTATCGAGTGGCTCTACAGCCGTTTCGTGTGCATTGGCTGCCGCAGGCATAGGTGCCGGGGACGAGGTAATCGTGCCTCCATTTACCTACATCGCTTCTGTAGAGGCGGTTTTGTTTGCTGGCGGGTTGCCGGTGTTTGCCGAGATTGACGAGTCGCTTTGCTTAAGTCCAGAAGGAATTCGTGCGGCTATCACTCCAAAAACGAAAGCGATCATGCTCGTGCATATGTGCGGTGGCATGGCCAAGCTGGATGAGATCTTGAAAATTTGCAAAGAACATAATCTCACGTTGATTGAAGATGCCGGTCAGGCGTTTGGCGCTTCTTACAAAGGCACTTCGGTAGGCTTGTTTGGAAAAACCGGCTGCTACTCGTTCGACTTTTTTAAAATTGCTACGTGTGGTGAAGGCGGTGTGATGGTGACCAACGATGAGCAAGCCTATCTCCATGCCGATAGTTTTTCAGATCACGGGCACGACCACGTAGGCAATAACCGCGGAATGGAAAATCACCCGATCGTGGGCTTCAATTATCGCATTGGCGAAATCAATGCAGCCATTGGATTGGCGCAGACGCGCAAGGTGCCGTTTATCCGCGAGAAGAATCGTGAACACAAAGCGATACTGACAAAAGAATTATCTAAAATTGAAGGAGTGAGTTTCAGTACGTTGGCAGATTCTGCCGGTGACTCGGCCACGTTCCTAAATATTCTGATGCCCGATACTGAAGCGGCTAAGCGCACAGTAGATGAATTCAACAAAGCAGGTGTTGGTGGTTTTAATTATTGGTTTACGAACATGTATCATTTCATTAACCAATGGAATCATTTGCGCGATTTAAAAACGGCAGCTAAACTTCCGATTCATATTCTTGGTGCTCCTCAAGACTATAACAAACTGCAGCTTCCGAAATCACAAGAAACCGTGGGCCGATTGATTTCGTTTGGCATTCGTTGTACATGGAAGGAAGAAGAAGTGAAGGCGTTGGCGCAAAAAATTACAGAGTGTGTTGAGAAGGTGATGGTGAAGGTTTAAGATTCAAAACTTAAGGTTCAACATAGTTTTCAGTGTACAAAATACAGCTATCTTGAAAATGGAAAGTAAGCTACAATTTAGAAGGCCACTTTTTTGGGATATCAATAAGAACGATATAGAGAAGGCGTTGGTGGAGTCTGTTGATTGGGTGGTTGTCAGAGTTTTTGAATTTGGCTCCATCGAAGACATATTCGATGTAATCGAACTGTATGGAAAGCAAAAGGTAAGAGAAATTCTGACTAGAGAAACGTTGCAGCCAGTGAGTGCGGCTATGGCTTTCCTTTTTCTAGATGTTGATGTTCATAGAAAATATGCTGCATAAAAAAAGCGTAAGTGCTGAGCTTCTTTACCTACTTCAATTCTTGAATTCCAAATCAGAGTTCAATCAGTTTAGACTAGTGGGAGGCACGGCTATCGCTCTTCAGCTCGGACATAGGAGGTCAATTGATATTGATTTATTCTCAAATGAAAAGGTAGATAAAGTAAATCTAAGAAGGTTGTTGAACAAAGAATTCCTTAATGAACAAATCACCCTCACGTCAACTAATTTACGAGCTGAGATAAACGGAGTGCGCCTTGATATCTATGACGAGTGGCAAATTCCTTTCAGGAAAAATTCAGTCCTTGAAGACGGTATAAGAATGGCGGCTTTGGAAGATTTGGCTGCTTTTAAGCTAAGTGCAATTACGGGACGAAGAGAAAAAAAAGACTATATTGATTTGTTTTTTTTATTTAAGAAACTAGGTGCAGCAAACGTGCTTACAGAATTTGCCAATTATGAGCCCTTGCTATCACCTAAGTCTGTTTTGTTTGCACTGACCGAAGTAACTACTGCCGAGAAGAATAAAACACCGATGCCAGATATGTTGATGAGTGTTAAATGGAACGAAATTATTGAGTCCATGAAACTTGCGGCAAAAAATTATATTGCATTGGCTGAAGAAAAAAGGGGAAAGAAAACATCAAATTAATATGCACAAAAATTTTAAAGGAATTGAGAAGACCGTATTTGGTCGCGGTAGTTTTAACCAGTTAGGTGAAATTGTAGAAGCACAGCGCCATCAGAACGATGGATTTATGCTTTACCTGGTCGATAACTTTTTTAAAGGAAAAGAACTGGCGAATCGTATTCCTATGAAAGCGGGTGATACGATTATGTATATTGATGTAGATCAATTTGAGCCCACCACCCAACAAATAGATTCAATACGCGATTCAGTAAAAAAAACCAAAGGAATTCCCGCAGCTGCCATTGGCATTGGAGGTGGATCGATTATGGACATTGCCAAAGCTGTCTCGTTGATGTTCACCAACGAGGGTTCTTCGCAATTGTATCAGGGATTGAATCTAATTAAGAACCCGGGCATCTACCATATTGGTGTGCCGACTATTTCTGGCACGGGAGCGGAAGTATCAATGACTGCAGTGCTTACAGGCCCGGAAAAAAAGTTAGGTTTGAAATGTGAGTGGACTGTTTTCAATCAAGTAATACTGGATCCGGATTTGATTGCAAGTGTACCGCGCAATTGGTGGTTCTACACCGGCATGGACACTTACATCCATTGCATCGAATCTGAAAACGGAACGCTGAATAATGCATATAGCCACGCCTATGCTGAGCAGTCATTAAAACTGTGCAGAGAAATCTACTTAGGCGACAAGAGCGGACAAACTGCTGACAACGATGATAAATTGATGGTCGCATCACTCATGGGTGGATTGAGTCTAACCTACTCTGAAGTGGGCGTTTGTCATGCGTTATCGTATGGCCTTTCAAAAATACTAGGTACCCGCCATTGTTACGCGAATTGTATTGCATTCAACCATCTCGAAGATTTCTATCCGGACGGTGTGAAGGAATTTAAGACAATGATTGCCAAACATAAAATCGATTTGCCGCAAGGGCTGTCTAAAGATTGGACAGATGAACAAATCACCAAGATGGCGCACGTGTCGTACAATCTCAGCCACATGTGGAATCACGCGATAGGAACAGATTGGAAAGAGAAGGTGACGATAGAAAGTATTGAGAAACTTTTTAGAAGACTTTAATTTCACGCTAAGGCGCAAAGACGCAATGTAAATCGTATGAACGAAAATGAATTGTCTAGAATCATCGTTCATTCCTGCTTTAAGATACATTCCGAACTCGGGCCCGGGCTGCTAGAATCCGTGTACGAAGAACTACTTTCGTATGAGCTTAAGAAACAAAATTTAAATTTTTCTAGACAGCAAGGAATTCCAGTAGTTTATGAAAATGTCAAACTAGACCTTGGCTTTAGATCTGATATTATTGTAGAGAACAAAGTAATCGTGGAGATCAAATCAGTTGAGTTAATTGCGCCTGTGCATCAAAAACAACTATTAACCTACTTGCGAATTACTGGAATTAAGTTAGGATTGCTGGTTAACTTCAATGAAGCATTGATCAAGGATGGAATTCAAAGAATTGTCAATGGGCTATAAAATAATTCTTGACAATATCATGAGCTTTGCGACTTAGCGCCTTGCGTGAACCATGTTTCGCTTCAAACAATTCTCTATCGAAGACGATCGCTGCGCGATGAAAGTGGGGACGGATGCAGTCTTACTAGGAGCGTGGGTTGACATTTCAAATGCAAAGAAAATTTTAGATGTTGGAACGGGTTGTGGGATAATAGCATTGATGCTTGCCCAACGTACGGGCGAAGATGTTTGTATAGAGGCCATTGAAATAGAAAAACAAGATGCTATTCAAGCTTTAGAAAATAGTAATCAGTCACCTTGGGCAAAACGAATAAAAATAACTCCGCAATCTTTGCAAGAATTCAAGGGCTTTGAATCTTTCGATATAATCGTTAGCAATCCTCCCTACTTCATCAATAGTCAATTGCCCCCATCGACTGATCGCGCAAAAGCGAGACATACTCATTCATTGAGTTATCAAGAATTAATCGATCATTCTATTAGGTTATTAAACAAAGAGGGAAGGTTAGCTGTCGTGCTTCCTTATGCTGAAGGAAAAAACTTTTTGAATATTGCTTCTTTGACTGGATTGATTTGTATACGTCACCTAGCTTTTTATTCCCGTGAGGGCAAGCCTCAGGAACGCTGGCTATTTGAATTTTCTTTGAACCATGCTCCATTGAAAAACGAAAAGTTGGTGTTACACGGAGCGGGTGAATCTTGGTCACCTGACTACCAATCGCTCACCAAAGCCTTCTATTTGAAGCTATAGGTCTGACTAGGCCGCTCATAAAAATTCTACATCTCAGGTTCTCAAAAACAACTATCATTGCAAAAATTTTTGTATTCATGGGTCGTTTGTTGTTTTTGCTTCTGGTGTGCTCGGTCCAAGTTTGGGCCCAACTACCCGGACTAAACATAAAAAAAACGGCTGAACGGATAGTCGTGGATGCCGAAATGAACGAGGCGGTTTGGAGAGATGCCGAAGTAGCCAACCACTTCAAACAATTTTTTCCGTTTGACTCGTCCTACGCACAAGCCCAAACGGAAGTTCGTATGACCTACGATGATAGCTTCATCTACTTGTACGCTATCCTGCACAGCAAAGAGAAAGACACCTATGTGACCCCTTCGCTTCGCAGAGATTTTAGGGGGGAAGCAAATGATTCTTTTGTCGTTCAATTCGACACATTTAAAGACAACACAAACTCTTTTCAGTTTGGAGTAAATCCCTACGGAGTGCAACGTGAGGGGCTGGTCGCAAATGGTGGAAGTGGAGCGCAGTCGGACCTCTCATTAAACTGGGACAATAAATGGTATTCGGAAGCAAAAATCCTGGATGGCAAATGGGTGTGTGAGTTTGCCATACCGTTTAAGTCATTAAGATATAAACACGGGCTAAGTTCATGGAATGTTAACTTCTACAGAATCAATAGCGCAAATGCCGAACGTTCGACCTGGGCGCCCATCCCAAGAAATTTCCCTTTGATTTCGCTGGCATTCACCCGGCCATTAATCTGGGATAAACCACTTGATAAACCGGGATCAAATGTATCCCTGATACCTTATGCCGCAGCTCGCATCAATCAGAATTTTGAAAAAAATGAACCACAGAGCGAGAGCTTTGCATGGGGCGGAGATGCGAAAATTGCTTTGGGCCCCGCCCTAAATTTAGATTTAACTATTAACCCGGATTTTTCGCAAGTCGAGGTAGACCAGCAGGTGACTAACCTAGACCGGTTTGAAATTTTCTTTCCAGAGCGGAGGCAATTCTTTTTGGAGAACGCAGACTTATTTTCTGACTTCGGTGGCGAAGGTATGCGGCCTTTCTTCTCAAGGAGAATTGGGGTTACCCGTGATCAAAACACGGGACAGAACGTAGAAAATCCTATCTACTTTGGTGCCCGGCTAAGTGGGAAGGTCAATAACAATTTGCGGGTGGGCCTACTGACGATGCAAGCGGGTGAAGACAGAAACAACAATCTGCCCTCCACTAACTATACCGTAGCAACCTTCCAACGAAAATTATTTGCGCGATCCAACATCGGAATGATTTTTATCAATAAGCAAGCATTTCAAGACTCGATAGGCGCTGATTTTCTGGTTAGCCCGCAAAAGTTCAATAGGGTGATTGGCTTAGACTACAATCTTGCGAGCAAAGACAACAGATGGAATGGGAAATTTTACTATCACCGTTCACTTACCAATAACCAAACTGACTCTGCATTCGCCATGTCTGCACGCTTGGCTTACAATACGTTGCGATGGGAGGTATCAGGCACGGCAATGAATATTGGTGCTAACTACAATCCCGAGGTCGGCTTTGCTCGAAGAAAAGACTATATGAGACTCGCTCCCACGACTTGGTATAACTTTTATCCACAGTCCAGAATTATCAACAACCACGGGCCTGGACTAGATTTTGATGTGATCGGAAATAAAAAATATGGAATCACCGACTACGATTTTAACTTCATGTATCGTATTCGGTTTCAGAGCACTGCTCAGTTCAATATTCGACTTCGACAGGAGTATGTCTATCTTTTTAGTGCCTTTGACCCAACCAACACAGGCGGTTTGGAGCTTGCCAATGGAACTGATTATACAAACAAAGTGGTCGTGGCAAACTACTTCTCAGATGCTCGAAAAAAGTTTTTCTTCGATATAGCAACCCGTTCTGGAGAGTACTTCAATGGAAATCGGTTAAATTTCTCCGGGACTATTAACTATCGAGCCCAGCCTTATGCAGTTCTTTCACTGAACTACAGCTACAACAAAATCAACCTTCCCGCACCCTATAAGAGTGCCGAATTGGTACTTGTAGGCCCTCGCTTTGATATTACCTTCTCGCGCAATGTCTTTTGGACCACGTTTGTCCAGTACAACAACCAAATCAATAACGTAAACATCAACTCCAGACTTCAGTGGCGGTTCCGGCCAGTCTCCGATCTATTCATCTCCTATACCGACAACTACTTTGCCAGTGACGAACTAAAAGATGGTATTCAATACCAAAGTTGGCAGCCAAAGCTCCGCGCAATCGTCCTCAAATTTACCTACTGGTTAAATTTATAGAATTTTTTCTAGCTCTTTATCAAGCAGTTATAAAAAATAAAATGCATGTTTAAACATATATTTAGAACTTCCGTTATACTTGCACAAAACAAACAAAACCATGAAAAAATTTAACACACTATTACTCGCACTATTAGTAGCTGGGACAGTCTCTGCTCAAACGTGGACATTGGATAAGTCGCACGCTAAAGTAGGCTTTGGCATTACTCACCTCATGATTTCTGATGTAGAAGGTGCTTTTAACTCTTTCGATGCAAAACTAACTTCTTCAAAAGAAGACTTCAGTGATGCCGCCATCGAATTCAGCGCTGACGTAAACAGCATTAACACAAATAGCGAAGGTCGCGACAAACACTTGAAGAATGAAGACTTCTTCGATGCACCAAAATTTGGAACTCTTACCTTCAAAGGCAAATCACTTACAAAAGTGGAGGGCAAAAAGTACAAGTTAGTTGGTGATCTTACCATGCATGGCATAACTAAACCTGTGACGTTAGATGTGATTGTAAATGGTCCAGTCGTTCATCCCTATAACCAAAAAACTGTTGCCGGATTTAAAGTTTCAGGAATCATTAAAAGAGCTGATTTCAATATCGGTGCAAAGTATCCAAGTGCTATCTTAAGCGAGGAAGTGGTTATCACAGCAAATGCTGAATTTGCTAAAAACTAATTTAAGCGTAATGAAAAAGATCCACGGCTTCGAGAAAGGTCGTGGATTTTTTTTAGATCAACATCATGAAAATCGAAGAAGAAATACAGCAACCTAAATTTCGCAATGTACACCACAAAGTAGCTGTCAACCTACTCTACACAGCCGCTTGGCTGGATGATCGAAATAAAAACTTCTTTAAAGAATACGGAATTACTAACCAACAGTTCAACATCCTCCGCATTCTGCGCGGGCAACTTCCTAATAAAATATCAGGTGCAGAAATCAAAAACAGAATGCTGGACAAGAACTCAGACGTGTCCAGGCTCTTGGATCGCCTCGTCTTAAAAAAACTAGTTACCAAAAATCAGTGCCCCAAGGACAAACGTGCTGTAGACGTACTGATTACAGAGCCAGGTCTTGCGTTGCTGAAAAAGATAGATGGTAAAATGGACGAAAACGATTTAGCCGTCTTTCACCTGACAAAAACGGAAGCAACGCAGTTAAGTGATTTATTAGATAAGTGCAGAGGGTAGAGTAACCAGAACTGATTTTAGAATTATTCTTTACCTTTGGTTATGGCATTACCTAAATACAGCATGAAAGCTCAATTTATTACTAATACCGAAGGAAAAAAGGTGGGCGTACTCCTCACTTTAAAGGATTACAATAAGTTATTGGACAGCCTCGAGGAGTTAGACGATATACGTGCTTTTGACAAAGCGCGCAAAGAGGATGATGGAAGTCGAATTTCGTTATTAGACTACCAGAAAAAACGCAAATTGAGAAATGAGAAAGTACACCGTCACCTTAACTAAGGGTGCTGCCAAACAACTCGACAAGCTTTCTGATGCCATTTCCACTCCGATTCTGAAATCAATTGAGTCACTAGCTTTCAATCCTAGACCTCTCGGCTGTAAGAAGCTAAAGGGAAGAGAAGGCTTTCGAATCAGAATTGGCGACTATAGAGTAATCTACACAATCTTCGATAAAGTCCTCCTTGTAGAAGTTATAGATGTTGGCAATCGAAAGGACATCTATTTATGATTGAATCTTACCCAATTCTCTTCTCACAAAATCCATCAACTCTTTAATGTACTTTTTGCTAAAATCAAATTTGATACCTGCTGCTTGATATATCTCCGGTATTGATTTCGTGTACCCCAATTTCAAGGCATTCATATAGCCCTGAAGACCTTTTTGCTTATCCAATTTATAATTTCTCCATACAGCAATCGCACCCAACTGAGCCATGCCATACTCAATATAATAGAATGGGACTTCATATAAATGCAACTGCTTCTGCCACAAATAATCTTTCGCTTCTTGTAACCCAGCCCAATCCGTGACAGTATCTGCAAACTGATCAAAGGTGTTGTTCCAGTTCCGTTTTCTGTCTTCCAGCGAATGTGTAGGATTCTCATAAATCCAATGTTGGAATTTGTCGATCGTGGCTACCCAGGGTAATGTTTCAATAATATCTTCCAACTGCTCTCGTTTGGCTCGCTTCAAGTCTTGCTCACTAGGGAAAAAGATGTGCCATTGATCCATTGATATCAACTCCATCGCCATCGAAGCCAACTCGGCTACCTCCATCGGTGGCGATTTAAAATCATTAAGCTCTAGATCCTTTGTAAGAAAGTTATGAACGGCATGGCCGCCTTCATGCATAATCGTTGTCATGTCGCGCATGGTACTGGTGGCGTTCATAAAAATAAATGGCACCCCGATTTCAGCCAACGGATAATTGTAACCACCGGGAGCTTTTCCTTTCCTTGATTCCAAATCTAAATGACCCATCGACTTCATGATAGACAAACACTGACCCAAATAAGGATCTAATTTGGTAAAGCAATCAATCGATCGCTCAGTGAGTTCTTTGCCATCTTTAAAAGCTTTCAACGCTTCACGGCCTTCTGCATCAACTGCCTTATCCCACGGGCGAAGCTGTGGTACTCCCAACAACTCTTTCCGCACTTTCGATAACTCATTCAAGATGGGCACCACTTCCGATTCAATTGCTTCATGAAAATTAAAACAGTCTTTGGGCGTGTAATCAAAACGACCATACGCCTTGAACATGTAATCTCTAAAGTTGGAAAAATCTGCATTCAAAGAAACCTGGTGGCGTAGCCCAACTAATTTAGAGAACAATTCATTCAACGTGTCTTTATCTTGCAGCCTGCGCGCAGAGATTTTATGGTAGACTTCTTCGCGCTTATGGCGATCAGTTGACATCAAGATCACGGCTGCTTGCTGCAACGTCATCTCCTGCCCGTTTAGTTCTACCATCATAGCCCCGGAAATAGATGCATACTTTTGCGTCTCCGTGGTAATCTCCGTCATCAAGGGTATATTCTCTTCACGGTATAATTCTACTTCCTTTTTCAAGTTTCGAATCATCATGTCATAGCCAGGCTCTTTTTCAAGTTGGCTCAACCAAGGAGATTCCAACGCTTTTTTATTTAACAAATCCGAATAAGGCGCAGCTTGTGGTTGAATATGCTGAACAAAATCCTGATAACTCTTACTATATTCTTCGTTTTCTGTAAAGCACGTCATACGGATGTAACGCCAGCCCAGATCTTCGCTTAATACAGACTCCAGTTCACTTCTATGCTGGAGCCATTTTTTCAAATCGGCAGCTGTGTTGAGCTTTTGTTCCACCAATTTATCCAAATAGGGCTTTAATGCTTCCCAAGTCGATACTTTAAAGTCTTCAGGTAAAAAGTTACGCGTTGGCCTTACTGGCACTTCTATCACATTGTTCATCGATCCATCTATTTATCTCCAAATAAACTTTAAATTTATCAATTCATAAAACTTAAAAATTAACATCACTCAATGAAGATTTATTACGCCTGTATCCTTGCAGCTTTGCTAGTCAACTGTAGCCCCAAGAAAGAAGTTCAACAAACAAGCTTGACGATTTCTTTCGAGCGTGTTAGTCCTTCGCTCGATGCGGTCATGTCCAACGAAGTAACGGTTTCGGTGATCGCTCAAGGTTATGAATGGAGCGAAGGCCCACTTTGGTTGGAAGACAAGCAAATGCTCTTGTTTTCCGATGTGCCAGCTAATACGATCTACCAGTGGACAGAAAAAGAAGGAGCAACAAAATACTTGCACCCCTCGGGGTTCACAGCACAAATAGCGCATGGGGGCGAATCCGGTTCCAACGGACTCGCATTAGATGATAAAGGGAATCTGATACTTTGTCAACATGGCGATCGCAGAATAGCGTTGATGAACTCACCCATCGACCAACCAAAAGCGGAATTCATAACGATTGCTGATAAATATAACGGCAAGCGATTCAACAGCCCAAACGATGTTGTGTTCTACAACGACAATTTTTTCTTTACCGATCCTCCTTATGGATTAGTGAAAAACATGGCAGATTCCTCCAAAGAAATTGCGTTCCAGGGGGTTTACTGCGCAAAAGCAAATGGTCAGGTGCGGCTGTTGATCGATTCACTGACTCGGCCCAATGGCATCGCCTTTTCACCCGATCATAAAAAACTATATGTTGCCAACTCCGATCCCGAAAAAGCCAGGTGGTATGAATATCAACTAAACGATTCGCTCGAAATCGTTTCAGGTAAGATTCTATACGATGCCACTAATATAGGATCAACAGAAAAAGGCCTGCCCGATGGAATGAAAGTGGATGCACTGGGTAACATTTTTGCTACTGGCCCTGGAGGGGTTTGGATATTTAGTGGGAGCGGTGAATTGTTAGGAAAAATAAAAGTAGAAGAAGCCACATCCAATTGTGCACTCACTGCTGATTGCAAAACGCTCTTCGTCACCAACGACATGAACATTTTGCGAATTCAATTAAGAAAATAATGGAAATACTAATTAGCAGTTTGGGATGGATTGGTTCTTTGCTTGTCATAGGGGCTTATGGACTGAATAGCTATCAAAAAATAAAATCCGATTCTCTCATTTTTCAATTGATGAATTTAGCAGGTGGCATTCTGCTGATTATTAATAGTGTGTACAAAGAAGCATACCCGTTTACGTTTATTAATACCGTGTGGGTACTTATTGCCATACTCGCTATATTCCGGATCGTAAGCAAGAAACAAATTGTTGAAACATAAAAACTGGCTCGGTTAAGTTTACACAGCTTGAATTGAAAATTGTATGAAAAAGCTCCTCACCTACTTTTCCTTTTTTCTAATAAACTATTCTGCTTGGGCGCAACCACCCATGGCTCAACTAAAAGAATTTGATGCGTATGTAGAAAAATCACGACTAGAGTGGCAAGTGCCCGGCATGGCTGTGGCCGTGGTAAAAGGCGGTAAATTGATTTTTGCAAAAGGATATGGTGTAAGGGAACTAGGCACAAAAGATATGGTGGACACACAAACACTTTTTGCGTGCGCTTCTACCACCAAAGCAATGACTGCTGTGTGCATGGGCATTCTAGTTGATGAGGGAAAAGTGAAGTGGGACGATGCAGTGGTCAAATACCTGCCAGAATTTCAGTTGGCCGATCCTTATGTAACCCGCGAATTAAAAATCCGTGATCTTTTTACTCACAACAGTGGCGTAGGAAATGCGGATTTTCTGTGGGGTGTGATGAATATACCTGCCGATGAAGTATTGCGTAAAATGCAACAAGTTGAACCCAGCTACTCCCTGCGGTCAAGTTTCATTTACCAAAATATTTTTTACTTGGCAGCTGGGAAAGTGATTGAAAAATTATCGGATCAAAAATGGGAAGATTTTATTCAGACCAGAATTTTTCAACCGCTGAAAATGACGAGAACTTTTTCAACCCTTAAAAAGGCGCAAAATCCCAACCACTCTAAACCACATTATATGGTCAACGGTTCCATCAAGGCCATCGAGCCAACCATTGCCGATGAGATTGGCCCCGCAGGAAGTGTGAATGCTTCCATTGAAGACATGGGCAAGTGGATGGCGTGCATGCTTGACAGCAGTAAATACGAAGGTGGCCGACTTTTGAAAGCAGGCACCTGGAAGGAATTATTCAAACCCCAGGTGCTCGTGCCTGCGAATGAATTCTATCCCACCATGCAATTGATTAAACCAAACTGGACCACGTATGGATTGGGTTGGTTTCAACATGATTATAAAGGAAAGAAAATCAACTATCATACAGGAAGCTTGGCGGGAGAAGTAGCCATTCACGCACAGTTGCCAGACTCCAAATTAGGTATTTATGTGTTTGGTAATTATGATCACGCAGAAGTCAGGCAAGCATTGGTCTATAAAACCTTTGATTTTTTTGCTCTGGGGGGCAACAGAGATTGGAGCATTGAGTTTTTAAAATTGTATTCTGGAATAAAACAGAAAAACGAAAAGGAAGAGAAAGATTTTGAAGCTAAGCGAGTGACTAACACTAATCCAACAAAACCGCTGGAAGAGTATGCAGGAAAATACACGGATCCATTGTACGGTGAACTGGAAATTACGGTGAGCAATGGCATGCTGAAGTTTTCAGCCAATAATTTTTTAAATGCCACATTGTCTCATTGGCACTACGACACGTTTAGGGGCATGTATGAAAAAGATTGGTATGGGAGTGCCCTCGCCAACTTTAGTTTAGATACATCAGGGAAAATTGAGAAGGTGGATTTTGAAGGGATGGTGTTTAAGAAAGAAAAGAAATAGTTTCCTTTTTGGGAACTGTTTATTACTTTTGTCCTTGTCTATGAAAAGGGTTCTTGCTAAAAGTACGCTCCGAGATTTTTGGGGAAAGCATAAAGATTCGGAGCAATACCTCAAGACGTGGTACAAAACAGCAATGGATTCTGATTGGAATTCACCAAGGGACATAAAAATAGCTTACTCCAGTGCCAGTTTTTTACCTAACGATAGAGTCGTGTTCAACATAAAAGGAAATCATTACCGGCTTATCGTTAGGTTTAACTACAAAAGAAGTTGGGCTTTCATTCGTTTTATTGGTACCCATGCTGAATACGATCGAATAGATGCTAAGACAATTTGAAATGGCAAAAACCTATTTTACTCAAACACTAAGCATGTTGTACTAAATCTGAAGAAAAATAAAATTTATAAACGATGAAAATAAAAACGATAAAATCAAAAAAGGAATACCAAGCTGCCTTGAAAAGATTGGATGAAATTTTTGATGCGCCCGCTAACACTAATGAAGGTGATGAAGCTGAACTACTTACGCTCGTAATAGATGTTTATGAGAATGAAAATTTCCCAATTGAAGCACCTGATCCAATTGAGGCGATAAAAATTAGAATGGAGGAAATGGGCTTAAAACAAACTGACTTGATAGGAATTATTGGTGAAAAAGGAAAGGTATCGGAGGTATTAAACAGGAGAAGAAAGCTCAATCTAAACATGATTCGAAGGATCAACAAACGGCTCCACATTCCTCCATCAGTATTGATACAAGAATACAAACTAAGCGCTTAGCCAATCTCAATCACCACATCATCCGTGAGTGGGTGGCCAACACAAGTAAGCACGTACCCCTCGGCACGTTCACTCTTTGATAGTCCCTCCTCTTCGTCCAATTTAACCTGGCCTGACAAAGCCTTGCCGCGGCAAGCGGTGCACAAACCGCTTTGGCAAGAATACGGAAGATCAATTCCTTTGTCCAAGGCGGTTTCTAAAATTGTACGGTTGTGGTCAACCATTATTTTGTACTCGTTGCCATCGTAACGGATGGTCACCTCTCTCGACTTCTTTTCACCGTTAGGCTTGGCCGACTCTTCTTTCTTTGGTTTGTCGATAACACCAGTAACGAAGCTTTCCTTGAAAATCTTGTCCGCAGGAATTTTATGTTCGGCTAATAAATTGTCCACGTTTTTCATCATACCCTCTGGACCACACATCAGGTATGTTGTTTTGTCTAAGCCCCAAGCTGGGATGCGCTCGAAAAGTTTGGTTAACATTTCCTTGTTCAAAAGACCTGAATACCCTTGCCAATTCATGGGAGCATTGTCCAACACATGTATCACGTGCAAGCGACCTTCATAAGTGGTTTGAAGTTGATCGAGGTGATTTTTGAAAATGATACTGTCAATGTCGCGATTGCAATAAATCAACGAGCAAATACTATCAGGCTCTTGGTTCAATAAAGATTTGATGATTGACATCATAGGAGTAATACCCGAACCACCTGCAAACAATACCAGATGTCTCTTATTCTCTTTCTTAAATTCTGTCGTGAATTGCCCCATTGGGTCCATCACTTTCATTTTATCGCCTACCTTCAGATTATCAGGCAGCCAGTTAGACATTAATCCTTTATCGACACGTTTTACACTTACCACCAAATCCGTGTCAACAAAAGGAGAACTGCATAATGAATAGGCTCTTCTCACTTCCTTGCCTTGAACCGTGGTAATCAATGTTAAAAATTGCCCAGACTTGTATGCTATGTTTCCTGTAGCTGGCTGTTGAAAAGCAATGGAAATGGCGTCTTTTGTTTCAGCAATGATCTCTTTTACTGTAAGATCGTGGTAGTGAGGGCCTGCGGGTGTCTCTACTTTTTTCTCGCTTTTCTTGAATAATCCAAATGCCATAAAAACTTTTTAAAAGAACACAAATTTACAGATAAGGTTTTAAGTAACTAACTAGTTTATAGATTCTGATTTATTCGTCTATTCTGCAGCAGGGATGGAACGGCCTGTTTGAGCCCGAAATGGAAAGTGAGCAGGGTGGCGAGTAGTGACAGCCCGACCCCGTTTCGGGGGCTGCCCAAAGACGCTAAAGATTTAACCAGTAGGTAAACTTCACCACCAATGCCTGGATATTGGTGCGAGCGTCTGAAGGATATCCACTGACCACATGATTATAGACGATAAAGAAATCAGAAGCTGGTTTAAAGCGCCATTGTAAGCGCGCATTGAGATTGGCACTTTCAAATCTTGTGTTGTATTGAAACACCCCGGTAAAAAATAATTTTGACGTAAATGTAAAATCCAATCTGGGCCTAAGAAGTAAAAATTCTGTGTCTCCGTAGGGTTCTCCTAGTTGCAGGTTATTGTAGTCTGCAGTGAATGATAGGCTACCATACGGTTGATATCGGAAATTGAGTGTGCCTCTATAGCTTTGCCGGGTGCCTGAGTAAAATTGACCTGCTGTTGATTCGATAGAATAATTGACAACTTTTCTTGTGTTGGAGTTATACTGAACGTTGAACTCAGTCCATTCAAACTGCTCACCAACGAGATAAGTTCCGTTACCTCGTGGATAAAGTGGGTTAAATTTTTCAGGTAATTTTTGAAAGATACGACTGCCCGAAACGCTAAAAGATGAAGTATTCAGAAAATTGATATTGTAATCTAACGTAAACGTTCGGTCGGTCAATACGCCTCCCGGTATATAGGTATAGTTGAACTCGCCACCGAGATTTTTCTGTGCAACGGAAGATTGGGTAGGGTAAAAATTTCCTTGCACCCTTGCAAAGCCACTCAAATAGCCGGGATAGACGCTCAGTGACGGGACGAATCCGGTCTCTGCAACATAATTTCTTCCGACAAAATTATTGGCAAAAAAAACATTTAGGTGGCGTGTGTTGTATCCCAGAAAATTTCCAGCTGAATAGTTCTCATTAGAATGAAACGCATCGATAGATCGATGGTAGTAAAAGTCGCCACTCCACTTATTACTTTTTGTTATCAAATTAAAGTCTACACCCACAACTCGATTGTAGGTATTGAGTACAGTATCCTGACCCACTCGCTTTACCAAATCGCGCTGATAGAATTTTCCTCGCTGGTAGGTGCCTAGGCCAAGCGATTGTTTGTCGACAACAAAAACACTGATATTTGATCGCGAGAATACTTGCCGCTGCACAATGGCCATGGAATACAATTGAGCGGGCAAACCCAGCGACTCCTTTTCTTGGGTACGCATATTCAATACTCCTATACGCCAGTCCTTCCCCACTTTGCCACTCAACCGGACACCATATTGAATCGGCACTTGCTGCGCTGAACCAGTAGAATCTATTGCCAATCCAATTCGTCTACTAAAAAACGGACGCGTATCCGGAAAACCGGGAGTGGAAAACAAATCACTATTTTCTAAAAAGAATTGTCTACGCTCAGGGAACTGAAATTCAAACCTTGTAAGATTAATCACTTGCTGGTCTACCTCTACGTTTGAAAAATCGGGATTAACGGTTAAATCCAAATTCAGCGATGGGCTCACTGCTATTTTAGCGTCCACGCCAATGGCAGATGAACTAACGGTTGGCTCATTCTTTTCGTGATCGCGCGAGGCGCTGCCTGCCAAGTAAGGGATCACGGAAATATTTGCTCCCGCATGGGGTGCCGAAGTCTCCCATTGCAGTTTACCCGTATAAGCAAACGAAGCAGGAATATATTGTATAGGCGTGGCAATCCAACTGGATACTTGATTGCGCTTAACATCATTCCGTAAAAAGGTAACATTCCACTCCTTTACTTTATGATTGTAACGAAATGACTTAAATGGAATAGCTAGTTCGGCCACCCATCGATCCTGATAACGCGTGGCATGAGAATACCATTTATTGTCCCAACTATTGCTAAATGAGCCATCACCATCTTGCCCTCCGTTGGAAATAATCCCCTCTGACTGCACACCGTAGGGGGTAATCGTAAAGAAAAATCCATTGGTATAGTCATTAAATGGATCTAAATAAATACCAATGTTATCATTCCTGTCCCAGTCGATATCACGCCTTAACGATTGCACGATATCCGGCTTGGTGTCATCGTAACACACGAATGACACGTATAGAAAATGATCATCAAAGGTCATCCTTGCCTCCGATTGAAAGGTGGGGGGTAGCGAATCAACCGGATAGTTCAAATAGAAATTCTTTGCAACATCAGCCGCAAGCCATTCCGGCTCATCGAGTTTACCATCCAATGCAATTGGTTTACTGGCTTTTACGATCGGCAGGCCAGTACCAGGTTTATTTTTGGGCTGCGCCACTGACGAAAGTGGCAATAAAGCCACCTTTAAAAAAATGATTAATAAGAAAGTTTTATTACTCCGCATGAAAAAGGCCACAAATCTAATTAATCAAATCGATGCTTTTTTAACCGTTAGTGTAAACGGCCTTTTTCACGCTGGAGTTGTGGCCTGCTTGTTAAGAACCTGTTAACGACTAATGGAAAATCAATTATAAAAGGCTTGTACTTTCTGAGCGAGTGCCAGTAAGGAATTATCAGAAGAAAAAGTACTCGTAAAATAAAATGCCAATAAGGTATCAATCCAGGCAATCGTTTTTACCTGACCTAAAAATTGTTCCCCTCCAGGATACACCCGTATGTTTCCTTGTAGGGATATTTCACCTGAGGAAAGTATGCGAGATGTTTGCCATTGCACACTACACCCAACGGACTTTCTCAATTTTTCATATATCGGCTCTTGTGCTGAAAGGATACCCAATAACGCCAGCGCCAGCCTTATGGAAACACCATTGTAGCTGCTGTCAAAACCTCCACCTTCCGTATAAAATCCAGCTGCATTTTGTTGTGCCAACGCTAACTCGATAAATTCAATGCCTATCGCTTTTGCTTGCGCATAGTTTAGGCAACTACCCAACGAATAAAATGCCACTGCATCAAAAAGCAGTCGATTAGGCGCTTCGGCATCGTACTGCTTTAAGATTTCTACTTGTGTTTTTAGAAAGGTCAGCCCAAGTTGAAATTTCGCTGTAAGATTATTTAGCCTAGTTGTGAGCTGGTCGGCAGGGCGATTTTTGTACCAGGTTGATTGCTGCAATAAAACCAATGACTGCCCAAGGGCAGCCGTGAAAAAAGAAATACCACTGGATAAATCGCCATTAGCTGGTTGGCCGAGATAGACTAAGTTAGACGGGATTACTAATTCGAAATCACCTCCTGGCTTCTGCCGTGCAAACGAATATTCTGCAGCTAAAATGAATTTAGCAAGTGCTGCATCGCTGTTCGAGCGGACTGCATACGAACCGAGAAATGCGATGTCTACTTGAAAGCGCACGTGAAAATAGCCGTCTCTGTTTCTACCCAGTGCGCCTTCGGCAGTAGGTTCTTTGGTCAGGCCATCGATAACATCGACCGGCAATTGCTTTATTAATGTTTCATAAGAAGAGGCCTTTGATAAGGGGTTCTCATTGCAGTTGGCTGAGGTCATAGAGTTTTGGCAGCTTACTACTGCCAAAACAGTGACGATCAATGCTATTTTTGTCATTTGCTAACAACTAATTCTTAGTTGGCACATAGAATCGCTGAGCTTGTAATCATCCCTTTGGGTGTAGAGCATCTTAATGGCGATTGCGTGGGTAATAAATGTATTCTTGTAAACCCTTTCGACCATTTAAAGTTCGCGAGGTTTAACAGAACTCAGTTCCTATCTTATTCCATTAGTTTACTTCTGCAAAATACATATTCTTGGCCGTCATTGTGAGCTGGTTGGCAGGTCGATTTTGTAACCAACTCGAAATCGCCTCCTGCCTGCCGAGCATCGCCATATTTTGGAGCTAAAACAAAATTAGCTAACGAGGAAAAATGTTTTCAACTACCACTCTTTACTATTATGACCAGTTGAAATTCGAACCTCTCCCCAAGAAACATCGGGATTGAAAAAGAGTCAATCATCATACCCTACGTCACTGAGCAGTCCCTCTCGCAAAGCCAACTGTATTTTTGACCGTTATGACTTCGTCAATATGACTTATCTCTTGATAACCAAAAAATAAAGAATAGAGGATAAACCAATAAAAATAAATTTGGAAGCCACCACTGCAACTGAAAATCTCCTGTGATTGTCCAATAAGAAATAGCCATGAGGCCAGATACGCTTGTCATCACCAATGAAATCAGCGCCCAGAATCTCCAGAACTCTTTTTTCTTGCCTCTTAAGAAAAGACTATAAAACCCCGACCCCGAGATGGCCATATCGAGAGGAAAAAAACTCCAGTTCCAGGCTACCAATATTGGGTTGGTGTAACCGTTATACAAATAGGTTTCGTCTATCAAGTGAAATGCAGTGATCAGCCAATAAACAACAAACCCCAAATCGACCACAAGAAAAAATTTAGGCAAGTGCTTCATCGGGTTAATCTTTATCGTGGCTACTTCTTTTCCAGGTCTCAGTTATACCAAACATTGGTAAACCCACATAGCCAGTTAGCTCCAAGGTATTTTCGTTTACCAACTTTATCTGACTTTTGTAGGTTTTGCCACTCTCAGGATCATAGATAGTACCTTTCCATTTTCCATCCGCATACGCAAGACCAGAAATGATTTCGAGGCCTTCTAACTTTCTGTTGCGCTTGGCCGGATCCGGATTTTCGGTATCCGTCAGGGGCTTACCCTTCTCGTCCACGTTAGGCGTAAGCCAAATCATTTTGCCGTAGAACCGGGATTCCCTTTGATAGATTTCAATTTTCGCAGCCTTATCGGAAGTGAGCCATACGCCTATGATGCGATTTGGTTGGGCGTTGACTTGCCCTAGAGAAATAAAGATGCAGATGCCGATTATCCTTTTCATATCCTTTTTTAACAAAGATGAAACAGCCTAGTTTTTTAGAGGGAAAGAAAATTACTGAAGCGTAGAAAATGCGTACTGAAGCGAACGTCCGTCACTTCAATTCCCCAACCAGGTCTTAAACTCAGTAGCGCGCTCGCGACTTACCAAGATTTCTTCTTTGGTTGGTAAGGTCAGCAGCACTTTAATCTTGCCATTGAAATGTTGGTGGTTACTTTTTATGGAGCTGAAAGAAATAATGAATTGCCTGTTGGCCCTGAAAAAAACCTGCGGGTTGAGCTGAGCTTCCAGCTCTTCCATGTTTTGATCTAAAATGAACATTTCGCCCGCCTTTGTATAGAGGTGCGAAGTTTTGTTCTCGCTATGTATAAATGCAATGTTGTCTGTCGGAATACTTTTTAACTCATCGCGAAAATGAACCAGCAACCTAGCGCGATATACTTTTTCCTGACCTGCAATTTGCTTTATTAACTTTTTGATATCCAACGGAGGTTGATTGTTGTGATTAAAAAGTGTTTTGTATTTTTCAATCGCTTTACTGAGCTCCTCCGCTTTCACCGGCTTTAGTAGATAGTCGATGCCATTTACTTTAAATGCCTCGATGGCATACTGATCAAATGCCGTGGTAAAAATAATTGGTTTAGTCATTTTCACCTGCCGAAAAATAGCTAAGCTTAGTCCATCTGAGAGCTGAATATCGCTGATAACTAAATCATAATCCGTATTGGATTGAAACCAGTCGATGGCACTTTCTACCGCATCGAAATGCGCCACTATCGCTGTGTGTGGGGCAACCTGTTCGATCATCCGCATCAAATGCCGAAGCGCAGGTTGTTCATCTTCTAATAAAACAAGTTTCATAAGTCTAGCAGGGGTAAAGTAACACGAAAGAGTTGGCCTTTATTCTCCACTTTGATTGATTTCTTACTCAATAACTTATACCGATCCTGAATATTTTTTAGTCCAACTTTGTTGCTATTTTCCGCATGGAGCTTAGGCTGAAAAGTATTTTCAACAGCCAGCAAATCTTTATTGGCGCGAATGGTAATCAGCAACGGGTTTTGGGCATTGATGATATTATGCTTTACCGCATTCTCTACTAAATTTTGTAAGGCCAACACCGGAAGTGATAACCTCTGTTGCGGTAATGCAATGTCAATAGCAACTTGCAGGTGCTCTCCAAATCGCTCTTTTAGCAAATGGGTGTAGGCCTCAATCATTTCCAACTCTTCTTTTAACGTTACTACCTTCTGGTCGCGATTCAATAAAACGTATCGGTAAACGTCACTCATTTTTGCCAAAAACTGGTTGGCGCTTTTCGGATTTTCCTCAATTAAAGATGAAAGTGTGTTAAAATTATTAAATAGAAAATGGGGGTCTAATTGCTGCGTTAAAATCTGAATTTGATTTTCCAGATTAGCCTGCTTCAATTGTTCTGCCTCCAATTGAGTAGCTTGCCAGCGTTGAAAGAATAAAACCCCAACGTTTACGCCCATCACCAAAAGGCTGATCAAACCTGCAATGATGGCCGTAGGAATAAAAATAATTGTTAAATCATGCTCTGTCCATTGCTCTAGATGAAACACGTAGATGTACGATGTCAAACAGCCAAACAACATCAAAATAGTCAGCACAAGTTGTAAGCTGCTTTGAGTGAGAAAACGCCAGAAAGGTTTGGTTGTCCAAGGCAGCACTTTATCAAGCGCGTCACTTACAATAAAACTGATCTCGAGGTTAATGGCCGACCAAGCGATGGCGATAATCACATCGTAAATATATGCCCATGCTCCAAAACTGATATAGTATTCTTCAAAGCTTTCATCAGACACCAGAAAGAATGCTACTATGTACAGAATAATCCCAAACAGAGGCGATCCAAAATAGCGCATCCAGGCGCGAAGTGAAAATGAAAAGACCTTCATTCGTTGACTTGTGTTTTTGTAGTGCTCACAAGGCGTAAAATTAGAAAATCATTTTAACTCAAAAGTAGTGTTTCCACTACTCAAAGTGGTGTCTTGATACCCGCTTGCAAACTGATACCATTCAATGCCTGCCTCTGGAGCGGGCTTGTATCTGGAATGGATAAAAATTGGCCCTCTAAATAGACGATGAAATTTTTAGTGATTTCAAAATCAAGACCTGCCCCCGTACGAAATGCAAATGTTTGAATAGACGGTTTATCAATTTGAACGCGGTTACCCACGGCCGTGGTAACCTGCGGTAAGTTTACCAAAGCAAGACCCACCCCCGCGTAGGCATAAGGCGAAACCCTACCAATCAGCCATGTATAACCAAAGTCGCCACCCAAATTTATCGCCTGCACCCGATCATTGAATGCAAGCACAATCCCTTGGGTAGTCAACTCATTCTTGTAACCAATGTCGTACGAATCAACAAAGAGCCGTGTAAAAAAATGGTCTTTGTAGTTGACTTGAAATTGAAAGGAAAACGTGTTGCCTGCATAGTCAGACTCTTTTGGTCCGTTGGTAGGATTATAAATCCCTACTGCACCGTTGAAATAATATTCAAAACGGGAAGGCTTTTTGTCTTGAGCTACACTTTGAATGCTTAACCAGCAGCCAGCAAGCGTTATGAGTATCTTCTTCATTTGCTAGGATTAATTTTTTCAAGTTCAATAAAAGTACTGTTGAGTTGCATCTGAATACTTGCAATACCAAATTGCGCCTGAGTTAACACCAATTCAGAATCTTTCACTTCCAACCACTTTACTAAACCTTTTTTGTACCGATCGGCTTGTGAAGCAAGAGCGCGTTGTGCCGATTCAACCACTTGTTTTTGAACAGCTAATTTTCGCTGCAGCTCTTCATACTTGTTCAGTTGCTGTTCATACTCGAGCAACGACCTGTTAATGGCATCTTGGTATAGCAACGTGCTTTGCTGTATATCCACATTGGCCTGCTGTGTTCTTGCTTCGCGTCTAAAGCCATTGAACAATGGAATAGTGATGCTCGCGCCTACGTAGGAACTTTGGGGGAATTTCCAGGTCGCAAGATTTAATCGTTCATCTTGCCCTTGCAGTTGCCAGTTGCCCGTGAGTGAAAGGATGGGCAAGCTGGCAGATTGGGCCACGCGCAAACTCTGCTTAGCCAACGTAAGTTGAGATTGGTACACAGCCAAGTCTGCCCGATTTACAAAGTTCGGGTCGCGTTTATCTTCACTTACGTCATACGAGAAATCTTCATCGGTTAACTTGATTAACGTTTTGGCTTTCAAACCCAATTGATAGCGGAGCAGGTTCAATAAATTATCTTCTGCATAGCGAAGCTGAATCAAATCCAATTCTTGTACTTGCCTATCCGTAAAAACGCGAAGGGTATCGTTGGGGATGGCAAAGCCATTTGACAACATGCCCCGTTGAAACGCAAGCGCCAAGGCGTATCTTGTCATCGACTCTTCTACCACCTTGCGCTGCGATTTAATAAACAAGATATCGTTATATGTTTTCTTAATCTCATAAGCGACTTGTTGCTCGGAGGCTCTCACCTTCTTTTGGGCAATTTCGCTGCTGATCGCTGCTTGCTTAATGTTTGAAGAGGTTTGTAAATTGATCAGGTCAAAAGATGCATTCACCCCTGCGGTGATGGCATGGTTGCTCCCCGCTTTAATGGCTTGCACAGGACCAAAGATCAATTCACCGGTAGCCGGATCTGCCGAAAGCGAAGGAAAAAACACAACCGGAATCTGCGTAGCATGAAGGTAATTCCCAAAGCCATTCAATTGTGGCAGCCGATAACTAAAAGCTTCGCGCTGTAAGGCTTGTTGCTTCAACGGCTCTAGTTTTGCTATTCGCACGGCCGCGTTGTTTTCCATGCCCATTGCCAAGGCACTTTTTACAGAAAGCTGCAACGTGTCTTGTGCTTGCACAGACGATGTTGGAAGGAGGTTGAAAAAGAGAATGATCGCAACCGCTGCCGCTTTCACCAACATGGGGTGAACCTTGTTGAACTTTGCTGTTAAATTGTGAATGATGGCATACACCACCGGCACAATCACAAGTGTAAGAAACATGCTGCTGGTGAGCCCGCCCATAATCGCCCAGGCCAATCCGTTTTTCACTTCCGCTCCGTTGCCCTTCGCGATGGCAATCGGCAACATACCCAACACCATGGCGATGGTGGTCATCATGATCGGTCGCAGTCTCGTCTTGCCACTTTCCTCAATGGCGTTCGCCAGTGATTCCCCTGATGCTAAATTTTGGTTGATGCGATCGACCAATAAAATGCCGTTCTTGGCCACCAGCCCCGTCATCATGATCATTCCGAAAATGGAAAAGATGTTGATGCTCTCGCCCGTAAGGCCCAAAGCAAGCAATGCGCCAATCACCGCGAGTGGAATAGAAAACAATACGACAAAAGGATCGATCCATGAATTGTACAACGCCACCATGATAAAATACATGAGCAAAATGCCCGCGCCAAAGGCAAGCCCGAGCGAGCCAAAACTGTCATCTTGATTCGCTAAGTCGCCTTGAAAATCTAACGATACACCTTGTACATCTTTGAGTTGTGCAATGACGATTTTTATGTCCTCACCTACATCACCAACAGGCCGACCTGCCACTCCACAAAAAATCGTCACCGATCCATTCTTGTTGGTGCGCTCCAGCATAGCCGGTGTGCTTAACGGTTCAATCCTTGCCACTTGCCCCAATTCAACAAGTTGACCAGATGAACTGTACACTTCTAATTGCATTAACGTATTGATGTCTTGTTTTGCAGCAGGATTCAGCGTGATGCGAATAGGAACGCTCTCGGTCTTCTCTTCTATCTTCAATTCATCATAACCTACCATGGCAATGCGAACAGCGGTGCCGAGGTCGGTAGCGTTTACACCAAACCGCGCCATTTTGTCCTTGTCGGGAATGATTTGCACATCGTATTTTCGTGCTTTGCCGCTGATGCGAATGTCATAGGTGCCTTCAATCGAACGCATAGCAGAAGCCAACTCCTGGGAAATCTTACTCACTTTTTCGCGATCTGTTCCGCTTACTAATAATTGAACCGGTGCCTCATCGGCTGTGCCGAATAAGCCAATCATGGCTATCTTCACTTTTGTGCCGGGAGACGATAAAATACTTCGTTGGATTTCTCTACCCAATTGTTGAATAGACTTAGTACGCTTCTCTTTGCTTTGAAAGTTGAGGCTGAATTCGAAGTTCCTCTCTTCGGGTGCTCCCCATGCTTCGGCTGCTACTCCGTGGTTTACCATAATGCGGGTAATTTCAGGGAATTGTTTTGTCAAATTGGTCTCTATTTTTTTGCTAAACGATTCCGTTTCCAACAACGTAGTTCCGGTAGGCAATTGAACAGTCACGGCCATTTCACCGCGGTCGATGCGTGGTGCAAACTCACTGCCAACATAACCCAGTATGGGTAATAGTAGCGAGGCCACAAACAAGCCAAACGCCAGCGCAATTACTTTCATTTTATTTTGAAGAGACCATTGCAATAGTTTGCCGTATCCCTCTTCCAATGCTTTAAAGTATTTTTCAAACCACAATCCAAATCGGCCTGCCCAAGTCGCAGCCGATAAATGCTCGAGCTGACCAAAGCGGCTGGCCAACATCGGTGTGATGGTGAAGCAAACAATCAAACTAAACAAGGTGCTGATTACAATCACCATGGCAAACTCGCGCACAATATCACCCACCAATCCTCCTGTCAATGCGAGCGGAAGAAAGACAACCACATCGACAAGAGTAATCGCAAAAGCGGTAAACCCAATTTCTTCGCGTCCATCAATAGTGGCTTTGATTTTATCTTTACCCATCTCTAAGTGGCGGTAAATATTTTCCAACACCACAATCGAATCATCGACCAATATGCCCACCACCAAACTCATTGCAAGCAACGTCATCAGGTTTAAGGTGTAACCCAGAAAATACATGAAGATGATTGTACTCAACAATGAGGCAGGCAACGAAACAAGTACAATCATAGAACTCCGCATGCTGTGAAGAAAAACCAACATCACCAGCGCCACCAAACCGATGGCCAATAGCAAATCAACCTTCACGGCCGTAGCAGAGGCAGTAGTGAATACCGAACCGTCTTGTGCAATGGCAAACGTTAGCTTCTTATCGGCATAGGTTTGTTCCAACTCTTTTAACTTATCTTGAATTTGCGCACTCATCTCTACCGCGTTGGCATTGTTTTGTTTAAATAAAATAAGGCCTACAATGCTTTTTCCATCTAAGCGACTGGTTGTTTCCTTTTTCTTGGCATAGCGCACAATTTCCGCAACATCCGCTAACCTAATATCACTTTTCGCCCCGCTAGCGATAAGTGTATTTCTCAACTGTTCAATGTTGGTTACTTTACCGGTAACACGAATACCTTGTTGATAACCATTGGAGGTGACGTTGCCGGCAGGCACGTTGATTTCAGCTTGCTCTAGGGATGCTACAATTTGTGAAACAGAAATGTGGTAATGCTTTATTTTTTCCGGACTAATCTGCACGATGTATTCCTTCTCTTCCAATCCGATAAAATCAATTTTTCCCATCCCCTTCAACCGCGCGAGTTGTGGTTTGATTTGGTTCTTTAGCAATGCGGACAATTCATCGTTGCCGATGTCTGCGGAAGCGGCTGCCTTGATCACTGGAACTTCGTTGATATTGAATTTGCTCACCACCGGCTTCTTTGCTTGCGCGGGAAGCCTGTCCACTACTTCGTTCACTTTGCGTTGTACCTCCTGAAATGACTGCTCAACTTCAGCTCCATAAATAAACTCGATGTTGATCAGTGAAAAATCAGGATTGCTGCTGCTGGTGATCCGCTTTACCTTTTCTACACTGGCAACAGCCTCCTCTAGCGGTTTGGTAATCGATTGCTCAATCTCTGCCGGAGATGCCCCCGGGTACAGTGTGCCAATGCTGACATAAGCGATGTTAAACTTTGGCAAAAGTTCGTAGTTCAATTTTTGGTAGGCGAATATTCCACCCAACCCTAAGATGATGAAGATGACCACTACAATAAGTGGGCGCTTAATTGATATCTCTACTATTGACATAAACGGGATTATTTATTTGAATTGGTTGTGTTGGCAATTGTTAGAATCATTCCCTCAATCACATTCTCAACACCTCTGGCTACTATTGTCGTGTTTGCTGCAATACCTTGCGTTACTTCCACTTGATTTTCGCGGGAGTTACCCAGGGCTACAGGTTGAAGACGTGCTTTGTTTCCTTCCAAAACAAAAACGGCAGGAGTTACACTATTCAGTACCAGCGCGCTTTTAGGAATCAATAACACATCGGTTGTACTCTCTTCTTGAAAGAAAGCGCGGAGGGTCATTCCCGCCTTGGCGTTCATGGTGTTATTAAACTCAACGTGCACTTGAAACTTTCCCGACTCATTGGCTTTGGGGTTCACAAAAATTACTTTCCCTAAAATCAAAACATCGCGCATGGCATCAAGTCGTATTCTCACTTGATTGCCAATCTTAATCGAAGCAATCGCTTTTTCATCCAGCCATAGCAGCGCCTTTAACTTTTCAATATCAATGAGATTAACTACCGGTGTGCCAACTTGGAGATAACCACCAACGTCCGCCAGTTTTTCAACAATCATTCCCGTGAAGGGCGCATGAACTGAACTTTCTTTGATTTGTTGCTCGAGTGAATTTACGTTGTATCCCCACTGCATCATTTGTAAATGGGCATTTTCCACTTCTGCCGTTGATGTATTATTGGCAGCTTGTAACCGTAAATATTTTTCGTAATCATTCTTTGCTTTATCGTATTGCACATTGGCCGATTTCAATTCAATTTCTTTCAGCGTGGCGTCTACCTTACAAAGTATTGCGCCCGCCTTGACCACATCACCTTGCTTGACATATAATTGAGAAATCTTGCCGGTGGCCTCGCTGGCTACCACCACTTCTTGAAAGGGCTGGGTGATACCCTGAACAGAAAACCCACCCGATATTGTTTGGGGCAATAGCTGAAGTGATTCTACCGTAGTAGGAATGGGTACTTGTGCCTCCTTTGCCTCACGAAGCTTAGTGTTTTGACTATTTCTTAACTGCCAGGCTAAAACACCTGCAGCTAAACCGACAATAACAACGGCAATGATAATTTTGATAGACTGTTTCATAGTTTTTCTCTTTTGTTGCTCAAAAGTGAAAAGCTTTAGACAGCCGTGTGGTCAGAATATAACCGAAGCGTAGAAATGGGGTACTGAGGCGGGCACTACCCCAAGTTTGCTGTAGCCCAAAAGAAACCCTAACCAAGCTTCCCGATTCAAAATAAAGCAGAAAATTTGTTTAGTTAGGATTCCTTACTATATTTGTGTCATTATTATTCACTTAAAACAAAACACTATGGAATCAACCATCAAGGGTTATGCCTATGGGCAAGTGCCGCAATCACCCGTAAGTATTGCGGATTTAGAACTGCTGAAAAAGACGGTGCTTTTTGACGCAGACGATGAAAAATACCTGCTCTTAGCAGGAGAAGTACTGCTAGACCAAACGGACAAGGTGCTGGACCTGTGGTATGGCTTCGTTGGCGGAAACGCTCACCTAGTGCACTACTTCGGAAAGAATGAAAAGCCAAACATGGAATACCTGACAGCAGTGCGTGCCAGATTCGGGCAATGGATCATGGATTTGTGTACTAAACCGTACGACCAAACTTGGCTCAACTATCAACATGAAATTGCACTGCGACACCACACAGCTAAAAAGAACAAAACAGACCAGGTAGATGCTGAACCTATCATACACTATCGCTACATGGTGGCATTCATTTTCCCTATCACGGCAACCATCAAATCATTTCTTGCTAACAAAGGGCATGATGGGGGCACTGTAGAGAAAATGCATGCTGCCTGGTTTAAAGCAGTTACGCTTACCGTTATTCTTTGGACTCATCCCTACATCAATAAAAACGAGTTCTAATCAATTGTTTAACCCTAAAAGTAAATTTTATGAAAATGAAAGCAATTCTCCCCTTCTTGTTAATGTCCGCCATGGTCTTGAATGGCCTTGCACAACAATCAAAAGTTCCTGCTGGATATACGTACGGCACAAGTCAAGTAAAAAAATCACCTGTTTCATTGGATGAACTGAAGCTGCTTCAACAGGCTCTATTGTTTGGAGAAGAAGACGTCAAATACCTACGGATGTCGCACGATATTTTAAAAGGTCAAACCAATGAGATATTGGATGTCTGGTACGGGTTTGTTGCCTCTACCCCACAACTCGTATATTTTTTTGGGAATAAAACAACCGGAAAACCAGATGGTGACTATTTAGCGAAAGTTCGTGAGCGTTTTGCAATGTGGATCGTGCAAACGGCAGAAGCTAACTACGACCAGAAATGGCTCGACTATCAACACGAAATTGGTCTGCGCCATCACTCCATCAAGAAAAACAAGACTGATAATGTAAACTCAGTGCCGATCATTAACTACCGTTACATTCCTGCGTTAACTATACCTGTCACCACAACATTAAAACCGTTTCTAGCAAAAACGGGAAGCAGCGCTCAGGACGTAGAAAAAATGCATGCGGCTTGGGTAAAATCAGTTCTGTTGCAATCTATTCTTTGGGGGCAACCTTATATAAACAAAGGTGAATTTTAAAAAGTATTTAATAACAAAGGCTGATCGTTTGATCAGCCTTTAATAACTACCCTTATGAAAGTAGATGTTTTTGATACTTATGTTGTCAGAAAAAATGGACAACTAATGAATTTCGATATTCTGGTACCTGAAAGTAGTAGCAGCGATCTTGTTTATGAGTACGGGAAAGAATATCTAAAATTAAAAGGAGAGGAACACCAAACGCTAACAGCCACGGAGTGTCGGCTTTGTCATGTCGAGCAGGCAACGAAAACCGTAGAAAGACTGATTCGGGAACAAGGCTACTATATTATTGAGTTGCGTGGTTGCAGCAATTGATCTATGAAGCTAGACATACAATACAGCAAATTGATTCAGGGAGAATTCTTCCCCACTCATCTTAATTTGATGCTCGTCTTCCAGGTAAACTGTCCAGGTTGCTTTTTGCATGCGTTTCCGCAGATGAACAAACTCTACCAAAAATACCATGAGCAAGTCTCCTTTTTTGGTCTGTCCACAGCGTTTGAAGATTTCGAGTGGAACACTGCTGAGCACACCCAACTGCTGGTGGAAAAGGGTGAACTGATTGGAGAGACAAAAAAGGTGTTCGCTAAAAGTGGGATACCCGGGTTTTCTTTGCCATTTCCGATTCTGTTCGATTCGATGATTTCAAAAAATGATCTATTGAACGAAACTTCTCTGCAAAATGCTACTCAACAATTAGTAGCTATCAACAAAACACCTGATACAGAAATTGAACCAACAAAGCTTGCAATCAAAGAGTATTTCTCGCATTTTGACCAAGTGGGGCATACCTTTATTCGCAACTGGCTAAGGGGCACTCCATCTTTTATATTGTTTGATCAAGAGCTAACTATTTTGGGTCGATGGTTTGGTGAAATGCCGCAGAACAAAGTGGAAGAAACTATTACAACGCATCTGGCAATTAAAGCTGGGAAGTAGCTGAGAAATAGTAAATTTAGCCTTCAACTATTTCTGAATTTGCACCATGAGCAGTTTTTTTGACCTGGAATTTCAAAACAACAACATCGATGCTAAGATTGCAGCAGGGCTGGAGCGCCTTTCGAATGCCTTTCGGGTAATGCTTTGGGAGCAGGCGAAAGAACACACGCTTAGCCCCATTCAAATACAAATCCTTATTTTTCTAAAATACCATGATCAAAAATTCCTAACGGTAAGCTATCTGGCCAAGGAAATGAATGTAACCAAACCCACTATTAGCGATGCTGTAAAGGCACTCGATCAAAAATCACTCATCAAGAAAAGCAACGACTTAGAAGATACTCGAAGCTACAGTATTCAGCTTACGTCCTCCGGAAAAAAAATGGTAGAAAAAACGGAATCCTATGGCCTACCCTTACAGCAATTAATCTCAAAGATGAAAGGTTCAAATAAAGAGGTCGTTTGGGAAATGGTGAGCTCGCTGATACACGAATTGAACAAGTCGAATATTATTTCCGTACAACGCACTTGCTTTAATTGCTCTTTTTACAAAGGAGGAACAGCCAACCGATGTACTTTACTAGATCTTCCGCTCAAGCCATTAGACATTCGAATAGATTGTCCTGAATTTATAGCTCTTTGATTCACTGCGATGGATGCGCAATATTATGCGGTGCTGTGGGAACACATTAATCGCTACAAATAAATCAGCTACGAAGACTTCGAGAACTGTAAAAAGCTTTTTCATGTAGAATATTTCAAACAACACAACTTGGTTATAAAGGCAGGAGACCTCGTCACTAAACAGTACTTTATTGTAAAGGGCTGCTTACGCACCTATATGCCAGATGATGAACGTGATCGCGAGTACATTGTGCAATTCGCAGTAGAAGAGTGGTGGGCCAGCGACTATATTGCTTACTATACCAACTCACCTGCCACACTAGACGTTGAGTGTCTTGAAGATTGCATTTTGTTATCCATTCAGAAAAAGGATCTTGAATCTCTTTACTTGCAAGTTGACGGACTTGAATCATTCTTTCTTAGGAAATTAGAAAACGCATTCGTTGCCTTTCAAAAACGAATATTGAGCAATTTAAAGGAAACAGCGGAGCAACGCTATGAAGAATTCATTCGTCAGTACCCCACTATTGAACAGCGTGTAAAGAATTTCCAAATTGCTTCTTACCTAGGCATTACGCCCGAAAGCCTCAGTCGCATTCGAAAAGCCCGTCAGTAAAAGGCTATATCTTACCATAGATCAACTTTTTGGTTTTCGTACTTACCCTACGTCAACTAGTTGAGCCGATCCACCACCCTACCTTTGATGTATCAAATCGAAGGAATTGGAAACACAAAACATCATAGTAATTGCTCGCTGGAAAGTTCAGCCGCAGCATCTTCAAAAAGTGGTAGAGAAACTACACGAGCTAGCCGTTCTCAGCAAGCGTGAACCCGGTAATATAACCTATAACACGTATCGTGCTGTGGACGATGCTCACACCATCTGGCTTTATGAAATCTACCAAGATGAGGAGGCTGCACAAGCACATCGCGCGTCTACACACTTTCAAGAATTGGCCCTTGGCACCATTGTGCCGCTGCTGGCCGAACGCGAAGTAATTCGTGTACTACCGCTGGCATAAGCGAGACGAAAAATTCAAAAATTAAATTTTATCAATTGTTCAACTATTAAACTTAAATTTTATGTCAAAAAAAGTGTTGTTTATTGTTTCAAGCGCGGGCGAAATCGGACCCAAGAACAGAAAAACCGGAAATTTTCTTCCTGAGGTTGCTCATCCTTATCATGAATTCGACCAAAAAAAGTACGTGATCGATTTTGCGAGCGTACAAGGAGGAGACCCGCCTATCGATGGTATGGAACTTACTGAGGATCCTTTAAATGTTTCCTTCATTAATGGCAAAGGTCTTCGCGATATGAAGGAAAGTAAAAAAATCAGCGAGGCAAACGTAAAAGCATACGATGCCATCTTTGTTCCAGGAGGACTAGGCCCAATGGTGGATATGCCCAATAATAAAGATATCCAAAATGCCATTGCCGAAACGTATGATCGTGGTGCGATTGTGGGAGCTGTTTGTCACGGGCCAGCCTCGCTATTAAACGTAAAACTAAAAGATGGTTCCAGTTTAATTGAAGGTAAAACCAATTCTGCATTCAGCAATGAAGAAGAAGAAGGGTATGCAAAAGAAGATGTTCCTTTCTTGCTGGAAAGTGCCATCAAAGAAAAGGGGGCAAAGTTTGTTTCGGTGTCGCCTTGGCAAGCCAACAGTATCGCAGATGGTCGCTTGGTAACGGGACAAAATCCTGCTTCAGCTAAAGGAGTTGCCGAGAAGATGATTGCCCTTTTAAATGCCAACTAAAAGGTCTTCAACCACAGAGCAACTAATGTTCGGTTAAAATGAAAGGCAATCATCGTTGGGTGATTGCCTTATTTATCCCACATTTTACTACACACTTGCCGTGATACCCTACCCTTTAATTCCGAAATGCATCGATTCATGAAAAATAGTAAAGCTTAATGCTGCGTTTATGGAATCTACTTCTATACCTGTATCACGATGGCTCCAACGGTTGTACCATTCAAAAAAGACCCTTTGCCCGATAACTTGATCCGGGATAAAATTATCCATCTCAAACTTCCCGATAGGAACCAATATTTTAAAGCGCGCCTTCAAAGACGTAAATCGTGCCCAGAGGTGTGGCAAGCTGTCCGAGAAAATTCTTATCGTTACAACTCCCTTCACGTTTGCCAACCGACATAAATCAACGAGCCTTTCGCGATAAACATACCTTTCTTTAATATTTCTTTATTGCTAAAGGCAGTCATACAAGATGCGTGGAAATAGGATTGCTTAGTGAGGTAAAAAAACAAATAGGCTTTTGTTGGCTTAAAACAACCCGCGAATTGGGATTCGTTCGATTAAGGCTGGCCCCTCTTCTGATAGGGGAATCATTGTCTTCGAAGCCCAAGATAGGTATTGGAGATGCCTAAAACTAACCAGTAGAATTAACGGAAACATCAATAAGTCAATTTGCCTCCGCCTCAGTGCCTCATTTCTACGCTTCGGTTAATTTCTGGCCACTCACCTGGCTAAAGTTTTTCACTTTTGGGCAACGAAAGAGAAAAACTATGTAACCGTCCATCAAAATATTTATTGCAGTTGTGTTTATCGGTTTAGCTGCAGGTGTTTTAGTCTGTCAGTTGAGGAATAGCCAAAGTGCCAAACCCCGTGAAGCAAAGGAAGCACAAGCACCCATTTCTACACCGTACAATCACTTCAACTTGTCAGTAATTATTTAAACTCAGGTAAAAAGGAAAAATTATGAACATTATCATTATCTCACTCTTGATAGCAATACCAGCTCTCGTATATTTCATATTGAGCTTAGTCACCCCATCTCGTATTGCTGTTGCTACGACAACAATCAATATCGAAGCCTCCATCGATTGGTTGTTTCAAGTGATCGCTGTAGATCGTAGGCAAGCCTTTCGCAACGATCTTAAGAACGTGATTGTGTTTTCCAGCAAGAGTTGGCGAGAACTTGCTTATGACTCACCACCAGTCGACTACGAAGAGATCCGCTCGGTTGCCAATCATCTATTCGAGGCTCATTTCAAAGGATTTGGTTTCCGTGGTATCTGGTTGATACGTTTCTTTAAGGTCACAAACAAAATGACTACAATATATATCTATGAGGAAGTGCAGGTCAGACACGCACTTCTACGGCCAATTGTTAAGGCCACCTATCCCCTCCAAGACGCAGTAAATCGATTCGTAGCCGACCTATTGGATGCATCTGATGCTGCTAACCGTAAAACAGCGTGAACAATATGAAGCCAGTGATTCTCATAACAGGAATATCATCCGGCATTGGCAAGGCAACTGCAGGTTACTTGGCCTCTAATGGGATGAAAGTTTTCGGCACCATTGTGGAGCATGTCGATGGAATTCAGCCACATCCTGATGGTTATTCGATACTTACGATGGACGTACGCGATAGCGATTCTGTAAGGTTTGCCGTAGATAGCGTGCTGAAAGTAGCTAACCGCATTGATGTTGTCGTTAACAATGCTGGAATCAGTTTTTCAAGTTCTTTAGAAGAGCTAGATATCAAGGATGCAAGACAAATACTTGAAGTAAATACGTTGGGGCCATTAAGGGTAATACAAGTTGCACTTCCCTCGATGCGCAAGAATAAGCGTGGTCTCATCATTAATATAACCTCGATAGGCGGTCAAATTGCAATTCCATTCGATGGGATGTATAGTGCCTCTAAGTTCGCGCTTGAGGGAATGTCTGAGGCACTTAGCCTCGAACTAATACCGTTTGGAGTTAATGTTGTCATCCTTGAACCAGGAGACATTAATACGGGTATGTCTGCTAAATCGAAATCAGACCGATCAATCAATGAGAAATCACCTTATTATAAATACCAGACAGAGGCTCATAATGCTGCAATTGAGAATGAAAGAGCCGGCTCATCTCCATTAATTATAGCTAAAAAGATCGAACAGATCATCTCAGATAGTCACCCTTCACTTCGGTATCTTGGCGGAACTCTATTGGAACGGTTAATGATTCCCTTGAAACACTTATTGCCGACCCGATGCTTCGAGTATCTAGTTGCGAAACGGTACAAGCTTAGTGCTAAATGAAAATTAAAAGCATTATGGAAATTCCCAAAAAATCTCAGAAAATTGACAAATCAAACCTTGTGTTAGTTATAGGCTCCGGTGCCGCAGGATTGGCAGCCATGAGCAATTTACAAAAATTCGGAGTCCCGTTTGATTGTATCGAAAAAAACTTAGATACAGGCGGGATATGGGATTATAGCAATCCTGAAAATCCAATTTATGAATCTACTCATTTCATATCTTCCTCTAAACTCTCTGGATTTCCCGATTTTCCTATGCCGAATGATTTTCCCGACTACCCAAGTCATAAATTAGTTATAAAATATCTTAGAGATTATACAAAATTCTTAGGTATAAAAGACAAAATAGAATTTGGTACCAAGGTCATGAACATAAAACCGATAGGTGATTTATGGGAAGTCAGACTCGATAATAACGACATACGTCTATATGGCTCCATCATTATAGCTACTGGTCATAACTGGGATCCGAAATTTCCAAACTATCCAGGTGAAAAAAATTTCAAGGGCGAGATAATGCATTCTTTGAAATATAAAACTCCAAGCATTTTTAAGGATAAACGAGTATTGATATTAGGAGCTGGTAATTCTGGCTGTGATATTGCAGTTGAGGCAGCACTCAATTCCAAAAAGACATTCTTAAGCCTCAGAAGAGGTTATTTTTTTCTACCTAAACATATTTTTGGAGTTCCAGCAGATCGTATTGGTGAAATCTTTTCTAAGCTCAGAACACCAATATGGATAAGACAAATCTTTGATAGCATTTTGCTTAAACTTTTATATGGTGATTACAAAAGGCTCGGTGTCCCAAAACCGGATCATAAATTGTATGAATCCCATCCAGTTATAAACAGTTTACTGTTTTATTACCTCTCACATGGTGAAATTGAAATTAAACCGGATGTTAGCAAATTCACTGCAAGCGGAGTCGAGTTCACCGATGGAAGTGTAGAAGATACTGACCTTGTAATTTATGCTACAGGATATAAGTATTCTTATCCTTTCATAGAAAAGGAACTATTAGATTGGGATGAAACATATCCTCGATTATTTGCCCATTTCTTCTCCCATAAATTTGATAACCTTTTCATGATTGGATTATATGTGAATGATGGTAGCTTCAATATCCCAGCCTATTACCAATCTGAGATCGTTGCGAAATACTTGAAAAACAAGCTTAATAAGAATTATAAGAAAAATGAAAAATTTTTAAATCGAATTAGAAAAGAGAACAAAAATATTTCAGGAGGGGTTAAATATATGAGAAATGAAAGACACAAAGCGGCAGTTAAACATTTTGTATATATCAATTATCTTAAAAGCTTGAGTAAGAAAATTTAACTCCATTTGCTTTTCTGGATTGGGGAGGTTGGTCTTAGTAAAAGGCAGAACAATTTCCTAAGTGGCGGTCATGTACTAAGCAACAATTTATAAATTTTAAAATCACAAAAATGGAAAAAAAGGGAAATAATAAGAAAGAAAAAGTACTCGTTTATGGCGTTATGGGATTCACCGGCAACCTCTTCTTAGAGTATGCATTTGATAAAAACATGCCTATTATACTCGGGGCAAGAGAGGATTCAATAAGACAAAAGTCTAGTGACTATGGGAAGGAATGTCGCATTTTTGCAATTGACGATACCCAGAGCATTATACCTCACCTAGCAGACGTAAAGGCGGTTGTCAATTTAGCAAATATTTCCTACCGTGTGAATAGACATTTCATAGACGCCTGCATTGAAACCAATACACATTACGTGGATCTTGCGGCTGAATACCCTGATATGATCGAGGTATATAATCTTAATGATGCGGCACTAGCCAATGGCGTTATGCTAATGCCTGGAGCAGGCTTTAATCTGGCACCAAGTGATATTGCTGGATTAATCGCATCTGAATTGTTGCCAAATCCAACCAAATTAACACTTGGATTTGCCACGTTTGGAAATGCATCCAGAGGCACAATAAATACAGTATTGCGGCTTGCTGCGGAAACCGGACATTCGCGTCTTTCTGGAAAACTTGTAGCTACCAGCCCTGCTTCTGCAAAACACTCATTCTTTGCAGAAGGCAAAGAATATGTCATGGTTCATAATCCCATAATGGGTGATGCCATAGCCAGCTTTGTGAGCACAAATATTCCGGATATTACCTCCTATGCTTACTATCCTTGGATATTGGTTCAGTTTATGAAAGGACGCTTAGATTGGCTACGAAAATTCCTCATAAATCACACTCATTGGTTCTTCCCGTTAGGCCCAACAAAGAATGAGCTAAAGACCCAACATAGCTACACTTGGGCTGAGGTCGAAAACAAACGTGGCGATAAATCGATTGTGACTATCAGGGGTCCACAGCCATACATATTCACGGTCAGAATAATAGGCAATATTATTCAGCGATTGGTAGATGGAAATATCAAAGAAGGATTCATTCCTCCATCTTTTTACGGAAGGAAACTTATCGAAAGCATCGATGGCGTTCAAATCAGCGTTGCGAATAAGATTCGACCCTGAGAGCCTTTGTTATTGTTAGCCGACCAACAATCTTTACTGCTCTGGTCATGCTTATTCCCTCCGTGGCAAGTATTCTGTTTTGCCTTAATGTGTCAATGGATGTTTTGCCGGCAAACTAGTCGTCTAGGAAAATAATAACGAGTCTCTCAATTCCACCCTAACTTTAGTCGCGATAAAACAAAATCGGCAGGTCGAACCAAAAAAAAGTTTACAACCAGATCTTCCGCTCAAGCCAGTAGACATTCGAATAGATTGTCCTGAATTTATTGCTTTTTGATTCACTGCAATGGATGCAGAAATTTCTCCACTCCAAAAAAAAGACCGCCTCATCAATTTGAGACGGCCTTTTTGAATGATACATTTTACTTTAGAGAAATCCCTGCTACGTTTCTGCCGGTAGAGTAAACCATTGCAGTCGCCCGCACATCTTCCTTCTTGGTTTTTTTGGCAAACGTCATCACATCTTTCTCAATAGAGTTGTTTACTATTCCGTAGGTGATGAAAGGAATAAGTTTGATTCCACCGTAGGTTGAATTCTGCACCGCGTAGCTTTTCATCGGCTCTGCCAGAATATACGAATCAACTCCCCAAATTTTCGTAACGGTGGCAACTCCACTATTCTCGGGATTAGCCACATCCGTAAAACGAATCGCTCGAACTGTTTTCCCACCGGAATAGATGATGGCATCGAAAGATGTGTTTAATTTTTGCGCTTTTCGAGCCGACTTTCGAACAAACTGATTCGCTTTGTCCGAGATCGTCTCGTTCACTACGCCCCGGGTTAAAAGAGAAATAATTTTGGGGCTCGTTTTAATTGTGGCCACCGTTTCATACTGGCGTAAAGGCTGGTTTAAAATGTAGACCTCCTTGCCTTGAATCTTTGCTACCCTTGCGAGCAAAGAATCCTGCGCTTGCACCGACAGCACGCTTCCTAGAAGCGCAACTGCCATCATTTTCATGATTTTCATTTGTATATAATTTTCTACAAAACTCTACAAATGAGAACGCCCTGCTATTGATTTGAGTTAAGAACGTCTGTAGATGCCATTGATGTGAGTTAAGAAAAATAAATTGATTGAGAAGTCGCAAAATAAAAACAAAGGTCAATACAATAAATGCATTGACCTTTTTGCTGTGCTGGGTAATCCTATACTTCTTTACATTCAAGAGTCCATTGATTCCAAATAGTATACAGCCCCATCATCACTTGCTCTCCAGCGCGAACTCAAAACGGAGATAGTACAAAAGGTGTCATTACAAGAGCATATTGACTTGCCGCAACACTATGTTTATTTTGAGACAAGAGGCTCCTCCTAACGTGGGCTTTTGGATACAATTTGTCATGGAGACACCAAAACTGCAACTAGTGCCCAAGATGCTGAAACATTGCATTTGAAACGCCCAGTGTAGAATCATCTGTTTCGCAGCATAAAATAACCAAAGCCAAAGAACACAATTACATACACAGGAAAAATAGGCATTGCCCAAACGGAAAACTGAACCTTAAAAACAGTTAGAAGAACAGCAAAATCTAAGATCGAACAAACCACCACAAACAAGGTGGCATACGCATACCACGGGCTTGCTGTGTCGTAATCTTTTATTTTTCTAAAGAAATAGTAAGTCAGAAGTGTAGTGAGTGCAATCATCACCGACTTGAAAACCGGTATGCTGGGTAGGTACTGATTTGTTTTCGGGTCGTACATAAAAAAGCTTACTACAATGGGTATTAACCAAGTAAGCACAGCATATAAGTAGGTCTTTCCTTTGAAGTTCATGGTAAAAGGTTTTAGGGTTAGCTAAAAAGTGAAAAATAAAAAAAGGAGCCGCCACAGAGGCAGCTCCTTGCTTGTTACTTCATAGAGTGAAATCCAATCTTGTTGCCTTCTGTATCTAGGAACAAGGCCATAAATCCATTCGGACCAAGCGGTGTTTTAGGCAGAAGCACTTTGCCACCAGCTTTTTCAACTCTGCTTAATGGTACATTGAGGTCATCTCCCCCATTTAGATAAACAACACTTCCATTGGCTGCAGGTACATAGCCATCGGACTGTACAATGGCGCCCCCCACCGTTTCAGTCATGCCTTGGGCAGTTCCGGGCAAGAAGCCCCAAAGACCATGTGGATTGTCCATTCTTCTTACTTCGCCACCAAGCACAGTACTGTAAAATTTGGAAGCCTGCTCGAAATTTTTGGCCGGAATTTCAAACCAGTTAATCACGTTTGCCATAATTTATAGTTTTAGTTTGTTGTGAGATTGTTTCGCTGAATAATGGCTAAATGTAGAAGGATAATGTAGAATACTAAGCGAATAAATCCTAAAAACGTAAAGTGGTTAAGACCAGCAAAAGTGCTATTTTTGAACACGTTAAGGCATTTTCATACTTCTGTGCCGCAAGAAACGTAAAGTAGATGTCTAAGAAAACAAGTCTGTTTCGGTTGATCAAATCACTCACAGGCGCAGAGAAAAGGTACTTTCTGCAGATGGCTTCTAAAAATAAATCAGAGAGCAATTACATCACACTGTTTAGGGCTATTGAAGAACAAGAGCAATATGACGAAGCCCTCATCAAGGCAACTTTTAAGGACAGGAAGTTTGCTACTCAACTCCATGTTACTAAAATCAATCTAACAGAACTGATTTTAAGGGCGCTGAAAAGTTTTCACGCTCGAAATTCCGTTAACGCCACTCTCCTAGAACTACTTCGCGAAATAGAGATTCTATTTGCCAAAGAACTGTTTGATCTTTGCTTTCTACGATTAGAAAAGGCACTATCGCTAACAGAACGTTTTGAAAAATTTCCGCTGCAGGTGGAGCTACTGACTTGGCACCGGAAACTAATAGCGGCAACCTCCACCGTAAACCTATCGGGCGTCACCCAGGTACTACAAGAAGAAAAGCGCATCATTGGCAAAATCAAAAATCTTAATGGCTTCTGGAATGACTCGATGCGTGTATACGACTCCCCCGCTGGCGATAGTGAGATGAATGCGAAAGAAATTTATCTACTTGAAAAGGCTGAATCGGTTCAAGCAAAAATCCTGCACCATCATTTTCTGTTTACCCGATATTACATTACAGGCAAACAAGAAGAAGCCAATCAGCAAGTCAGCAAGTTGATTCAGTTACTTGAAAATAATCCAGCGGGCATTGAGGATGACCCTACCTCCTATATCACCGCCATCATGAACAAGGTAGTACTCTTGTTAAGCTTTAAGCGGTGGAAAGAATTACCGGTTTTACTTTCAAAAGTTAGTGCCCTCATCAACTCAAGTCGTTTCCAAAACGAAAGCCAACTAACCGTTCGTCTATGGATTCGTCTCTACAACGTTGAATTAGAAATGTATCGCGATACCAAAGAACTGGAAAAAGGAATGCGACTGATAGGCGTCATTCAGTCATACATCCAAGCAAGAAAAGTTTCCATCACAACAGAATATCTGATTATGTTTTACTTTCAGTTTGCAAGCATTTATTTCTTGGCCAAGGATTTTTCCAAGTCACTCAAATGGATAAACGAAATCATCAACACCAATTTTGGCTCTATCCGCTTAGATATCCAAAAGTATACGCGCATCTTAAACCTGATTGTCCATTTCGAACTCGGTAATATCTCCCTCTTGCAATACGCCACAGATAGCAGCAAGCGTTTTTTAAAGAAGAACAAAATAGTGTTTCAGGCAGAAGAGTTGCTACTACAACTTTTTTCAAAAATTGTTCATTTGGATAATGAAAAGTATTCGGCCACCTTTAAAACTTCATTAGTGGAGTGGCAGGCACTGGATCAAGGAAAGCGCGCCCAAATAGAGGACTACGTAGATGTGTCGGGGTGGTTAAAAGAGAATCTCGCTTGACTAAAAAGATCCACGAAATTACTACCGAATTGTCCTTGGAAATAAAAACTGATCTTCACACCCAACAAAAATTGAATTTCAAGGAGTTTAAAAGTTTTATGAGTCAGACAATTAAACCCCTTCACCGCATGGCAGTCTAATTGCACAGTTTCAATTTCTAAAAAATAAATTAAAATGCGTGTAGCCATTTTCACTGCCCTTCTGTTGATCCTCTCGTGTAGCAACGATCAAGTCACCATCGCCCCATCTCCACCATTAAAAGAAACCCGTTCTATCTCCTACAACAACGTGTCGGTTGACGTGGTCATAGACAAACCTGAGGGCGATGCACTGGACGTAATCGTTGCCTACCATGGCACGGTTTTCTTAGATAGTAAAATTCTTACAGCCGCCAATACTACTCTAGACGCTGTAAAGAAAATTACCGACCGAAAAGACATAATGTTTGTAAGCGTGGCGTACCCTGAAGAAGGTCTTTTGATGGGCGACAATGTAAAACAATCGGAAGCCGCCTTGCTCTGGGTAAAGAACAAAGCGAGTCAGGAATTGGGGATTACGGTGAAAAAGATTTTTCTGGTGGGCCACTCACAGGGTGGCTACATCGTTACCAGACTAAACAGATTGCACGAAACAGATGGAGTTGTTGCCAATGGCCCCGGGCCACTTGACCTTATCCTCAGGTGTCAGTTAGAAGAAAGTGATAAGACACCAGCCTCTGTTACCTGCGACTTGCTTCGAAAAGCTTACGGAGGCACCTCGGCCAATAACAACGCCTACCGCGAGCGTTCGCTCATATTTTTTGCCGATGGTTTTAAATCAGACATCCTATTTGTTCAAGGGTTGCTCGATTCACAAATCCAACTAACATCTTGGCCAACATTTAAACAAAAGGTAACCCAATGCAGCAATTGCAAAGACCGTCAATTTTTTGACGTGGCTAACTATGAGCACACCGCTTTGTTTGATAGCCCCGAGGCGAAGGTAAAATACAATAGCTTTCTTAACAGATAATTTTTCGGCATTCAGGTCACTACAATTCAATCACGAGTAAATCAGTTAAAGTTCAGATTCTGATTACTAATCATGGTGGCCAGGCGATTGCTTTTTGCCATGCTTTGTACGCATACATTATTGATTCCGCTGGTTAAATTAACTATTTTTAGTGCTTATGACCATCAACGAATTCTTCTTGCAATTTGTCGACTTCAATGAAGCTGAATTAGCTCATCTGAATGCCCTTGCTAAGCACGAACAAATCAAGAAAGGGGAATATCTTATTAAACACGGACAAGTTTGCGACAAGCTTTATTTTGTAACCAAAGGAATTTTCAAACTAGGTTACACCAACGAAACCGGAGAAGAAGTTGTTTTAGATTTTATTTTTCAAAATAGCTTTGCTGTGGACTATGTGAGTTTTTTGCTCCAAAGACCCACGGAAATGGATATCATTGCGGTGAAAGATTGCCAGCTACTTAGTTTTGAAAGAAAATCAATCCTCATGCTCTATGAGGAGAATATCAAGTTCCAAAAGATGGGCCGCTTGATTTCCGAATTTTACTTTATCCGGTTTGCCGAACGGATCAAGGAAAATTCCTTGCCCCCGAAAGAACGGTATGAAAAGTTAGTGAGTACGAGTTGCGAACTCATTCTGGAAATACCCCAATACCTGATTGCCTCCTATTTAGGAATTTCTCCCGAATGGCTCTCAAAATTACGCGCCAAGAAGTAATTTCTTGAATTAGTTCAATGAAAGTGGTGGACATGGTGCGACACCTTTGTGGTATAATTTAAACCAAATAAGTATATGAAAACCATCTCAGTCCTCGCATTATTTTTGTTATTTTCAACCACCTTGTTAGCCCAAAAAGAATCATCAGGTACTTTCTGGAAGCCTTCACCAGCCAATTATGAAGTAAAACGTGCTTTGGAAATTGAGGCACTTCCTTTTGTTTATCTGAGCCAAGGTTACCATGTGGGAGTGGGTTATCGTTTGCAAAAATTCCGTTTTAGGGCGAGTATCATAGATGCCGGAACTTTTAACTCAGAAAATTCGAATGATAAATTTGAGAGATTTGAGACCAAGGGAACGTTTGGTATTTTCGCTGGCTACAACATTTGGAAAAATCTCGAGACATACGTATTCGTAGACAGGCAAGTATTTGACATCAAACAAAAAACCACTTCTGAGACGAAACAACTAACCTCCGTTACCCCTGGCCTCGGCATTAGCTACCAGTTTTTTATCGGTCGTTACTTTTATGTTCAGCCCGGCCTTCATTTGTATATGAGGGGCAGTCAGGAGGCTAAGTTTTCTGACAATACGACTTACTCTCTTTCAACGGTAGATTTTTTTCCTGTCGTGAGATTTGGAGTGAGGCCTTGGAAGAAATTTTAATTTAACGTTTAGAAATATGAAGGTGAAAAGGACATTTTTGATTATCGGCCTCTTGGCACTTGCAACCTCATTTTCTCTTGCACAATCAGACGCTGGAAAGCCTGAAAAGAAAACGACATTTGGCCTCGAAGCGGCCATTGTTCCCAACATTCTCGGTGGCTACCATGGCTCGGTGGTGGTTGGGTACAACCAATGGCACTTTAGCGGTGTTTTTCGTGGGATTGACAACTCCAAACTCGCTGCTTGATGCCGGGTTTTAAAGACAATAAGATCATGGTAGGAGCTGTTATGGTCGATTACTGCTTTCAACCCAATTGGAATAAATTTTTTATCAGTACAGGGGTTGAATACCTAAGTGGAAACTTAGCCCACGAATAGGCCACCTCTACGAGCAACCACAATGGTATGGTTTGGACTGCCGGTGCTGGATTTGTATGGAAATTCGCCAAGAACTTTTACCTCGCCCCGCATTTGGCTTTTACGGTGCGAGTGTTTGGCGATAGCAAGGTAAATGTAGGCAGCTATTCGCAGTCGATCCACGCGTTCCAGCCTGAGGGAGGATTTTTTTCTGTGTCGTCAGGTCTTCCGACCTGACGGTTTTTGAGCAACTAGATTTATTTCTTTTGTTGTGGGGTGTATATGTCGGTCGGAAGACTTGACATCATGGAAAGATTTCAATATTCTGCGCAGAATTTGAAAGTCGATTCTAAATCATCGAGAAGCAAAAAGCCACCCCTTCGCAGAGGTGGCTTTACTGTTTTATTCCTCGGAAAGACTAATGCATAACCATCACTTTATTTCTGATGAGCGCACCATCTTCTGCTCGAATTTCCACAATGTACACACCACCGGCAAGACCACTAGGTGGGTAATAAGGGTCAGTACCGTCATTTTTAGTTAGAATTTTATCATGTTTTGTTTGAAGTCCTTATTGCCATGTATAAATTCAGGTAATTCCGTTTTATACGGAACTAGTCGAATAGCCCAATGCGGGATAGAATATCCGAAATTGAAGTTGTAGCCGTTAGTAAAAAACGAAGTTGGATCTGTTTCAAATTCAAAGGATTTTGTTTGTGCATTTGAGTGTTTAACTCCAAAAAGCAGGAGAAATGCTGTTGAGATAGTTATTTTTTTCAAATACAGGACACCTTGTCACTATTTTATTCTACTGCAAAATATGGGTTTAATGTATGTTTTTATCAATCCTCTTTTATGCTGTTATTCAAGTTCATCAAAAACAAATCCTCATTCATCTTGTTTTTTCCAGAACCCGCGCTCATTGCCCCTCATGCAACACCAACAAAGGCGAGAGAAAAAATGAGATGATCTAACCTCACAATGCAAAATAGCGAATTGCTTTTCTAAAAGTTTCAATTGTAAGTGTAGGCTTACCTAATTCTCGCCAGGTTTCCTCTGCTATAAATTCTTCCTTGAAGTCTTTAAAGTATTCTCCCATTATTCCAATGATCTTAAATTTTGGAACAAAAATCCCTATTAGCTTTATCAAACCAATTGGAGTTTCTGAAACCTTGAGCGGAGGTGAGAATGTATTACTATATCTTACCAATGCATCATGCATAGTGATGGCTTCAGGTCCCTGCATTACATAATCTTTGTTCTCTCCAGTATTTTCTTTCATTGCTTTAACAACCATACTGGCATAGTCTTTTCCGGCAATCCAATAGAGTGGATACTTAATGGTTTTGAAACCATTTAATTTATTCCCATTCTGAAACATCAATTCAAGACTCTCCATAAACCATGATGGGTGAAAAAAAGTATATGGTATTTTTGATTTCTTAATCAGGTCTTGTCCTCTAATACGTATTTCATTGACGAAAACGGTTTTACCTTGAGGAAAGTCTTTACGATAGGCACCTAATCCAGAGATCTTAAATATTCTTTTAATACTATTTTGCTCACATGCCATGATGATATTTCTAACCCCGTCAAATTCAGGTTGAAATTTACTGTCTGGATGTTCTGTTGAAAGGTTTAAATACACATGATCTATATTTTTTAGGCCACTTATTAAAGACTGTACATCTTCAAGGTCAGCCTTTATAATTTCTACTTCTGTTGGCAATAACTTTTTTGCCTTTTCTTTATCACGAACCAATGCTTTAACCGTAAAACCATTTTCAAGCATTTCTTTTATTACCATTGGTGCTAAACGACCTGTTGCACCAATTACAGCTACTTTTATCATATTTTTTGAGTTTTGTTATTTATTGTACCCTTTCACTTTTACGCTGCCACCTGCATTTAACTGAATGGGTGTGCCACCTTTATTGCGAAATGACTCAGCAAAAGCCTGTGCTGTGCCCTTGTGCGAAACAATAAACGTTTCCCAAGACCAGGTAGATTTATACATATAATGGTAAGGTATTGCTATTTGTGCATTCACTTTTTCCGCAACATCAGAAGCTTCTTCTGGCGACATGCTTAATTTCTTAAACATTGGTTTAATACGTAGTTTGTTTACTGGTAAAACTGCTATATCAATGGGACCAATTTCTTTTAATAATTCCAAATCTATACGATGACCAACTACTAATACTTTCCAATCACCAGCTTCTATAAGCCACGCAGTTTCATAATCGAATGCAGTTGGTTTTATTCCACTTCTTGCTTTTATGGCTGTAATTTTAAACTCTCCAACAGTCACAACTTGTCCAGACTCGACTGCTCTTACATCTGAAAGACCTGCCTTAATTGCTTTGTCCTTTTGCTTGGTTCCGAAAGGCACTAGCACGGGAATGCTTCTAAGTTTTGTATTCTTAATGCCTTCCAAATCAAAATGGTCATAGTGATCCATCGTAGAAGTAATCACTTTAATATTAGGTAACGCCTCAACAGACGTTGCCAATTTTTCACTTGGTGGATAAGTCTTTGTTTCAGTAAACCAGGGGTCAGTCATTACTGACTGACCTTTGTATTCAATTAAGACTGAAGCATGAACCATTCGTGTTATCTTTAGCTCTCCTGAATGTGAAGAAGGCACGTAAACTTCAAGCGGTAAAGTTTGTTTTCCAACTTTGGTCGATTTAAGTACCGAACTGCAACTGGCAAAAAGAAAGATGCCGGTTAAAGAGACTACTATTTTTAAGTCGAGGATTTGTTTATTGGCGGTTAAGTGTTTTTTCAAAATTGGCTGAATTGTTTTGTCAAGAAAACTAAAAGGATATTTAGGTTCAAGCTTCAACCAAGTGTTGGTTCTTTTTACCATCATAAAAATGGTAAATAGTAGCGACTTTTTTTCCGAATTTTCCATTGTGTTGAAATTTAAATATTCTTGATTTTTATAGATACACTGCAAGCTCCAAAATAGCCAAGTGCGTTTTTATTTGGATTACTTTTGTTAACAATATTGCCCAATATTTTTCCTGATGGCACATCTCCTGAAACTGGTGACGAAGCAGTAAGGTTAAAGATTGAGTAGTAATAGTTATACATCTGTTCAGAAATGTTTAGCTGTTCCATTCTTGTCGTATTACCTGAAACAACAGGAAAATTATCAAATGGCAAATAATTTAATAGTGGCTGACCATTGAAAAACTCATCTTTTTGTATTGCCCGGTAAATATTTCCAGGGGAAGGGTTAATCATTAATTGTCCATTGATAAACAATCGCCACAAGTAAAAATTCCTTTCATTTGCTGGGTCTATGGTGTTTAACGTGATGAAATTGCCCTCAGGGCTGCCCAAAGCAGATGGGAAGTAATTCACGGATAAACCTTCAATTACTGGCCCAGTTTTTATGGTTTCTGATGCTTCGTAAATATCTCCATCGTAAATAATGACAAGTTTGTAGTTTTTAGCAGCCCCGGCAATAAAATTGCTTTTGTAAATACCGTTGCCTGTATAGTTGAAAGCAAAAGTATTTTGTCCATCAAACACGCTTACTGTAGCATTGCCAATTGGCTCTGGGGTAGAAGCACCAACATAATTAGCGGAACGTGTCAGTTTTATTTCTTGCCAACGAATAAGTGTATCTAATCCTAAGAGTATATTACCCTCTACTATTAATTTAGGCGTTGTATTTTTTAGCTCTATATCTATCTCTTTTTCGCAAGAGCTGAATAAAATAAGCATTATAACACCAGTTGCTATTTTTATGATAGTGTTCATAATTGTTTAAAATTTAAATTCGTAAGAAATACTTGGTACAATGCCAAAGTAAGTGAGTTTAAAGGCCTTGTTTTCTCCAGTTCCCAAGCCAGCTTCAGTATTACCAACCAAGGTTTCTCTAAACGTAATATTTGCAGCATTTTGGCGATTGTAAATATTATAGATACCAAAAACCCATTGACTTTTCCATTTCTTGGTTTCTTTACCTTTAAGTGTTGCAGCAATATCTAAGCGATGATAATCAGGTAAACGATGTGCATTTCGTTCACTATATTCTGGAATTGAAAGCCCATTAAATGTATATTTTGATTCTGGATAAGTTACTGGTCTGCCAGATTGAAAAATAAAGTTTGCGGAAAAAGACCATTTCTCACTTAATTTATAACTAGCTGTAACTGCCAAATTATGTGGTTTATCGTAGCTTGTAACATAATATTCGCCATTATTAATGCCTCTTCCTCCATCTATGCCAGGTGTTTGGCGTTCTGCTTTGGAGAGAGTATAACTTACCCAACCAGTAAACCTGCCCTCACCTTTCTTTATCATAAACTCCAAACCATACGACCTTGCTGAGCCATTTAGTAGAATTGTTTCAGGCGAATTGTTTAGTAATGGCGATGCCCCATCAATAAAATCAAATTGGTTTTGCATCCATTTATAATAGCCTTCCACGCTGACCTCATATCTGCTATTACCGGAATTTTTGAAAAAACCAGTCGCTACTTGATCTGCAATTTGTGGTTTTATAAATGATGAACTTGGCGTGTAAAGATCAAGCGGTGTGGGTGATGTTGCTGTTGATAATAAATGAATATATTGATACATTCTGTTATAACCCACCTTAATACTTGCCGATTCGTTTACCTGATAGTTGACACTCGCCCGTGGCTCAAATCCCAACGAATTATTAAGCCACGTATTTTTTTGATACTTCTCATAAGAAGTAATTGTTCCTTTCTGATAATTGTTAATAGTCGGGTTAAATACCACCGATTGACTATTACGATAATTTGGAATAGAATCATTGGCTAATTGTGCAAATTGAGAAATCCTAATACCAAACATAATACTCAATCGGTCAGTTATTTTGTAATCATCTTGTATATAGATGTAGTTTTCTATTGCCTTTTTTACAGCATAATCTGTGGCATTGATAGTAGATGTTGAACCAAGCGGAGATATACTTCCTGGATTAAATAAATAGTATATTGAGCCTAATCCTAATTTTAAATTATGCTTATCATTGACATAATAATCAAAATCAGCTTTAAAATTTAGATTAGATAATGCTGAATTCCATTTAAAACTATTTGCAGGATAGAAAGTGATTTCATAGTCGTAATTAGAATAAATAGCACTTAGATTCATAAAGAGCTTTGAATTGAATAAGTGATTCCACCGTAAAGTGCCCGTTGCGTTACCCCACGAATTTCCAAAACCATTGGGTACATCAATTTTATCTCTACCAAAATAGCCGGATAAAAAAACTCTGTCTTTGTCTGATAATCGATAATTGCTTCTAAAATTTAAATCGTAGAAGTACAGTTTATTCCGATTTATTGTTGTATCAGATGAAAGCGGTAGAAAAATATCTGCATAAGATCTACGTGCTGAGATAAGCATTGAACCTTTTGCACCATTTTCATATACTTTTCCTAGCGGAGTTTCAAGCGTAAGCCGGCTTGATAGTAAACCAATGCCTCCTGTGGCGGCAAACTTTTTGTTGCTGCCTTCTCTCATTCGTATATCTAACACAGATGAGAGCCTTCCACCGTATTTAGATGGTATGCCACCTTTATAGAGTGTAGCATCTTTAAGAGCATCTGCATTAAATACAGAAAAGAAACCAAACAAATGCGATGGATTATAAACAATGGCTTCATCAAGCAGAATTAGGTTTTGGTCGGCTGAACCACCTCTAACATTAAAACCACCTGAGCCTTCGTTAGGAGCGGAAACACCAGGAAGTAATTGGATAGATTTGATAACATCAGCCTCCCCAAGTACCATCGGAATTTGCTTAATGTCTTTAGCCGATAATCTTTCGGTTGACATTTCCGTACTGATTATTTTTTGATTGGCTTTTGTACTTGAAACAACAACCTCGCTTAATGTTTGGCGTTTTTCTTTTAATGCAAAATCTAACGATATGTTAGATGCGATATTAATGGTAATTGCTCTAGTCTCGTAACCTATATAATTTATGAGTAAGTCTACATTACCTTTTTGTACTTGTAAGGAAAAAAAACCATAGGCATTGGAAGACACACCTGTTGACGTATTTGCAATTTGAATAGTTGCCCCAATGAGGAACTCGTTAGTTAAGCTATCCTTTACATAGCCTGATAAAGTGTACTTTTGCGCATTTGTAGTAAGTGTCACAAACAGAAACATTACGGCTAAATACCATCTATAATTTGTCGCCATGAAACATAATTTTTGTTGAATTGTTTTTTATTGTTCGAATTACTTGTTTTTAGAATTACCCAGAATTAATTTATTTTGATTTGTCGAGGACAATCCGCAATTCACCCTGCCATTGATATGCCTTGGAATGCGAGGTGCTTAATAAAATTTTGGTTTTCCCTTCAATATATTGATTGCTATCACTTATTATATCAGCTTCAACACCAATACCGATGACCTTATTGCTTGAAAATTTTAAGTGAAAATGTGCTGGCCTGCGTATTAAAAATCCATAGCGAGTATAAGCCAACGGGCGAATTGTTGTAAATTGAAATTTGCCATTATCGTCTGTTTTTGTCCTTCCGTATCCAAAAAAATTTGGATCGATTCCTTTAGGTTTTTTCTCGGTTGGATAAGAGCCAAAGACATTGGTGTTCCATAGTTCAACTTTAACTCCAGAAATTGGAATGCTATCTAACCCTAATACTATTCCCGTTATTAAAGTTTTTTCACCCTGAGCATTAAGGCCTGTTAGTGGGTGTATTGCCAGGTCATCAGTGGCTATTTCTGGATTTGAGATAGGTACTGAACCGTAAAATGGAAGTCCGGTTGGGTTAGGTGGGTAATAAGGGCCAGTACCGTCATTTTTAGTTAGAATTTTATTGCTTAGTGAACATCCCATCAACGAAAAAAGTATCATTGGGAAAAATATGTTCAACAGCTTATTCATTCGAACTATTATACCTGGTATTTATTCTGTAGCCCAAATGAATTCCTCCCCAGAATTGGAATTGTTTGTATTCAAACGAATTTCCATTTGTAAATGCAACATCGTTTGCGAAGGAATAAAACGGGGCAATAAAAGGTGTAAAATAAAAGCCGTTCAAATTTTCCCGTTGCTTTTTAAATGGCATAATTCTATAGCCAATCCTTAACCCAGCCAATAATTGGTCATTGTTGATTTTTTGTTTGTAGCTATTTTCTATTTCGTCTTTGGAGTATATCACAACAGGGCCTACGAACAATCCATTGTTGTTTTCTTTGAAAAAATAGTCAAGGTCAAATGCTACTCCAAGCATGTTTTGTTTGAAGTCCTTATTGCCATGTATAAATTCAGGTAATTCCGTTTTATACGGAACTAGTCGAATGGCCCAATGCGGGATAGAATATCCGAAATTGAAGTTGTAGCCGTTAGTAAAAAACGAAGTTGGATCGGTTTCAAATTCAAAGGATTTTGTTTGTGCATTTGAGTGTTTAACTCCAAAAAGCAGGAGAAATGCTGCTGCTGCGATAGTTATTTTTTTCATTTTTACAGTGTTTAATTTTTACACTGCAAATGACAATACAATAGAAACCCCGTAAATTGATGTATGGTAAGAAATGATCTTATCCGGAAATTTCTTTTCTTATCCTGCTCAAACTCTCTGGTGTAATGCCTAAATAAGAGGCTATCATAAATTGGGGAACTCTTTGAATTAGTGAGGGTCTTTCTTTAATGAAGTATAAATAGCGGTGTTTAGCGTCATCCTTTACTAAAGAAACGCTGCGTTTTATCAAATTTATGGTTGAACGGTCCGCAATCAGTTTCCCTAGCTTCATAAAGTAAAAAGAGGAATTAAACAAGCAATTTAAGTCTTCAAAACTGATTTGAAGTGTATCGGTATCTTCGATCGCCTGCAAATAAAATGGCGACTTTGTTTGAGATAGAAAGCTTCCCAAGTCAACCAAAAAGTCATTTTCCGCTGCGAATTGTCGGATATGCTCCTTGCCGTCTTGCAATAGATAAGACCTTGCAAGTCCGGAATTTATAAAATATAAATTTTTGCATACCTGACCCTCAGAAAGGATATGGCTGCCTTTTTGAAAAGATGTCTGCTTAAATTTTGATAGGGCAATCTGGAGTTCGTGCTCAGGAATAGCAACAATGCGGGTGAGTACATTTACCAACTGAGATTGCTCCGCATCCATCGCTAAAAGATTTCCAATTTTCTTGCCAAGATACAAACTACACCAAGAAAATAGATGCGTATTTAAAATTTTGCCCTGTTTCAGGGTTGGCGCGTCACTATTTATTGTTGTAATCTTTTTTGTCTCTGTTGAAATAGCGGAATGAAATCACCCAATCTTAAAACTGTCATTTGGCATCCCTTTGAAAAGGCGTGGTATGTAAGGCCACTCTTCAGTGATTACATAGTAGTAGATTCCATTGGGGTATTCGTCAGTGACTCCAAAGCGGCCGTTGCATTCGTCTAAATCACCCAGCCCTTTCTCGTAAACATAATCCTGGACAAATGTGCCATTATACTCTCCAGAGGAGCCCGTAGGTTTAGCGCCAGAATTGGCAGGTCGACTGCCCGTTTTACTTTTGTAACTACTCTTTAGTTTAATTAATGGAGAATTAATGTTGGTTGGATCTTGATGGCCATTGTTGCCATAAATAGGAAAGCCATCGGCAGCATAGCCCAACAAAATCATTCTTGTGGTTTTGGCGTTATCTGTACGCTTTTTTATAAATGCGGTGGGCACGCCATGATAGTGATAGATACCAGGAGGCTGCACGTGCGCATTGTTTTGATCCATACCTAGTTTTACGTTTTGAGAAAGCCCCTCGTATTGCCATCCACTGGCCAGTCCCTCGAATGGAAACTGGATAGCTCTGCGCTCATCGCCATGAATATAGAATGGGCCATTGGGATCCATGGGTACCCCGTTCATCGCTACCCCAAATTCGTAGAATAGTGTGGTGATTGGTGCTGCCAGAGCCGTTGGGCTTAAGGTAACTCGATACATATGATCTACCTCTATGATTTTTATTGGGTCATATTGGTTAGGAAATACACCTACTTCATGGTCGGGAATTCCATTAGACTCAACAATGCGAAATCCGTTACTCTCGGTAATCTTTACTTTGTTTGTATATCCATTTATCATGATTATACCGGTTTTATTTTCGTCAGTACTACATTGTGTGAGAGCTAGCGAGATCGAAACGGTAAAAATGAAAAAGAGAAAAGTTTTCCCGCGGGGAACCGCAATACCAAAGCTTTCTGAGAATTTCATATACGTGTTTTTAATTGTTTAACTGAAAAAGCGTTGTTCCTTTATGGCCGGTGTTTCTTTTGAAAACCATTCATAATATATCACTACACCTACAACCGCTAACGCTAGCAAAAGTAGCGGCAGCCATTGGCTGGGTTGTTGTTCCGTTGAATTGATCTGCCATTTACCATTTCTAAAAACAAGCTCGATAAATTGCTTATTCCTTTTTAGAAAAGCACTGTACGTATCTCCATCGATACAGGCAACCCTAAGAATACGTGTTGATTTGGCTCGCTCGTTTTTCGCTAGGAAACGGATGGTGAGAGCTTCGGCAGATGGCAGCGTACAAAGGTTGACTTCCATACCATCTTGAAAGAGCTGTGGTCGATCGGCAGTCAGCGGCAATGGCTTACCGTCAATTGTGACGCTGAGGTATGGCATGAAATCTAGGGGTTCAAAATGAACACTTTCTTTAGTGGCTTTTGTTTCGCTATACACAAGCTGCCAATACTGTCCCGTCTGTTTTAGAGAAATCATTTGAAATGCCGGCTGGTGCGCCCACCCTACTTGTTGAAAAGTAACTATTAAAACTAATGTCAGCAAAGCTCGGTGCATTGTTTCGTTTTTTACCTTTGTCGAGCTTCGATGGGTAAAACTTGCGACCAAAAGAGGATGTCACTATTATTTATTTACGCTGTCTACTTGTTGTGAAGGACTATGGGGTAAAAAATAATTTCTTTTAGCGCAAGTTACCATCGTTGGTATCCGACTAATCCTGTGTGCCTCAAAGATTGCTTAGTTTTATTCCCGGAATATAGAATATGAATGTTATCACATCCGGGTATAATGTAGATGAGGAGTTGCTATTTTTAGCTTGCCAACACAAGAATGAAGTTGCATTGGAGACACTTTATCATCGGTTCGGCAACCGAATTTTTAAAGTTGCAATGAGCGCAGTACGCAACAAGCAAGAAGCTGAAGAGGTTGTACAGGATGTGTTTCTTTCTATTTGGAATGGTAGCGCGCGCTTCGATGGAAAGTCGAAAGCATACACATGGTTGTACAGGGTATGCCTAAACAAAGCTATCGAGCGTGTGCGAAAAAGGGAGAGCAAAAGTAGGTGGTTGTTCTGGGCGAAAGATGCAGCGGAACAAAAAGCTGATCCAATCGACTTTAATACACCCTTGGTAGAACTGGAAGAGCAGGAGAAAAGAGAACTGGCCGAAGCATTGATTAATCAGTTGCCACAAAAGCAAAAATTGGCGTTTTCCCTCTTTTATCTTTCAGAGTTAAGTTATCAAGAAGTAGCCCAAACAATGGACACAACGATATCTGCCGTTGAGTCACTTTTATTCAGAGCAAGAAAAAACCTGGAGCAGTTACTCAATAGCTAAAATACAAACCAAACTTTATATGAAACACCTATCAGACTTCGATGAATTGGTTGAAATTGCACGTAGGAATCAAGCGCCACTTGAAGTGAATTTTTACCAAACACGAATCCGTCCATTGTTGATATCGAGTTCTGAGGACGTAATAGAGCTCAACTGGCAGTGGGTAGCGGCTGCTGTAGCACTTTTTTGTATCAACATCGCAACTGGATACCGAGTGTACCAGCAAGCCTTTGCAACTGAGGCATACTACGATTTAAGTCAATTCATTTCTGTAAACAATATCAACTTTTAATATGAAAGCTGTTTCTAACCGTAATGTTATTCGTATACTCGTTGCTCTTAATCTAATTTTGGCAAGTTTTCTTGGGCTAGGCTTTTTGAACAATCGAAAATTATCGTCCATTGGGCCGGAGTACCTGATAAAAGAGTTGCAGCTAGACCCAAATCAGATCAGGCAGTATAAAGGATTGTTGGATTCAAACAAGGTCATTCTCGATCCTTTGTTGGAGGAGTTGAAAAGAACAAAAAAAAATTTATTCGCACAAATTAGTCAGGAGAATCCTTCAGAAGATACGCTGCTCAAATTGGAGAGCGCCAATAACGCCATCCAGAGTAAGATCGATCGAACCATGTTAAAGCACATGAGGGAGGTGTATAAAATTTGTGAACCGTCCCAAAAAAATAAGTTGCTGGATGTAATACACAAGTTGAATGAGCATCCACAGCATTGAAATTGCCGTAAAGTTCAATGTTCATGTTCACTTAAGGCTAATTCCTCTCTTCATGGGCTCCTCAACAAAAATAAGTTCTGCATCTTCATGATATCTGATTGAAATACTTTGTGTTGCATAAACTCTAATGGCATCCCCCGAACCAAGCTTCTTGTCGTCAATTTCGATGGAAACCGTTGCACAATGAGCATAAGCACCATTGTCTTTCAAATTCATGCTATAGCTAACTGAATTTCCTTTTTCGAGTTTTGAAACACTGAAGAATGCGTCCTAGTTAATTGACGCTGTTCCATTCCTTCCATCGGGTGATAAAGCTAGAAGCACTCTGTTGAGTTATTTTCCTTTTGAAAAATAAACATTTCGTGCCGTGTTATTTTTAGATAAATCCAAATTTGAAAAATATGAAAGTCCTCTATTTGTGAGTGTTTAACCCAAATTACGCAATAGGATTTTCTAATGCGTAGCAATAGCTATTTTAGTGTTATGGAGTTTGAAATTGGCTATACAGACAAGGAAATCACCCCTTGGGGAGGGATGGTTTTCATGCGTCAGATGTTGGAAAAGAT